>DATKLC010000033.1:0-12689 GCA_035542635.1 Candidatus Krumholzibacteriaceae bacterium | reverse complement strand
ATTCAAGTCATGCAAGAAAGGGGGATTGACATCTCTAAGAATAAGCCTAAGCAAATCACCAACCAGATGGTTCAAGAAGCAGATAGGATAATTGTGATGGGTTGTAGTGCTCAAGGATTTTGCCCAGCACCGCTACTTGGCAAAGTTATTGACTGGAAAATTGAAGACCCTAAAGGAAAACCAATTGAGAAAGTGAGAGAGATTAGGGACGAAATTGAGAAAAGAGTGAAAGAACTTGTCGAGGAAATTGATTAGACAGAGAAGCATGAAAACTGAATCGTGTAAGAAGTGCAGTCAAGTTATAGCAGCACAAGACGATCCCTTCTCATGGAGTGTTCCCCTCAACTGCGACACCTAAAAGACGAGCACAAATTAGCCCAAGAACGCTCTACTACCCTGCGCCTATTTTAGCCCAAAGAGTGCTGGGCATATTTGGATCCTATTTGGGTCATATAGTGAACCGGGTCTAAAGGAGCGCAGAGCAGATTCACACACTAAAAGAGTGTAAGTTAATTTAAGGCTTTCAAACATACGCCAAAAATCTCTGCTTAACTTTTGTTGTTATTGGTGTCTATGTTTTCCATTTTCTCTGCAGGGATGCTGTGTGTTTATTCTCATCACGTTGTTAAGAAGCCTTATAAACTGAACGCTGTATATAGCGTGAGGCGACTTCTAAAAACGCTAAGAGATTGAAGCAAATCATGAAATGTCCCTACTGCGGTTCAGAAGACCTAAGAACTCTCGAAACACGAGACTCACAAAACAACGCCCTCAGAAGACGCAAACAATGCGCCAACTGCGAAAGACGCTTCACTACATACGAGTACATAGAAAAATTCGAACTCATGGTACGCAAAAAAGACGGCAGAACAGAACGCTTCGACCTGGACAAAATCATCCGAGGCTTACAGAAAGCCTGCGAAAAACGACCCGTTTCTCTGGAACAAATTCGTGATTTGGCAGAACAGGTGAGGCAAGATTTGATGGCGCAGGGAAAAGAAGAAGTAACTTCACAGGAAATCGGCGACCTCGTGATCAAGCATTTAAAGAAATTGGACCGCGTGGCATACGTGCGATTTGCTTCGGTTTACAGGCGATTTGAAGAGCCAGAAGATTTCCAAACTGTACTAAGAGAGGTAAGAAAAAAATGAAATACGTAAGAAAAAGAGAAGGCAGATTAGCCGAATTTGACCAAGAACGCATAACAAACGCCGTATGGAAAGCCGCCAAAGCCGTAGGCGGAAAAGACAAAGAACAGGCCAAACTAATAAGCAACAAAGTAGTCGCAGAACTACAACGACGCTTCGGAGACGAAGGCGTCCCCACAGTAGAAGAAATCCAAGACACTGTGGAAAAGACGCTCATAGAAAACGGCAATGCAAAGACCGCCAAAGCCTATATTTTATACCGTAAGCAACACCAAGACCTAAGAGAACTCGCATCGCTCCTAAGCTCTGCTGACTTGGTGGATCAATACTTAGAAGTGGAAGATTGGCGCGTCCGCGAAAACTCCAACATGAGCTACTCGCTTCAGGGCTTGAACAATTATCTCTCCTCAACTCTAGTGGCAAAGTACTGGATAACAAGAATCTACCCGCCCAGCATAGGAGACGCGCATTTCTCTGGCGACATGCACATCCACGACCTCGGCGTACTAGGCGCATACTGCGTCGGCTGGGACCTGGTGCACTTGTTGCTTTCAGGCTTCGGCGGAGTGGGGGGAAAAATCGAGAGCTCACCAGCGAAACACTTCAGGACCGCCTTGGGGCAGATAGTTAATTTCTTCTACACGCTTCAAGGAGAAGCAGCTGGCGCACAGGCGTTCAGTAACTTTGACACTTACTTGGCTCCGTTCATTCGTTACGACAACCTAAGTGAACGTGATGTTCGACAAGCGTTGCAGGAGTTCTTCTTCAACATAAACGTGCCCACCAGAGTCGGCTTCCAAACGCCCTTCACCAACGTCACCTTGGACTTGACAGTTCCAGAATTCATGAAAAACGAACCCGTGCTCGCTGGCGGAAAAATAATGAACGACCCACGCGGCGATTTTCAGCCCGAAATGGACATGTTTAACGCCGCGTTTGCAGACGTGCTATGCAACGGCGACGCAATGGGCAGGGTGTTCACTTTTCCGATACCGACGTACAATATAACTTCGACTTTCGACTGGGACTCGCCCATTGCAGAAAGGATTTTTGAAATGACTGCCAAGTATGGTGTGCCGTATTTTTCCAACTTCATAAACAGCGACATGAAACCCGAAGACGTGCGAAGCATGTGTTGCCGCTTGAGAATCGATAACAGAGAGCTACGCAAACGAGGCGGCGGATTCTTCGGAGCCAACCCGTTGACAGGCTCGATAGGCGTTGTGACTATTAATCTGCCAAGAATCGGTTTTCTCTCGAAGGATGAAGGTAAGTTCTTCGAACGCTTGAACGAAGTTATGGATACGGCAAAAGATAGTTTGGAAATAAAGAGAAAGGTGCTGGAACAATTCACAGAAGCCGGGTTGTACCCGTATTCTAAGCATTATTTGAGCGCCGTGCAAGTCGAATTCGGCAACTACTGGAAGAATCACTTCTCCACAATCGGCTTGGTTGGAATGAACGAAGCACTGCTCAACATGTTCGGACACGACATAACCACCAAGGAAGGACTCGAATTCGCCATGAAGACCTTGGTTTTCATGCGGAACAAGCTCTCAGACTACCAAAACGAGACAGGAAACATATACAACCTCGAAGCCACGCCTGCGGAGGGAACTTCATATCGTCTTGCGCGTATTGACAAGAGGAAGTATCCAGCGATTAAGGTGGCGAATGAGAAGTATCTTTCGCCCAGTGTGGAGCCATTCTACACTAACTCGACTCAGTTGCCAGTGGACTATACGAGCGACGTTTTCGAAGCGTTGGAGCATCAGGACCACCTACAGACGTTGTACACAGGCGGCACAGTGTTCCACATTTACTTGGGCGAAAGAGTACACTCATGGAAAACCACGGCCAGCCTCGTAAGACAAGTAGCCGAAAGCTGCCATCTACCCTACTTCACATTAACACCCACGTTCAGCATATGCCCGACACACGGCTATCTGAAGGGCGAAAACAGAAAATGCCCCACATGCGGCGCCAGCTGCGAAGTCTACTCCCGAGTCGTAGGCTACCTTAGACCAGTGGACCAATGGAACGACGGAAAACAGGCAGAGTTCAACATACGGAAAATGTACGACCAGCCGGTAATGATGACCGCTGCCAAATGAGTGAACCACCCTTGAAGTTCGGCGGACTCCAAAAAACAAGTCTTATCGACTTTCCGAACAAGATAGCCTCGGTGTTATTTACAGCTGGCTGCAACCTGCGCTGTCCCTTCTGCCACAACTGGCGACTGGTTCTAGAACCCGAAGGACCTTTTCTAGCAGAAGACCAAGTGCTGCAGGTTCTTGAATCGAGAAAGCGACACGTGAAAGCAGTAGTTATCACGGGTGGCGAGCCAACAACACAAAAAGACTTGCCCAAATTTTTGGCAGAACTCAAGCAAAGGGAGTTCGCTGTGAAACTGGATACTAACGGTTTCTTTCCCGACGTGTTGGAAGAGTGCTTGCCATACTTGGATTACGTCGCGTTAGACGTGAAAGCTTCTTTGGAGAAGTATAATCTTCTGGGCGCGCAGAGCACAGAAAGTTATGTGCGAACGGTTGAAATGCTGAAACAGGGTAAAGTGGATTACGAGTTTCGGACCACGGTTGTGCCGGGTTTTGTTGACGCAGAAGACATCCCAAAGATAGGTGAATTAGCTAAAGATGCAAAGCGCCTTGCACTGCAACAGTTTATTCCAGACGACACTCTGGACAAAACTTTCCACGACGTTAAGCCCTATTCGTCAGAAGTCATCGCCTGTTTTGCCGACGTAATAAAGAAATACGTGAATACGGTAATGCTTCGTGTCTAAAAAACCCCCTTAAAAGGAGAAAAATCTGTGACGGCTGAGAATTTTCGCTTCGAAGAATTACGGCCCGACTTGTGGCATGCTTTCGAGCGTCTGTTTGATCCGAACGGTGGGTGTGGCGGTTGCTGGTGTATGTGGTGGCGCGTTGAAAGTCAGAAGAACTGGAAAGAGTTCCAAGGCAATAGAGCGAAAGAAGCGTTTAAGAGTCTTGTTCAGAAGGGTAAAGCGCACGGTATGCTGGCTTTTGCTGGCGACGAAACAGTAGGATGGTGTTCATTCGGACCGAGGACTGATTTTCCATGCTTGGCGAGAGTTCGTGCGTACAAACGCGATGACACAAGCGATGTTTGGTCGGTAACTTGTTTTTTCATTGACCGTAAATGGCGAGGGAAGGGATTGGCACGAGGGCTTTTGAGGGCTTCTGTGGAGGCGATGAAAAAACGTGGCGTCAGAATCGTTGAGGGCTATCCGATGACCACGACAAGGGACAGACGAAAGCTCAGTGCGGGTATGACTTATAGAGGACCGCTAAAAATCTTTGAAGAACTCGGTTTCAAGACGGTTCAGTCGACTAATCCGTTTAAGCCTTTGGTGAGGCTGGAACTATGCTTAAAGAAACCTAATTAACTGGCAAGGAGAATATTTTGGGCATAACTGGAAGTGTCAAGATGACGGATGATAAAGAATTAGAGAAAATAAAGAAAGAGAAGATGAAAGACCTGATGAAAAAAACAGGAAGCAAAGCAACAGGCTCAAGCGAACCAATGACAGTGACTGACGCGACATTCAAAGAAACCGTCGAAAAAAACCCAGCCGTAGTTATTGATTGCTGGGCGCCATGGTGTGGCCCATGCAGAATGGTGAGCCCTATCGTTGACGAGATGGCGCGAGATTACAGTGGAAAAATAACTTTTGGAAAGTTGAACGTTGACGAAAATCCTGACGTCACCTGCAATTACAATATAATGAGCATCCCAACGTTGTTGGTGTTCAAGGATGGCAAGCTCGTGGACCGCATAGTGGGTGCCATGCCTAAACCGATGCTTGAGGAAAGAATAAACCGCTGCATCTGCTAGTACAGGCTAAATTGGCACATATAATAGGATGTAAATGTAGACTCCTAAGATTATCTCCAGGAACCACAGAATTATAGTGACCTTCATCTGTCGTTTGTTTTTGAAGCATGATTTAACGTTGACACGATTGAATAGAAATGTTCCCACAAGATATATCGCAAATATTTCCACTATGCTGCCCAAAATCGCATGAGGAACGGTAAAAAGCGCGAGGCGACCGGAGAGATTAGCAAGCAGTCCTGCCTCTTCCAAGCTTAGCAATGAAGGCACCATGATGCCAAAAATCAAAACAGTGTGCAGCACGAGGGCAACAAGCATTGTTATTCCGTGTTTCATGAAGCTACGTTTAAATTTTGCCAGCAAAAACCCCGCAAGCAAAACAGCAAAAATCACCATCTGCAACAGCAGATTCACATCAGAGAGAAAGAAAGCATACGGATTGAAGAGACCCATTTTTCCACACTCACTCTTTCTAGTAATTGTTTTTTATGTCTCTAAAAGTCTTGCTGTTTCAAAAGTAGAGAAAGTCTTCTGTTAGGCTTTCAAGATTTCTATGTTGTATTCATAGATTGAGCATTTGGGGTTGATTTCATAGTCAAATCCCACCCAATCTAGGCAGTCTTCAAGAAATTCCTGTCCTCGACGCAGAACACTATTCTTTGCGTTCTTTAAGCGAAATCCGATATCGCCTTGCAGGTTTGTGATGCTCGCCCATTCAGCCTCCACCACATCCCAAGCGCCGATTTCCCTATCAACCGCACAGATGCCCGTTGAATCAGTATATTTTCTAAAGAATCTTGTTCCTTGTTCGTTAAACATGAAAAGCTTTTGAATATTCTTTCTCTTGAGAAGGGTAAAGTCAGCTTTCACTTTGACGCAGTCTCGACTTATGCAGTAGGTTACGATCGCTTTGCTCACGGATGCAGTGTTTACAAAGCTCGACTGGATACCTGCTTTCATGTAAATGTCTTTCAGCAGCAGAGATCTCAAATGCCTATGACCCTGATACAGTTCGGCATTCCGCCTTAACACGCCACGCAGTTTTTTGTTTTCCAAACGGATGCCTTTGAATTTGTTACGCGCAATCTTATCCATGGAAAACTCTTTCCGAACGACTATGGGCCATTTCTGCTGAGACACATAAACGCGAGAAGTCCCAGAAAAATACGTTTCATCATCGTATTTCACTACGGGAACCCCAAAACCCGTTCCTTCTCCGATCGTTTCCGCGCCTTTGTAGACTAGAATCAAGCCCTTCTGCAGATCTGCAGTTTTCCAGTTGTGTGGCCTTGTATCGGAGTATATCCGAAGAGTTAAAAAATCAGAGATGGGCACGGTGTATTCGTTGATTTCAAAATCAGGTTTCATAAGCAATAATAGAGAACATCATATTGAAAAATCTGTTTATCTAGATTAAGAATAGTCTACTCGATGTCTGAAATGCAGCCTCATTTCCTTTGTCGAAGTTTTTCTTTGATGGCTTCTATGGATGCGCCCAAGATTTGGATTTTTTCAACGTCGCCTTCACCTAAGCCTCGTTTTATGGCTTCTTGCAGTATGGGCATCTTCTGCAGCTTCACGCCCATAATAGTCGCGCCGACTGTGTCCACGGCAACTGCGTCTCTGCCCACGATGAGTGTATTCGTTTTAATGCCCTTGTCTAGAGATACAGTCGCGTAGGCGTGGGTTCCATCGATTATTGCGAAGTCTATTCCGCCGATGGCTTCGTAGGCGTCTATGAGGACTGTGGGCAGTTTCTTGTGAAACCGTGCTTTTTTCGGCTCTGGCATCAAACCCATCAGATTCTTAAGAACGCTTCCGTATTCGGTCTTGCGTAGAACATGCGTGCTCACGAAGACGTTAGGCTTGAATAGTATCTGTGATAAGCCGATGTTTTCGTCTGCGATTTTGACCTTTTTAGTGTCCGTGTCTTCGGAGAGGTTGAACGGCACGACACGGTTTGTGTAGGCTTCTTTCCAGATTTGAAGCCGTTCGGAACCCGTACCTTTGTAGTTGTCTGACTCTGCCACAAAAACCTGCGGCGCCTTACTGAACCCGTTTATAATTGCGTTCAGCACGTCAAGCGTGGTGTGATTCTTTTTCTTATGGTGGAAAACTCCTGGCTTGATGACGACGGTTCGTTTTTTTGTGTTCAAGTCGTCTATTCCTCCGATCAGTTTAAGCGCTTGTTGGAAGGCTTGTTGTACGTCGCCTTCGTCAAACCTCACTATGGCTACTTTGGAAGACACAATAACACCTCGCACGTGAAGGTATCCTCTACAGAAAGAGGACGTGTAAGATAATCCTTTCCAGCACATTTGGCGAAATTATTCGCAAGTCATAAACTTTTTCGGCTAATCGGCAAATTTATCTGCCAAACGGCAAATAGACTCTCGAGAATGGCGCTAAGAAATGAGCAATTATGAAAAAACTGAAAAACTTCTGAACGCTTTGGCGTCCAAAACGCGACTACAGATTCTGGAATTAATCCGAAAAGGAACCTCTAATCCAGGCGCCATGGCTAGAAAATTGAATCGACATAGGTCCACAGTTGAGAAGCATTTGAGGGTGCTTTTGGCAGCGAGGATTGTTGAGAAGGTGCCTTCGTTGAGCAAGGGTGGTCAGTTGACGATACAGTACAAGATATCCGAGGGGGCAGTAGAGCTGTTGTCTGTGGTTCAAGAAGCATCGGAGAAGTTTTAGTATTCGTCTATTTTCTTCCCGACTTTGTAGTAGAAGCCATCTTCGCCTATCCATTTGAACAATAAGCCTTCCTTCCAGTCGTAGCCTTCGCGCACGCTAGTCGCCAGCACTTCGCCCATAAACCACACATGGTCGCCCATTTCGACTTCCTTAACCACCTTACACTCGATACTGACTGGACTTTCGCCTATGAGCGGAGCGTTCAATTTTGCACCTTTTTCTGGAGTCAGTTTGGCTAACTGAAACTTGTCGACGTCTCTGCCTGATTGTTCTCCGCAGATTCGTACGGCTTCGATGAGGTTTTCGTCGACAATGTTGACCACGAACTCGCCGCTTTTGCGAATCAGGTCGTACGAGTATCTTGAGGGCGCTATTCCGATGCCGACAATAGTGGGTTTTCCCGAGAAGTATGCGAACATGCCTATGCTTATGATGTTTCTCTTGCCGTTGTGCTCGGCAGACGCTAAGTATACGGGTCTTATGGGTAAGTGTCTAAGCCCTTCGCGAACAGCCATCTCTTTTTTCACATTTGACAGGCTCCTGTTTTGCAGAGAAGAAGAAAGCGTTTCATCACGGATATTAATTTACCCTTTTGTTTTGTCGAAGAATTGAAAAGCACAGTGGCGGAACGCACAGGTACTTCTTTGAAGTCTACGTTCTAGACACTAAACTTAGCATAAGCGCTAATTCGAGAAAGAAAGATTTTGAAAAAGCCATGCAAGGACACATTCTAGCCAAAGGAGAACTAATAGGACGCTACAGTAGAAGATAGCTTGGGCAGATTGCGCTTTAAGTTCTGCACGTTAGAAATAGCATTTCAGTCTTCAAAGGATTGTGGTAACTTGATATTGCGCTTCATGTAGGAAGACCTTTTGTAATTAACTTTGCCTCAACTAGAAGGCCTACATAATCTTTCTATAGCCACTAGTTAGGTTTTTGAAACTGAAAGGCGCTATTCTTCCCCGTAGGCTTCTTCGCCATGCTGAGTTTGATCTAGCCCTTTTTCTTCCTCTTCTGGACTCACTCGCAACGGCGTGATTTTGTCAATGATTTTCATCAATAAGAACGAACCCGCAAAAGCGAAGGCCGCGACCACCACGACAGCTAAAGCCTGCACGAGAAACTGTCTCGAGTTGCCGAAGAACAAGCCACCTACTCCATTGATGGCTGCTGACGCAAACAATCCTGTAGCAAGTGAGCCCCACATTCCGCTGATTCCATGGCAGGCAAAGACATCTAAGGTGTCATCGAATCTCAGTCTACTGGAGCGCCAGTTTGCCACCAAATTCGCGAGGACGCCTGCAACTAGCCCAATGATAATCGACGCAGGAATTCCTACGTATCCTGCTGCTGGAGTCACTGCGGCCAAGCCGCAAACGGCACCAACGGCGATGCCCACCGCCGAGGGTTTTCCCTTCAAGACCCAGTCAACTATCATCCAGCTTACTGCTGCAGCTGCTGCTGCTAAGTTAGTTGTGACTAGAGCGGAGACTGCCACATCGTTTGCTGCTAATGCGCTGCCAGCGTTGAAGCCGAACCATCCAAACCATAACAGTCCCGCGCCTAGAATTACATAGGGAATATTGTTTGGCTTGAACTCCTTCAAACCCAAGTCCTTGCTTTTTCCGATAACCAACGCGGCAGCTAAAGCAGAGAATCCAGCTGACATGTGCACTACCAATCCGCCTGCAAAATCTACAACTCCCAATGAACGTAACCATCCTCCATCACCCCAAATCCAATGTGCGATGGGTAAATAGATAAACGTCGACCACAAGATGACGAATATCAGGAGAGAGCGGAACTTAATCCTCCCTGCAAACGCGCCTATGATCAACGCAGGGGTTATCGCCGCAAACTTTAGTTGAAAAGCGAAATACAAAAATTCCGGGATATTTTGCTGGAACGAATAAACCTGCGGTATCAGTGTTGAGGGCGTGACGTTGTATAACCCAACTTTTGACAGGTCACCAATAAAGCCAATTCCTAAGGCGCTGGGGGCGAAAGCGAGACTGTAACCCCAAATCGCCCACACTAGACTCTCAACTGCGAAAATTGTCAAACATTGAGACAAAGTCGAGACCAAATTCTTCTTGCGCACGAGTCCCCCATAGAAGAAACCCAGAGCAGGAGTCATTAACATTACGAGCGCGGTTGAAGTAGCAACCCAAGCGATATCTGCGCCGCTCATTTTTTCGTTTCTCCTTTCTTACATGTATTGAAGCTAGAAGCATCAGCTATGATATTTAAAACTATCCGTAGACTCTTCCGGCGTGCGTCACGACAAAATGGTGCTCCGGCCGGGATTTGGACCCGGGTCGGCGACTCGAGAGGCCGCCATACTTAACCGGACTATACTACCGGAGCGCGAATAATACTGCTTTTTCATTTTGCGTTTACGGTATATAGCAACTTCGTCCTTGTCACTGTAGCGCACATATTCGAAGCCTGCTTCTACTAATTTGTCTTCCTCTTCGAAGGTTTAGCGTGCTTGACATGTCATTCATCGTTTTCAAACTTGAAATAAGGTGGCTTCATCAAATTCGATGAGAAAACGAGTGCGCCAAGTGCGAGCCAATATTAAATAGAAGCAATATGCAATAACCTCAATGGAGCACGAAACTGTTGAGCAATCATGTTTATGAGCAACTTGCAGAAGCCTTAAACAGACTGCCAAACGGTTTCCCAAGAACGGCCTCAAATGTTGAAATCAGAATCTTGCAGAAGATATTCTCCCCTGAAGAGGCTTCGTTGGCAAGCCAAATGGAGGGTTCCATGGAGCCCATTGAGACTATTGCCACCCGTGTTGGCCTTCCACCCAAAGAGGCTGAAGCAAAGTTGGCAGAGATGGCGAAGCGAGGACTTCTATGGAGCTGTAAAGAAGGTGAAAGAGCATTCTTTAGGCTGGCGCCTTTTGTCGTAGGCATCTACGAATCACAACTGGAAAATATGGATCACGAGCTAGCTCATTTGGTTGAGGACTATTTGGCGCATGGTGGAGCTGTTGGAATCATGAAGCCTCAGCCAGCTTTGCACCGTGTTGTTCCCGCTCAGAAGGCAGTCAAGTCTGAATGGATTCTTCCTTATGATGATGTGAAAGCTATTCTTCTGAGCTCCAAATCATTTCGTTTGAATGACTGTATCTGCAGAGTGCAGCAGGATTACATCGGTCGTCGTTGTGATTTCCCCTTGAGGACTTGCCTAAGCTTCTCTTCAGCCGAGAGACAGCCTGATAAAGATGATATTTCGAAGGAGGAAGCGCTGGCTTTTCTTGATAAGGCAGAGGAGATGGGTCTTGTGCACACTGTTAGCAACGTGATGAATGGACTTGGTTATGTCTGCAACTGCTGTGGATGTTGCTGTGGCATTCTCAGGGGAGTAACCGATTGGGGCATTGAGAATTCCGTGGCTTACGCGAACTACTATGCTGTAATCGACGCTGAAGAATGCTTGGGCTGTGGAATATGCAGGAAGAGATGCCAAGTGCATGCTATCTCCGAAAAAGAAGGAGTGTCAGTGGTGGACCGTAAGAAATGTATCGGTTGCGGTCTGTGCGTCACAGGATGCCCAAATGGCGTAGCGAAATTGGAGAAAAAGCCTGAAAGCGAAATCGTCAACCCTCCCGTAGACTTCGAAGCTTGGGAACATGAGCGTCTTCATAATCGTGGGCTAGATAAGTAGTTGGCATCGTGTTTCTGAGAAGAGAAAAAAAGGAGATTTCGCGTGTGATTTCTCTCTGCTGGAGACCGATCTAACCGAAAGTTGGTTTTGTGACGGACAAAATTTAAAAGGAAAAACGGCATAAATAGGAGTTTGAGGCTAGAATGGTGCCCAAAAAAACCAAAGGAAAGAAAAGTAAGCCCGCAAAGAAGTAAGAATGGAAAATCGCCCGTAGATGCGCAGATTTCCCTCATTTTCTTTTTGTTACGGACAAGTGCTTGAGCTCGACCCTGTTTTTTCGGTTCTTTCGGTTGTTTAGCCAAGCGGTGTGCTGACTGATCCGTTTGCGCTAAGCGTGCTGCTGGAGTGGTTGGTGTGTTTTGTATTGTTGTAGGCATTCGAATTGTTTTGAGCATTCGTTGCAGATAATGATGTGTTGTTTTAGTGTCCCAAAACAGCGCGGTAATCTTGTATGAAGCAGAATTACTCTAGGGTGCCTCTTTTGGAGTTCTTGACTCTGGCTCATAGCAATCTAAAAGGAGAATTATTCTAACGTTGACACGATTAAAGTCTTGTGGTGGAAACTGATAAAAGAAGGCTAGAGTAGAGTTCGTCTATGCATTGTTCGCGTTGTGGAGTGTGTTGGGGTTGGATCGGTTTTCGGTTAGAATGGAGATTTTGATTGATGATGCTGGGTGGGGGGACTTTATTCTAGGCGTGGTGATAGGTGCCCTTAAACTTCCAGACCGTAGGTATATGGAGCGCAGGATTCCAGTCTCATCTTTCCAGTCGCCTAATTTTGAGAATAAGCAGTACTTGGATGACGCTGTGAAGATTGCAGAGGAAATCGTTAAGGTGATGCAGCCTGAAGAGGAAACTCGTTTTAAGGTGTGCTCAGGGTACGTTCTCTCCAGCATACGTGGATACTTGCGAGAGCAGGGGTTCGATGTGGTAGAAGTGGAAATCACTGGTGAACTTCAAGAGATGGTTGAGAGAAGCTTCGTAAGATGGTGTGAAGAAGTAGGGGTTCCAGCAGAAAGTCTGGAAGATAAGAGGCGTTTCTGGGCGCTTCTGGAATGGGTTGCGGAGGAACCCAAGAACAGGGAGAATCTCGTAAAGACAGGGTGGAAGAGTTGGCGTGAGAAGTGGCGAGAGCTTGCTTTTGGAATGGTTAAAAAATAACGAGCGTTTAAGCAAACTGTCTATTTCTTATCATGAGCTCTGTTGAATACGCTTTCTCTGGAAAGCGGTAATAAGGTAGCGTGGCGAATAGAAGAATCCCAGTACCATTAATACGAGTCC
>DATKLC010000032.1:0-16423 GCA_035542635.1 Candidatus Krumholzibacteriaceae bacterium | reverse complement strand
TTGAAACCGCGGTTGTGACTACGCAGAACGTTGTGCAATACATGAATGTTATTCAAACGAATTACGTAGCACAAGTACGAGAGTACAAGGATTTCCTCTCAACCCACGGGTTTCGCATATGGGCTTATGACGAAATCACGTTCCAACAAGGCGTAGACCCGTTCGGCTTCATCTCTGAATCCTTGAACAGAAACATGGCGGAAGTGCTTATAATCGCCGGAGTGACTGTGTGCTGTGTTGGCGTTTTATTTTACGTTAAGCACAGAAAAAGCAAGAGTCTAGAAAATCTACCTGCCTAAGTAATCGATTATGGTGTGCGTATAAACTTTCATAGCATCCACCACATCCTTCGCGCGGACAAACTCGTTGTCGGCATGATAAACATCGCAATACCCTGGTCCAAAAGCAACCGTTGGTGTCTTTAGCATTTCCCTGAAAGTATGCGCGTCGCTGGTTGCAGCCGCGTACGACGCCGGAGGCTTATAACCCAGTGCGCCCTTTGCATGTGTCTGCAGGATTTTTATGAGTGGCTCATCTGCCGGCGTGTAAGAAGCCAATGTGCGGTTGATGACTTCGCACTCGATGTCTTCTGGCAGTATGAGCTTAACGAATTCTTCAACCGCGTCTGGGTTTCCGCCAGCGGGGACTCTTATATCAAATTCTGCTGCGCATCGGTCGGGCACTACGTTGACCTTTGTTCCGCCATGTATAGTTCCAAGGTTAACAGTGTAGTGATCCATGGTTCTCGTGAGCTCTTGGGGTTTTATTTCCATGTTTTTGGCTATTCTTGCCATGTTAATTTTGCCATTTCTAATTAGTGTTTTTGCATCTTTTGGCGTTTTTACAGCCGTTTTCTCTAGGGTGTATATCTTATTTATGAACCGCGTTAATGATAGAATCGCGTTTTTGCCGAGGGCGGGTGTGCTTCCATGTGCGGGTTTGCCCTTTGCAGTTAGTCTTATCCACAGGTTGCCGCGTTCACCAGCGATTACTGAGTAGCCTGAATGCAAATAACCCGTGGGCTCTGCGATTAAGCAGACGTCGCCAGCAAGTTTGTGGTTCTTGAGCAGCCAAATCGCACCCGCTGGACCCATCGTTTCTTCGTCGCAGACAGCCGCAAAAACTGCAGTTCCACCCAATTCTTTTTCCACTTGCTTCAAAGCCGCGGCTGCCATTAGCATGGCTGCGATTCCACCTTTCATGTCCGAGGCGCCTCTGCCTACGATTGTGCCTTCTTCTATCTTACCGCTGTAAGGAAGGAAATTCCAGTTTTTGTGGTCGCCCGCTGGAACTACATCTATGTGTCCGCAGAGGATTATCGTTGGCTTTCCCTTGCCTACGGTTGCTAAGATGTCGGTATGTCCCTTCGCGGGCTCGTATTTCTTAAAAGAAACTCCATAATCAGTGAGGAAAGCTTCAACGACTTCTGCCACCTTTGACACGTCGCCCGGAGGGTTCTCTCCGCCTGCTTGAATGAGTCTTGAACAAAAATGTACGACATCTTTCTCGTGCTGTTCAAGAATTTGTGCGGTTTTCTGGTTCAAATCCTTCAAGACTTATCCCACGCTCGAGATGTGCTACTTTAAATCTGCCAGTTTTTAAGGTTATTCAATACGCGTCGCCATCAAACCTTGGACGGGGCAAATCCTTAATAAACAAGCGCGTCACTTTTCAGTAAGCTTCATTAACAATGGTCTTTACGGAGCGTAAGTCTGACTATGGCAAAGTTTAAAATAATCGTATCCGACCCTGAAACGGGAAAGTCGCAGGTTGTGGAGCTTGAGGGCTCGCGTGCGGTGCCTCTTATTGGCAGACGACTAGGAGAAACCATAGACGGTTCTGTCATGGGGCAAGGCGGCCACAAACTGCGCATCACGGGCGGCGCTGACAAGGATGGTTTTCCGATGCGTCCCGACATTCATGGAGGTGTCAGAACCAGCACCATGCTCAGTGGGGGAGTAGGCTTTCACCCTAAACGAGAGGGAGAAAGACGCAGAAAAACCATCAGGGGCAACGTCATCACCGAGGAAATCGCCCAGATAAATATGACCGTAACGGGGAAACCACAGAAAAAAGCGGAAAAGGCGGAGAAGACAGAAACACCAAAAGAGATGCCTAACCAGGAAAAACCTTCTGAAGAGACAGAGTCGAAACCCGCAGAATAGCCGAAATCACCGATTTTTTCATCTTTTTTCCAGCGCATAACTCTTTTATCTTCCCCGACTCAAATATGAAAGGATAACCATGACAACCCCCCAAGGCAAACATCAACTTCCAGCACAGCCAGAGGTTAACATAGGCACCATCGGTCATGTTGACCATGGAAAAACCACGCTGGTCCAAGCTTTGACAGGCATCTGGGCTTCCAGACACAGCGAAGAACTCCGCCGAGGCATCACCATAAGACTAGGCTACGCTGACGCAGCAATCTATAAGTGCCCAAACTGCAACGCTCCTGAATGCTACACCACAAAAACCGTCTGTCCAAACTGCAAAGCCCCATGCGAATTTGTGCGCGCTATAAGCTTTGTTGATGCTCCAGGCCATGAGGCGCTTATGGCGACGATGCTATCTGGCGCGGCGATTATGGACGGCGCACTTCTGGTTATCGCCGCTGATGAGGCTTGTCCTCAGCCACAAACTAGGGAGCATTTGGCTGCCGCGGAGATTGTCGGAATTAAGAATCTGGTCATAGTGCAGAACAAGATTGACTTGGTCGACGAGAAGCGCGCTTTGGATAGTTATCAGGAAATCGTGAATTTTGTGAAGGGCAGCGTCGCCGAAGGTGCGCCTATTATTCCTATTTCTGCGCAGCATAACGTCAACATTGATGTTTTGATTCAAGCCATGGAAGAGTACATTCCTACACCTAAACGAGACCCGAGTTTGCCGCCGATAATGTACGTCGTTCGCTCTTTCGACGTAAACAAACCTGGCACGTTGGCTGAGGATCTGAAAGGTGGGGTCTTGGGTGGCAGCATCCTTCAGGGCAAATTCCAAGTGGGTGATGAGATAGAGATTCGTCCAGGCTTTGGTATCCAAAAAGGTGAAAGATTAACTTATGAGCCACTCTTCACCGATGTCGTGAGCCTGCAAGTAGGGGGAAAGAAAGTTAAGTCCGCCCAGTGCGGCGGTCTGGTGGGCGTCGGAACACAGCTTGACCCCTCATTGGCCAAGGCAGATGGACTTACAGGAAACCTAGCGGGCAAGCCTGAAATGCTTCCGCCGATTTTGAATGAGGTTACGCTGGAGACGTTTTTCCTTGAGCGCGCTGTGGGAACGAAAGAACTGGTGCAGGTGGAGAAGCTTCAGGTTCGCGAGACTTTCTTGCTGGATGTTGGCACTTCGATTACTTCGGGAACGGTGAACTCGATTAAAGGAAACACCATTACGTTTACCTTAGGACGCCCAGTATGCACACGGGAAGGATCACGCGTAGCTATCAGTAGAAAAATCGCGAGCAGATGGCGGCTCATAGGCTATGGCATAATAATCTAGTATTTCTTGGGAGTCACTTGACAATAAAAATAATCTTGGACACGAATTTTCTCTTTGTTCCCTCCCAGTTTCACTTGGACATATTCGAAGAACTCGCTCGCCTACTTGAACGGCAGGTGGAGCCATTGATACTGTCGTCCACTTTTGGAGAGCTGCAAAAACTCGTCAAGTCGCGTTCTGTGAAGAAGAGTAAGCAGGCTTTGCTGGGGCTTAAGTTGACTGAAAAATGCCGTGTTGTTGAAATGGAACGTAAAAGTGGCGAGTCGAATGATGATGTGATCTTGAGGGCATCAGTTGAGATGAAGTGTGCAGTTGCTACTAATGACCGAGAGTTGCGTAAGAAATTGCGGAACGCTGGCGTGCCCGTGGTTTTCTTGCGGCAAAAATCTACTTTGGCTCTGGACGGAAGTGTTTAAATTTGGGTCTCAAACTATTGTGGGAGATAGCCTCGTTTTCAAAGGGAGGCATATTAAGATATGTTTAAGTTGATAACTCTGGAAGATACAATCCGCATTCCTCCTGACAAGTTTGGCAACCCGCTCACCGTGGTCGGGCATGAGCAGCTTAAAATGAAGTACGAAGGTATGGTGGACGAGGACCTCGGCTACGTAGTGGCCGTTACACAAATTCAGGTCAATCCCGTGGGCAAAATAATCCCTGGCGACGGCGCCACCTATCACAAAGTCAAATTTTCGCTTCTTACCTTTCTCCCAAAGCTTCAAGAAGTCGTAGAGGGCGAAGTGGTGGAAATCGCAGATTTTGGCGCGTTCGTCCGCATAGGTCCTCTGGACGCGTTACTTCACGTGTCTCAGCTTCTGGATGATTACATATCGTACGACGAAAAACAGGGTGTTTTGCTCGGGAAAGAAACCCGCCGCAAACTCGCATCTGGAGACCACGTGCGTGTGAGAATAACCGCCGTTTCGCTGGGTCGTGGCGGAAGCTCAGGAAAAATCGGAGTTACAGCCAGGCAGCCTTTCCTCGGCAAACTCGACTGGATAAAAGAGGAGTTAAAGATAGCGAAGGGTGAAGTTGAAGAGAAAGAGAAGGGGAAAAAGCCCGAAAAGGCTGAAAAACCCGAGAGAACTGCGAGAAAGTGAGGTGTCGTTTATGCCTGAGAAAGCTTGTCGTGAATGTCGACTTTTATCTGCCGGTTCGGTTTGTCCTGAGTGTAAGACGGCTTCGCTGAGCGAGGATTACTCTGGACTCGTAATCATCTTCGACCCAGAGCACTCGCAAATAGCCAAGGCAATGAAAATCAAGAAAAAAGGCCGCTATGCATCGCGTGTAAGGTGATTCTAATTCACCTTCTCACAGAAGATTTGCGGACTAAGTTAAAAGCGCCTTTGGGAATTTTGCTGAGAGGCACGTTTGAGCAGACACTCGGAGAATTCGAGCAAATGATGAAGGCAAAGAAGCCTTCTATGATTATCTCTGTCGGCGACGCACTCTCTCGAGCGTTAATTGAAAATAACATCTTTCCCAAAGTCATAGTAATCGACCACAAAATCATGCGCGAACCTGCAATGCCTTTTGCGATAGAAGATTATGAAACGATGAAGCTTCGAAACGACCAGGGCACGATTTCAGATGATGCTTGGACAGTTATAGCCTCTGCCTTAAAGCATGGAAACAGAGTGAAAGTTGTCGTCGAGGGCGAAGAAGACCTGCTCGCTTTGGTGGCTATCATAGAGGCTCCTGAAAGGGCTTTGGTTGTTTATGGACAGCCGCGTGAGGGTATGGTCGTTGTCGAGGTCACGTCTCAGAAGAAGAGTGAGATAAAGAAGATTGTGGGTTCAATGGAGCATGTGGTCTCGAAAAGCTAAAGTAATAGATAAACATCTGTTTGAACACCAATGGACGGAAAAACGATGAAACTCAAAATCACAACACAGAACTACAACCCGCTACTAAAACGGAAAGAAGTCACCTTCGAAGTGGAACATGCACCCAAAGAAGGCACACCAACCCGTGTAGAAATGCGGAAAAGCCTAGCAGAAAACCTCAAGGCAAACATTGACCTGATTTTTATAAAACAAGCGGTTACAAAGAAAGGCTCGATGCTCACGGTTGGAGAAGCGAACATTTACGACACACAAGAACAAGTGAAAATCGTTGAAGCCGACCACATCGTAACAAGGAACATACCGCCACCACCACCTAAGCCGAAAGAGGAAGCCGAAGCATCGAAAGCAGAGCCAGCACCGGCCCCACCAACAGCCAAGCCTAAAGAAGAGGCAGAGAACAAACCCAAGGAGGCGTAGAATAGTGCCTAAGGAAGAAAAAGCCAAAGAGAAGAAAGAAGAAAAACCCACAGAAAAAGCACCCGCTAAAGCAACGAAAGAAGAGGCGCCAAAAGCACCAGCAGTGAAGGAAACCGAAGCAGCGCCAGAAGAGGTTAAAGAAGTTAAAAAAGCCCCTAAAGGCAAGGTGCCCAAAAAGAAGAAGGTAAACAAGAAGATTCACACTGTTTACAAGATAGAGGGCACAACGATCACGCGACAAAGACCGTTCTGTGAACGCTGCGGACCAGGCTACTTCATGGCTGATCACGGTAACCGATATGCTTGCGGACACTGCGGCTTCACGCGCTACAAAATCACTGAACCCGCGCAGGTAAGTTAAACACGCTTTTATCTCTCAATGTTAAATAGATAAGCGGGCTTGACGATGATTCAAATAAACGTCTTCTTGCACGACATTTCGGCAGAGCGCTTCTGGGACATAGAAAAACCCATCCCCCAGATTCAAATAGCCACGAACCTAAACCTTGTGGGCATCAATAAGAAGACCGAAGAAGAATTGGAAGTCCCTTTTGTTTTCTCGATTAACTACAACCCAGCCATCGCTCAGATTAGCGTCAAAGGCAAGGCCTTGGTTCACGGCACAAAAGAAGAACTGAAGCCAATCCTGGAAGGATACACTGACAAGAAACCGCCGCCACCGATGATAGTGCAAACCGTTTCTAACGTTGCCTTTCTGGAATCCATACTAATTTCGCGCATTTTGAATGTTCCGCCACCGATTCCATTGCCTCAAATTACGCCACCGGAAGGCGCAGGAAAGGAGAAGCCTCCACCATCCTACAGGACATAGATAAAAAACAGAACGAAAAATCACTTGAGCGGTACGTACATCGACGAGCGCGAGGCACCGATTCCAGGCGTGCCGTGTCGAACTGGCCTGTTAGTGATGGCGAACTCACCAAGATAGTAGCCAATCATCTCAGGCGTAATTGTCACAGATACGAATTCTTTTCCACTGTGCACCTGAATAGTTACGCCAACCATTTCTGGAAGGATGATCATGTCTCGCGCGTGCGTCTTTATCGTCCCACTCTTGCCTTGTCGCATGGCTTCTTTGGCTATTCTAATGTTTTCTAACAGTTTTCTTTGCTCCGCTGAAAGCCCACGCTTTAGGCTTCGACGTTGTCTTGATGGCAACAAGTGGATAAACTCGTCCATGGATATGGATTCGAGCTGTTTAAGCGTCAAGCCCCTGTAAAGGAACTCTTTAGGCATTTTTATCTTACCTGTCCTTTTTGAATGCTAGTTTCGGTTCTTTTAAACCTTTAGCTCCTTCCTTCCGCGTCCTGTTCTTCTTGCTGCAATTAAGCCAACTTTCTGTCCTGGTGGTGCGTTGCGAGAAGCCAACTTTTGTTTTTGTCCGCCACGTTTGCTGCTGCCATAAGGATGGACTGCGGGGATCATGGCTATGCCTCGTGTTCTGCGGTATGTGTGTCCTTTAGCCTTCATTAAGTGCCATTTGTTTCCTGCCTTCAGGAATGGTTTGTCAACTCTGCCCGCAGCGGCAATCACGCCCACTGTTGCTCTGCATAAGTCGTTGATGTAGTGAGTTTTTCTAGATGGAAGTCTGATGATTGTTCCTTCGGGTGTGTGACCGACTATTGTAGCGTATGCTCCTGAAGAACGAGCGAGCTTCCCTCCGTCGCTTGGCGAGAGCTCGATGTTGCATATCATGGTGCCTTCGGGAATTTTGCCTATGGGAAGCACGTTGCCGATATCTATTGGAGCGTTGCCTCCAATTTTGATTTGTTGTCCCTCGTAAACGCCTTCGGGCACCACTGTGTACCATGTTTCACCAGTTTCCAGTTTCAGCGCGGCTAAGGGTGCGCCTCTGCCTGGTTCATGTGAGAGTTCTACGATTGAGCCTTGAACGACGTTTTCCATTTCTTGCCTAGTCATGTTGGGATACTTTACGGGTGCGATTCTCTTGTGCGTGGACGCCCTGTAAGGAAAGCCACCGCGACCGCGTCTTTGGACTCTGATGCGTTTTCCCATGTATTTCTCAGCTCTTACAGTATTCCGAGTTTGATTGCCACGTCTGAAGCCTTATAATCTGGGTGCAGACGCACGAAGGCTTTCTTCACACCCTTTGGAGTAAACACCACATTGACCTTTTCCACTCTAACCTCGTAGAGTTGTTCCACCGCGTTCTTAACGTCCTTCTTTGTAGCTTTCAGGCTGATCGCAAAAATCAGCTTGTTCTCTGATTCCAGAACTCGGCTTGCGACCTCTGTCATGAGCGGATAGAGAATAACCTCGTATGGGTCCATGTTAATCTGCGCCTCCAAAGTGTGTGTTGAGTTTTTCAAACGCAGAGTTTACCCAGATAGTCAAACGCCCAGGGTGCGTTCCCGGCGCGAGCATCTCGGCGTTTAAATTTTCAACAGTTGAAACCTCGACTCCTGGAAGATTGCGTGCGGCTTCGGCTATTCCATCGTTTTTGTTTATAACTATGAGTGGTCCTACAGCTTGTTTCATCTTTCTTCCCCGCATCTTACCCTTGCCAGCGCGGACTTTTCTGCTGTCTTTAACGCGGTAAATATCGGCCAGTACGCCTAGCGCTGTGAGGGTTTCTTCGACTTCTTTCGTTTTTTTCAACGCTTGAAACTCATCAGCAATCACTAAAGGAAAATCAGGTACATCTTCAACAGCGTGTCCACGGTTGGCGACTATTTCTTTTGAACCCGTCGCGGCTATCGCGGAACGCAGAGCGAGTTGCATCTCTTTCCGCGGCAGTTTCTTTCGTATTCTCTTTTCGACACGTGGCGGGAATGCCACTCTGCCGCTCACAACTCCCGGCGCGAATCTCGCTCTGTCGCCTCTGCCCTTTTCTCTAGGTATTCGCGCTATTCCTAAGCCTACGCCGCGTGATTCGGCTGTTGTTCTCTTTCCAGCCATGGGGTCTCGTCCTTGTGGCTGTATTCTGTGAGATTGAATGGTGACCACAGCACGTTTTATGACATCTGGTCTGAGGGGTGTTTGGAAAACTTTGGGCACTTTAACTTTGCTCGTCGATGTGCCTTTGAGGTCGAAGAGTTTTGCTGTTAATTTTCCCATATGTAATTCCTCTCCTCCTATTTGCCCTGCAAGGACTCCAGCGACACGTAGACGATTTTCGGAGGTTCGGCAGGCCCCTTCTTTGGCGCACGCATCGGCTGTCGAAGTCGTATTAAGCGTTTTGATGCACCTGACAGGCTTCCGCTGATCATTATGTACGAGCCTTTCACAGGTCCGTAACGCATGAATCCGCTTTTCGGTGAGACTTCTTTGCCGTCTGCGCCTATTTTCATGATGCGTTTGTTGTATTCGGTTCTCTGATTATAGCCCATTTGTCCAGCGCGCGCAACGTAGTAAAGCACTCGGTGCGGTGTCCATGGTCCGATGGACGCGACGCCACGCATGAGTTTTCGTGACTTGTGCGGTAGAATGGCGACGCCCATACGCTTCACTGGACCCTGAAATCCTTTGCCTTTGCTCACCGAGGCGGCGTCCACGTATTGTCCTTCTTTGAAGACGTCAATCGCCGACACGGTTTTGCCGAGCAGTTTCTTGGCGTATTCGAATTGATCTTTGGTTTTTCCTCCGCCGATTTTTATTTCAGCCATGTCGGGCTTCTTTTTAGGCACACCGGTAAGTCGCGGTTGGGTTATTGTGATTAGGCGAAGTTCTGAGATTTTGTCGAGGTTTTCTTCGATTTTTTTCAGCATTTCTTCTGTGTTGAATTTTTCTGGCAAGATGACAAGTCGTTCCAAGTCGTCGGGTGGGTTTTCCATCCATGCTTCGCTTAGGGTTTTTGTGCCGTACTCGTCTTTTTTGTAGGCGCGAATGCCGCATACTTGAAGTGGCGGCGTGTCGAGGATTGTGACTGGACACATGATTTCTTTTCCAAAATTGGGTGAGCCTTGTTTGTCGTCGACGTAGAATACGTGGGACATTCCTGCTTTGTAGCCCGCGAATCCGAGTAAAGTGGGTGAGTCTGATTTTGTTTCCGGCCAGCTTCTCACTCTGCCGTTTGGACGCGCAGCGCGTCCTCTGGGCAGATAAGCCAGCGAACCGTGTCTGGGAGCATGTTGTTTTCTATGTCCCATAATTTATCCGTCCGTGTCTCAGTTTCAATACAGAGTGGAGTTATAAATGTTACGAGTCAATCTTTAAGTAGTCACTTGGTCCAGATGACGCGTTGGAACGGCATGTCTTCTTGAATCAATGTTTATCTTCAGATATTTTGCTCCTATGACGATGAGCCAGCCGCCGAAAATCATAACCGTAGCTGGAAGCGGCTGCTCTGGGAAATATGTGAGCATGAAGGCTTCTACGATTCCAAAGACTATGGCGATTGATAGAACCGACATCAAGGCGACTTGCCTTCCGAATTTCTTTACAGTTTGAATGCTCAAGAGTCCGGTCAAGAATAGGTCGCCTAAGCCGAGTGCCAATAGTGGGTGTAGTGAGGGCACTGCGGGTAAGACTATAAAGATGGGCAGGGACAGGCTGATGATTCTCTCGGCCGTTTTTACCATGTAACCCGTGTATAAGACTTGGATGACGTCCATGATGGTCAACAGAAGCGCAAACACGAGTGTTGTTTTCCAAGTGAAGAGACTGCCGACGTACACTGTTATGAACACGACAAAAATCACGGCGTACAAGTCTAGCAACCAGAAATTCCACACACTTGTGTCTTTAAACACGAAGTAAAGCGTCAAAAACACGGCGGGTCCGATAAGTCCAAGGTACCACTTCTGAGAGATTAGGTAGGTTATCATGAAGAGCGCGACGGAGAAAACCCACAGGAACAAGACTAAAATTGCCTGTGTAGGGAAAATAACCAGAACAGACACCATGGTGCCCATGGCAATTACCAATAGCACTGCGTCTCGCATGCTGAATTCTCTTTCCTCGAACATCGTTTTGACGCGTTTTTCAACCTTCTCATAAACCAGAGTGCTGGCTAGGGCGATTAGGAATAAGGCTGTGGGCAAAGCTACATCAAACTGCATAGCCCCTTCTATGACATGCGTCAGAGATTTATCTTTTGCTTTTAGCCCATGGTCGCAACGTTGAGCACGGCAAGAGCTGCATAAACCGCCTCTTCGGTGCGCACAGTCTCCGTGCCCTGCGACGGAATCATGTTAACCACAAAATTCGCGATCTGATCGAGAACGATGTTTTCGAGTTTGGCAATCTCATAAAGCCCACGCGCAGGCGCCCCGAAGGCTACCAAAACTTGGTAAGCGTTTTTCCAGCGGGTCAAAATCGCTTCTTTGACGTTGACAAACGGCGTTCCCATGCGCGAAGTCGCCATGACCAGGTCGAAACCCCGTTGCTTAACGAGCTGTCCGAGGGGCATGTCTGAAGCGGTCACTTGGAATCCCCAGTAGGAGGGGACTTCTTTGCGGTTCACCATGGTTGCCTCTGGTTCTGGACTGAGGGCGGTTGTTCGTACTGTCACGCGCTTATTGAGCTTGATTTCTTTGTTCTCCATCAGAAACGGACGCTCAACGCCTATGTCCACTAACACGCCCTCTTTTACACGGGATACTGTGACGCCTTCCCTGAACTCGCCCACTTTCAAGTCTCGTAGTTTCTTTGTCACGGGATGATGAAGAGTGCGTAATGGCGGCAGAATCCCAGCATAACGCAGTTCGGGCTTTACTTTGAACAAATACTTTCTCAGGTACTGGGGAGTTTCCATGTAAGACAAAACAGTAGAAATCAGGTTCAAATCGCGGCTCTGATTGACCGCAGGGTCGTCTGGAAAAATAATCACCTCGTTAACCCGAAAAATCGCCGCCGCCCTACCTATCATGCCAATCCTCGCGGTTTTTTCTCTAAGGTGTGGGATATCCGAAACCAGCGATGCGGGAATGGCTATTGCGAGTTCGGTTTTTCTGTACACTCTGCCAGAGCACCATCTCTAACTAAGCCAAAGCGTGCCGTAAATAACTTGTTGATTCTGAATAAAGAAAAACCATACTATCCGTAATTTTGAGTAATGCTTATTCTCTGCCCTTCCAGAGACAATCTTATGGGTAAGAGGAAGATTTTGTTCGTTTTTCTATCTTCACTGATGCTCACGCTCCTGTTTAACACGGGCGTCCTGACAGTGCACCCTTTTCAGGGTTTTCAAGTGCTTTCTCACATGGTTCCTCTCGACGTCGTTTTTGTCGGCTACAACCAACAAGCAATCGACCTAGTTGTGCTTGATTCGGTTGTCATAAAATGTTACACCATGCCCTACGCGGAGTGGGCATTCAAATACCAATTCGATGTCAACTATGTGTTTGCCGATGAGGCTTATCTACAGGCGTTAACGACGTTCGTTCTGCAAAACTCTGTAATCGGAGTGAACACAACCTCAAAACTAAACACGACCGCGCTGGAATATCAACGCACCACTGGAACACAACTGTCCATTTTCCTGCCTCAATCGGGAAGAGCCATAGACACTGTAGCTGTTGAAGACTGGTTTGCAGCGCATCCTTACGTTGTTTCGAGCGGTCCGCGGTACACGTTTTATGTGCTGAATTTTACGTGCTTTGACTGTCTAGACCATTCTTTAGAACATTGGTACAACCTCACCGAGCCTGAGTACGATGCTCATACTGCTAGGGCTTTCTGGCGGCTCGAGTGGGACAACGAGCTTAATCCTGACGTGAGCTTTCCATATGCTGCCTTCTCATACAGGCATCAGTTGTTCTTCATCGATCCCTCAGCTTTCAGTTGGTACCTAACGTGGGCGCGTATCTGGTGGCAACTAAACCCTCACTTGACAGGTCCAAAGTATGATTATTACTTCGAAGACCTCGATACTTTTCAACAGACGCATGACTTGGGCGTGCCTCAGGGAAAAACTGCGCTGGGGTACTATCTGGGCGGATGGATCGATGACGTACTCAGCAACAATCTGGCGCCTTCGGTTTCGCCCTCACCTACACGCTCGCTTTCGATTCAAGTCTTAGTGCTCAACAACATGTCTCAATGTGGTTATGCAAATGAAAAAATGAAATGGATTCTCAACACAAATTTAGTGAAAAACGCAGTTGAACAATTAGCGCCTTTCATACCCGTTGATATTTCGCTAAAGTTCGCTGAGCTCTCGAATTATCCAGACGTGAACGCTCTTTTGAAGAATTCAGTAAGGCAGGTGCAGAATGGCTGGACATACTTTGATGGTTACAGCATATTCAACAGCTTGGAAAACCTTAGGAAACAACACTTTGATTATAGCAAGGCCGATTGGGTAGTTAATGGCTACGTGTTTCTGTTGAAGAACGCCTCGATGATGGGTGGGCCTGACGAATTCACAGGTTTGGGCGCGGACAGGCAGATTCTGATTCTCAAGTCGATTGACCGTTACTTCAGGGTGGACGGCGTCACGCAAAAATCTGGGCTCTCCATGGTGCTGATACATGAGCTGGGGCATAATTTGGGTTTTCCTCACAGCTTCGCCAACTATGATTACTATTATGCGGGTGATTTCTCTTTCGACGTAATGGGCTATTACCCCTACGCGTTTTGCTTCAATAGGCTTAAGACGGACCTTTACCAACGTGCATACACTGATGTTTCGTTGGCTGAACTACAAAACGCCTTAACAATCGACCATGAACTCTACAGCAACCAGAAGAAGACAACCTGCATCGATATGCTCTTCAACGCGATTGACAACAAAACAACGCAGGCGGCTTTGTTATTCAAACAGTTGAACTTTTTAGATGCTTTGAACAACTTATTCGAGGCGCAACGCATTGAAGTCCATCTCAGAGACCTTCTTTCTGCTGTGCGTGTCGGAACATTCAATATGGCTGGCAATATTAACGGTTGAGTCGAAGGCTGACCTACCGTAGTTGCATTTCAGCGCCTTTGGGCTATTTTTTAAAGGATTAAAGACATAACTCATATACTCGCCAAGCAGAAGGTAGGTTTATGAGCTCAGTTAAACTGGACGATGCGCGGTTTTTGAAACGTGTTGACAAAAGTGGCATGTTAGAACTATGCTTAAAGACCAACGAATTCTGCAAAGAAGCCCTTGCCATTGCCAGTCGCTTTCAGCTGCCACAGAAAGTGCAGGTTTCGAAGAGTCGACAGATTGTTTACAGAAAGCCTAAAAACGTCGTAATAGCTGGTATGGGCGGTTCAGCCATCGGCGGCGACCTGCTGCACGACTGGCTCTTAAGCCGCATCACTACGCCTGTTGAGGTTTGTAGAGACTATCATCTGCCTGCGTACGCGAATGAGGAAACTCTTGTTTTTGTAGTGAGCTATTCGGGAAAAACCGAAGAAACGCTTTCTGCCTTGCTCGACGCAGTTAAACGAAAGTGCATGATCATAGTCATCGCTTCAGGCGGTACACTGATATCCTTTGCGCAAAAGCTCCACTTACCCTACATAACTGTACGCGCTGGGCTTCAGCCACGCGTGGCTGTTCCATACTTGTTCTTTCCCTTGGCAATAGCGATGGAAAAGATTGGACTCGTTTCTGATATAGAAAAAGAACTCGGAGAAACGCCAAAAGTGCTTGAAGCGTTGGCTAAAGAAAACGCTTCTGAAGTGCCGTTTAAAGAGAATTTTGCTAAGAAGTTGGCGTGGGAACTGCGTTCAACCATACCCGTAGTTTACGGTTTTAGACAGTACCGCGCCGTGGCGATGCGTTTTAAATCGGAATTGAACGAAAACAGCAAAATTCCCGCGAAATGGGAGAGTTTTCCAGAGTTGAATCACAATGACGTTGTAGGATGGGAGGCGACTGAGAAACTCACAAAAGAGTTCACTGTGGTGCTTATTCGAGACGAGGATGAACCGCCAGAGATACGCAATCGCATAGAGGCAACAAAAAAGCTGTCGCTGCCCAAGGCAAGGAAAGTCCTAGAGATAAAGGCGCGAGGCAAGTCCACACTGGAGAAAATGTTTTCGGTGCTTTTTTTGGGCGACCTCACTAGCGTCTACTTGGCCATTCTGCTCGGCGTTGACCCTGCGCCAGTGAAGATAATTGCAGCCATGAAGAAGGAAATGCAGAAAAACTACAACATCGTCGGCAGGTTGCAAGCGGAAATCGAAGCGTTGACCCGTTAACGCCTTCTTGTTCCCTGAACGAAATCTTGGAACCACTGCTCCGCCGTGGTTAATGGTTGTGCTTGCGGTGGATTCTTGAACGCGTAAGCAGAAACGCTCTCCAGGGTGCCTGCGGTTTTTCTCTCTAATGCCAGTTTTACGGCTCTGATTACGTCGAATAAGACTGAACCGGCGTTTGGGGCGTCTACTGTGCAGAGCCTGATGTCCATGCGCATTGGAGCCTCGCCAAAATATGCGCCCTTTATCCAGAAGTAGCTGTCTCGGCGGTTTTCTAAGAAATCGACAAAATCGGTCGAACCCGCGACGATTTCGGTCTTGTATGGCAAGGCGGTTGCAACAGCCTTCGTTTTTAAGGCGCGTTTCGTTTCTTTCGTTCTTTCCAGAGTGTCAAGGGATTCGGTTCCGCCACCTACGTCGAGCTGGTAGGTTTCGCAGATTTTAACACCATTCTCAGAGAGAAGTTTCAGCAAGGTTTTATGAAGCGTGGTTGCGCCAACTTGGTCGATTAAATCGTCACCCACTACTGGTAAACCTTGGTCTTCGAATCTCTTGCTCCAGACATCGCTGCTGGCTATGGGAACAGGAGTGACATTAACGAACGCGCAGCCAGCCTTTAACACCTGTTCGGCGTACCACTCCGAAGCCTTTACCGCACCGCTGGGAAGCATGTTCAACACGATTTCTGCACCAGTTTTTTTCAGTTCCGCAGTAACATCAACCTCATGTGCGTCAGAGATTTGGACAACATTTTTTAGTGATTCTCCAACGCCGTCAAGTACAGGTCCTTTCCAAACCACCACACCCGACTTGGGCACATCGGCAAATTTCACTGTGTTATTCGGCGCTGCAAAAATCGCGTCTGAAAGGTCTTTCCCGACTTTTCTGGTGTCAATGTCGAGTGCGGAGACGAATTGAATGTCTCTTGGGTGATAGTTTCCGAGGGTGAGATGCCTTAAACCAATCTTCTGTCCCTCATGTACAGCGTCTTTGTAGTACTCGACGCCTTGAACTAAAGCTGAAGCGCAGTTGCCCACACCGACCAGTGCAACCTTGATTTTTGGCATAGTTAATCACCAAACTGTTTTGAGGCATTTGTTTTATACTTGCCGTTACCATTAAAGTGTTTCGAGGCACTCTATATGGCGAACGAAGCTTGGCTTGACGCGGCAGTTTTCCGATGTCCTTCCTGCGGGCATTTCTATGTTGACGCTTCATGGTACGCCGTCACGCTGGAATCCGACATTGAATGTGGGGTATGTCATACCAGCTTTAACTCGAGAAAAGAATTGACTGACAGAGCGCTCCTGAAATTTGCCTTGGACAAGAATGGTACTATCAAAGAAGTTACAGTGGTAAAGCACCTACAGAACAAAGTCTAAAAACACATAACTAATCCTCTGATTGTATTCTGAGTCCTTAAGAATATATCGAATACGTTGATCTCTGTCACGTATGATTCACTTTATTTTTTGAGTTTTCCATTCCTCTTTCAATAATGAAAAGATAACGTCATCCCTGAACTGTCCATTAAAATAGCTCCTTTG
>DATKLC010000031.1:0-1153 GCA_035542635.1 Candidatus Krumholzibacteriaceae bacterium | reverse complement strand
CTTTCATAACTTCAAATCTCTGACCATTTACGGCGGCTTCCTAATGTTGCTAGGGTTCTTTATTTTTGGAGGCTTTCCAATCTCAATGGGGCAAGTGATCGAAACGCTGGCGCTTCCAGCTTATGGCGTAATTGGATATCTAACTCATTTGAAAGTTGATAAAATACTGTGAAGAAAGTGCACGTGTCTGTCGTTATTCTCTTATCATTATTAATAGCATTTTGAATTTGGTTAAAGCCTTGACCGCGTGAGGCTTACTCGCGGGCATGATTGTCATCTCACCTCTCTTTAAATGCACAGGTTTGCCTTCGATTATGATTTCTGCCTCGCCGTCAAGAACATAAACTAACGCGTCATAAGGTGCGGTGTGCTCGCTTAATCCTTGACCCTCGTCGAAGGCGAATAGCGTTACGGTTCCTGTTTCTTTATCTATGATGGTGCGGCTAACAACAGCTTTTTTCTGGTATTTTAACAATTCTGTCAATTTTGTCGCGTTCGCCACGAGTTCATCTCTGGCTGGTTTTTCAGTTTCTCTTTTCATGCTCATTACCGTCCATTTGGTTATTCGAGGATTATTCTTGCGTCGACCGTTTTAGCGCCTTTTTCGTAAACCATTACAGGGTTTAGGTCGAGTTCTTTGATTTCTGGGTGTTCCATCACGAGTTTGGATGTAGCCAAGAGTATCTTCTTTATGGCGTCAGTATCTGCTGGTGGTGTCCCTCGATACCCCTGCAACAGCGGGTAAGCCTTTACTTCTGTAATCATTTCTTTGGCTTCTTGCTCGCTCACAGGCGCGATTCTGAAGGTTACGTCTTTTAGGATTTCCACGAAAATTCCACCCAGCCCAAACATCAATGTCTGACCAAACTGTGGGTCTTTAATCGCGCCAACTATGACCTCGGTCGACTCGGGCGCCAACTCCTGCACTGTTATGCCGAGAATTTTGGCTTTTGGCATGTGCTTCTTGACGTTCTCCAAAATCTTCTTAAACGCGCCTTCGACTTCCTTGGAAGTTTTAAGGTTCACCATCACTCCACCAACGTCGAACTTGTGAATAACATCGGGCGAAACTATCTTCATAACAACTGGGTAACCTATTTTCTCGGCAAATTTGACCGCCTCTTCCGCAGTTTTAGCCACCATAAACTTTGTA
>DATKLC010000030.1:0-8480 GCA_035542635.1 Candidatus Krumholzibacteriaceae bacterium | reverse complement strand
ATAATCATAGTGGGTGCACACGCAGCTGGCGTAGACGCTGCGTCAGCGGCGCGAAAGACGGACAGAACCGCTGAGATCACTCTGATTAGCAAGGAGAAACGCGTAGGCTATTCGCGGTGTGGTATTCCCTTCGTTATTGGCGGACACATTCCAAAAATGGGTGACCTCATCGTTTATCCCCCGGTGTATTACAGGATGAACAAACTCAACCTACTAACTGAAACAACTGTGACGCACATCAACAAGGACGAGAAAACCGTTGAAACTCTGGACAAAACGGGAAAAACGGAAACTCTGCCCTACGACAGCCTAATCCTAGCAACTGGCGCTTCCCCAGTGGTTCCACCGATAAAAGGCAAGGAAAAACAGGGAATTTACGTGGTTCGTACGTTGGAAGACGGCGAACGCATTGACGTGGCTATAAAGGCAGGCGCGAAAAGCGGCGTTGTCATCGGTGCGGGTTTGATAGGTTTAGAGGTCGCGATGGCTTTTGTCGAACGCGGACTGAAGTCGACTGTTGTGGAGCTTTTGCCTCAGACGTTGCCCGCTATGCTTGACATCGACATGGCAAAGATGGTGCAGGAGAAATTCGAGGAAAAAGGTGTGCGCGTGATAACTGGCACGGGCGTCAGCGAGATTCTCGGCAGCGACAAAGTCACGGGCGTGGTTGCTGGCAGTGAGCAGGTTCCAGCGGATATTCTAGTGGTTGCGACGGGTATTCGTGTCAACAGTGAGCTTGCGCAGGAGGCTGGTTGTGCGATAGGAGTGTTCAGAGGGATTTTGACGAACATGCGTATGGAATCTACAGTCAAAGACATTTACGCCGCTGGCGACTGTGCTGAGACGGTGAGTTTGATTACGCATCGACCCGTGTTATATCAGTTGGGCACCGTGGCTGTACGACATGGGAAAGTAGCTGGAACCAACGCTGCAGGCGGTTACGCGGTATTTCCTGGCTGTCTAGGCTCTTCGACTTCGAAGCTTTTCGACCTGGAAATCGGCGCCACGGGTCTGACTGAAGCTTTGGCACGTAGGCACGGGATTACGCCCTTGATTGGCGCTGTCACTTCGAAGACTAGGGCGGATTACTATCCTGGAGCCATGCCGATAAAGATCAAGCTGGTGTTCGATAGGGAATCAGAGCTGCTCGTAGGCGGTCAGATCGTGGGCGGAGAAGAGGTAACACAGCGTATCAACGCTTTGAGCTTTGCCATTCAGAAGCAGATGACGCTGAGGGAACTGATGAAGGCAGATACGGCTTACACGCCGCCTTTGTGTGAAACTTGGGAACCCATCGTGTTCGCAGCGGAAACAGCGCTGAGAAAGGTACGATAAAAAACCTTCTTTCTTCTTTTTTGTTATGGCTTTAAGATAGCTCCAGACGAATTTCTGAGGAAGGGTAAGGTTAAATTCTGTGAAATGATAATCGATAAAGCCGTGAACCTCAAAACAGTAGTCGGTGCCATCGTGGTTGCTGTTCTCTTCTTCTTCGGTATCATATTCGCTCTAGCTTCGGTATACGCGCCCATCAGACTCGTCGTTGCAACTTTTCTGTTTATCGCTGCCTTTGGAATCGGCTATTACATAACTAAAAAGCCGACGACGATAGTTCAACGAGTAGAACTGTCGGGACAGATGAAGCCAGCGGCACTTAAGTGCCCAAACTGCGGAGCAGCCGTGGACGAGAAACAGATTAAAATCGTGTCCGGCGTGCCGTATGCCACCTGCCCGTACTGCGGACAAACCTTCGAAGTAACCGAGGAACCTAAATGGTGAAACGGCGCCCGTTTCTTTTGGCTTTGTTTGCGGTTTTCTTATTTATGGTGTTCATAGGTCCTGCAACGGCGCAAAGAACGTATCATGTCGAACATGAATGGGTGAGAATCTGGATAAACCAGAACGGAACAATCGACCTGTTCTATGACATCAGCTTAACACTAGACTCAGGTCCTGCGATTAATTATGTGTATGTTGGTCAACCAAGAGGCGATTTCACGATAGGCACGGCTTTTGATCAGTACGGCAATGCGCTTACGGCATACGAAATCAGTTCTGGAGATAATTTCAGAGTCAATGTGACGCTTCATTCACCCTTAACGGCAGGGCACACTATTAGTTTCAACCTCACCACAAACGTCGCGCACATGGTGTGGGAAGACACAAAAAACGCTGGCAATGTGGGCATGCAGTTCACTCCCACATGGTGGACAGAGGCAAGCGTGCGTAAGCTTAACATATCTATTGTTTTGCCTCCAGGCATCACTTCAGATATGGTGAAAACTACTCAAGTGCTTTGGAACAATACGTTGACTGAAGAAGGAAGATTGGCGGTTTATTGGGAAGAATCAAACCTTTTGCCAGACCAGAGGTATCCTGTAGGTGTTTCTTTTCCGAAACAGTATGTTCAATATTATGATACGCAGCCTACTGGCGTGATGGCTTTTCTTGCGTTTTATGGGCCTGCTTTCCTTGGTTTCGGAATTCTGCTCATTGTGGTTGGCGTTGTTGTGGCTGTGGTTCGCAAGAGGCCGTATTTGATGCCTCAAGTTAGCATGGAAACGCTCGGAGTTAGGCGTGGGTTAACTGCGGTTGAGGCTTCTTACATTCTCGAAATGGAGCCGACAAGAATAGTCACTGAGATGCTCTACAGCCTCTTACAGAAAAGGGCAGTGTGGGCTGAAAGCGTAAATCCTTCGGTTAAACTGCGGGTCATGTCCGAATTCCAGGACAAAAGCGGAACACAGGAAGCACCTTTAAGATATTATGAGGTTGATTTTCTGAAAGCGATCAAAGAAGACGGCACTTTAGACGAAGAAAAACTGGCACATACTGTCATGGCTCTAAGAGACACGACTGAGCAAAAGCTTCGTGGATACTGCAGGCGCGACACGATAGATTACTACAGAAAAATCGTTGCAAAGGCTTGGGAACAAGTTGAGCAGGCTGGCACCGCTGAATTAGCCTCAAAGGCTTACGATCAGCAATTGTTATGGCTACTTATGGATCCTAACTATAAATCACGTACGGAAACGGCGTTTCACGACAGGATTTTTGAACCCAGCCCGCTCTGGTGGTGGTACTGGTTCGGCTATCAGCACTATGACCCGCATCCGTCGTACAAACCAAGCATCGATACACCCGGTCAATCGGCAAAGCCACCCACTATTCCAGGCGCTGACTTTGCGAACAATGTCGCCACCGCTGTGGAGAAAACTTCAAACAACATTGTGGTTAACCTTGAAAAATTCGCCAACGCAATTCTTCCAGCAGGCACTGGCAAGTCTTCAGCTGAACCTGCGCACCATGGAGCGAATTGTGTCTGTGCTTGTGCTACTTGCGCTTGCGCGTGTGCTTGTGTGTCGTGTGCCTGTGCTTGTGCTGGCGGAGGAGCGGGTTAAAGGGGAGAAGTGGGAAATGAGCGCTTTAAGTAGGATTTTGCGATCGCCAAAGATTCCTCAAGGTCGCTACACCTATAGAGGAAGAGACAAGTTTGTAGGATTGGCGCTTCAGCTTCGTGTGGAACCAAACGGGCTTGGAGTTATGGTCATCAACGCGAATACTGTTCTTTATCTAAACGAAACAGCGACGGCGCATGCTTATTTTTTCATGCAAGGAATGCCCACAGAAGACGCCTTGAAGAAGATTCGTCGCATGTACAGGGCTGATGGAAAGACGGCGAAAAGAGAGCATGAAAAACTCATCTACACGGTCAGTACGTTGGCGCAAACGGAGAAAGTTTGTCCTGTGTCGTTTCTAAACGTGAAGAGTGTCGAACCCTTTACTCAGCAGTTTTCCGCGCCATTGCGGATGGATTTAGCGCTTACGTTCAGGTGCCAGAATAACTGTGTTCACTGTTACGCGAGTGGACCACACGAAACTATGGAGTTTTCGACTGAGCAATGGAAGGAAGTCATTGATCGTCTTCACCAGGTTGGCGTGTTTATCTTAACCTTCACTGGAGGTGAACCGACACTTCGTGAAGATCTGCCAGAACTCTTGCTTTACGCTCAGAATAAGGGAATGGTTACTGGGCTTGTGAGTAATGGAAGAAAACTGAAGGATAAAGCCTATGTGGAAACGCTCGAGAAGGCTGGATTAGATTTTGTTCAAATAACACTCGAGTCCCATAAGCCCAAAATACACGAGATAATGACTGCTGCAAAGGGAAGCTGGAAAGAAACCGTGGCTGGAATCAAGAACGCTGTTAAATCACAAATCTACGTTACCACAAACACCACACTTAGTAAACACAACGCCGCAGACTTCTTGGAAACCATAGATTTCCTCAAGAATCTCGGAATCGCCGCCTTCGGCTGCAACAGTCTCATCTACTCAGGAAAGGGAAACGCAATAAGTGAAGAATTTGCCCTACCACTAGAAACATTGAACGAATTATTGCCCAAGATTCATGACAGAGCCAACCAGCTTGGACTAAAGTTTCTATGGTACACGCCAACTCAGTATTGCTGCCTCAATCCAGTAGAATTAGGTTTGGGCGTCAAAACATGCACGGCTGCGATGATAAACATGTGTATCGGTCCGAACGGTGATGTTTACCCATGTCAGAGTTATTTTGAGAGCTTGGGCAACATTCTTAAAGACGACTGGCAAAAAATCTGGAACCACTCTCTCGCAGTGCAAATCAGAAAGAGAGAGTACGCGGAACCAAAATGTAAAGATTGCCCGCAACTCCAAGTCTGCGGCGGCGGATGCCCACTGGAACTACAGAACAAAAACTACATCTGCACCCAAACGCAGTAGAGCTTGAAGTCTATATGTTAGTCGAAAATTCTGATTTCTCTTGAAATCATCGCCTTAATTGTCATTGGATTTTGAGTTTATATTCGCTGGATGTTCAATCTTGAAGTATCTCTTGACCTGTACAGATTGGAAATATTCTATGAAAATTATGTTCACAAGAACAATGGTGGCAATGAAAATTTGATTCAATGATAGGGAGAGGGCTGCATAAATAAGATATACGATTGAAGAGACCCATACCAGAAAAGACAGATACCAACTGAATTTTAATCCCATGAATATCCCAACAACTACGACAAAGGAAAGAAATGAAAGAACAAGAGGCGGAATAGTCAAGGTATAGAAATGAAACATTGAAGCAGGATCAATATACACCCCAGGATGACCGCTGGCGCCGAGTCCTGTGAGAACTGCCGAGGTGAAGAAATAACCTATCGCTCCTAGCAACGTGAGCATGGCTACAACTGTCACGCCCTTAGGCATATCCACAGTTGACATAACAATTAACGTAAGAATAACAAAGATTAAAAATCTTCTCGTGAATTGATAAAGAATTCACATTTGGATGGGTTTAGGAAATATCACAAGTATATTGGGCTGTATACACCAAAAAGAAGCGCCTAAAAAGTGCCAAAGAAGTCTGTTCCTATTTGGATCATATTTGGATCATATAGTGAACGGGGTCTAGAGGGGCGCAGAGCAGATTCTCACTCTGAAAAAAGTACCCGTACTAGAGAAGCGTGTGCACGCAAAAACTGAATTTATTCTTCTACTTCAATAGCTTGTGTTGGGCACTGCGCGACACATGCCATACAGAGAATGCAATCTTGCTTCCGCACTGGAACAGACTTTTTAGAATCCTTAAACTCGGGCAAATCCTGAAGCTCAAACACACTCACAGGGCAAGTTTCCACACAAACACCATCGCCATTACACTTTTTCCAATCAACCTTCACATCCGGCAACCATATGCACCTCCATTATCCTTATGCTTATTAGCCTCCAGGCGCACCGTGAAACGGAACATTCTTCCACAGAACATCCCACCAATCTTCTTCAGTGATCGTTTCTCTTTTCACAAGAATATCCATGATTTGCTGCAGCAACTTGTGATGACGCTGCTCATCGGAGAAAATTGCCTCCAACAGCAACTTAACCTTCTCATCTTCAACTTGATTCATAACCTCCTCCATGCTCAAAATCGCCTTTTCTTCTTCGGCGATGTGCTTCTTAACGAACTTCATCAACTCATCAAACTCTGCCTGAGAAAGCGCAGGAGGAACAGAAGACAACAACTCAATCGCAGCTTTATACATCTCCGCATGCTTCACAGAATCCAAAGAAATCCCCTTCAACACACCCCTAACAGCAGGATTCCTAATCTTCACCAACGCTTTGTTAATCGAACTCACGATTTCATTCTCAACCAGAGCCTGCTTCTCGAAAAACCTCGACATATCCTTTTTTGAAAGCACAGAACATCACCAGTCCATAACTTTCCAAACAAAACTAAATAAGGCTTCTGTTAATTCCCATGCTTAACCAAAACCTGCAGCGGCCTCTTGCTAGCATCAGTGGACGAAACTGGAACCTGCTGCGCACCTTCAAGCGTACCCGTGCCTAAACCAACAGAAACCTCAGCAAACTCCTTCACCACAGCACAAAGCCTGCCAAGAAACACTGCAATTTTAATGCCTTCCTCAGTCAAACCAAAAGTCTTCGGACGCTTACGCTTGAACACCAACTTCTTACCCTTCAACTTACGAATGTACTTATACGTTCTTCGCAAAGTGATGCCCGTTTTCTCTGCAAGCTGTTCTCCAATGACGCCTTCATCTGGAATTCCCTCATAAACGCGCTTTTCGGTGGAAGAAAGCCTCTCCATTTCCATTGGTCGTTTAGTCTTGAAATAGTAAATGTAATTATTATCGCCATTCTTCGTGACGAGATTTGTCTCCAAAAGACGTGCCATGACACGCTTAAGGCTCTTACTCGGAACCAGAATCTTCAGCTCATCATACGCTTTGGGCGCCTCAAACAACGCCTCAATGACTTTCTCTTCGTAACATTCGGAATGCGGAGGCAAAACACTCTCGATACTGTTTAGCCCCGTGAACAATTGGTTTATCTCGAAGCCGAAGGTTGTGGCTTTAAAGTGTCCCGAATTTTCGGAAACAAGGCCCGTGACCATCAACGGCTCAACATACTCGCTTAGGATGGTTTCTTGACTATGGCTGAAACCTAAACCCTTCAAATCCTCCTGTAAACGCTGAATCGAAAAGGCATTTTTGGAGAGCAGTTCAAGAATTTTTAGCCGCCTCTCGTTTTTCAGCGTGTTTAACAAAGTGTCATGATAATCTTGCTGTGTGATTACCCCGCGTAATTGTTTAAGCTCGTTTCTCAACCGCCAAACATGACAGCTGCCGATGCAGTCCAACGGCGTCGCAGGATGGCAACCTCTGCATTGTGCATCCACGCGTTCCAAAATCAGTTCTAGCTGCGTCTTTTCTTTCACTTTCTTGCTCCTTCTTTTACCTTCCATTTTCAGTTTCACCTTGACGACGCATGTCACGAGAGGCGAGGGGATTTTTCATTCATGGATGGGAGGGAGAATGTAGAAATAATATTTCTCGTTTCTTCGGGTTTGCGTGTTTTTGTTTCGCTCTTATGACATGCGTCATAAGTATATGACGTTTGTCATGCTTATATGTGTTTCTGTGTGTTTTGTGTGGTTCTGTTGGGGTGTTTTTGGTGTTCGTAAAGCTTTTATATGGTTTGGTTGTGTGTGGTAGTGTTATGGAGCTTTGGAGTGTTTGCAGTTGAATTCGAATGACGTTGGCAAATCGTTGGAGCCGAGTAAGAAGCCTTTGAATGTCTTGGTGAAGCAGTTGAACAGTAGCATCAGCATCACGCTGAAAAATGGCATCGAGTACCGTGGTAACATGGTCAAATGCGATGGGCACATGAATATAATCCTCGAGGGCGCTACTGAGCTTATGAAGGATCAATTAGTGGCCAATTATGGTAGCGTCTTAGTCAGGGGCAATAATATTCTGTACATTGCCTTGGATTTTTCCAAAAAGTAGTAGGCGCATAGGCTATTTTCTGTCGTAGTATATGCTTTTGCCTTTTGCGCTTATGGGTATGCCCATGATTATGCTTGTGTTGGGCATGTGTTTTAGGCGTTTGGCTGCTGTGCCTACGCGGTACATTATGCGGTTGTCGACGTTTAGTATGCTGGCGGTTTTGGCTGCTGAGCCTAAAGCGATGCCCAAGTCTAAGAGTTTGAATATGCAATTTGGTCCGATGAAGTCTTGGCCTAATTGTTTGGGTGCTTTGTCGTATTCTGTGCAGTTTTTGTAGCCGCATCCGCTGCAATCTATGCCGAATTTTTTTGTTCCCTTTACGCCGATTAGTATTACAGCCTCTGAATCTTGGATGTTTTTGGCGTCTCTTTGGAAGCCTGCGGCTGCGTTTGGTCTTTCTTCTGCTATCTTGAGCATTTCCGTTACTAGCGCTTTGATTTCTTGGCCTGTGATTAGTTGGGTTTGTATGTCATCTACGCCGCCTGATTTAGGTGCTGTTCTTGCCGAGAGTAGCATGAGTTTTGCTGCTTGCAGTAAAGCATCTTTTTCTTGTTCAGTGCTCGTGGGCATTTTACGCTTAGCCTCCATGTGGTGTATTCTTCTGTTAAGAGGGTTATATAAGAAGTTAAAGCA
>DATKLC010000029.1:0-11481 GCA_035542635.1 Candidatus Krumholzibacteriaceae bacterium | reverse complement strand
AAGTCATTGATTGTTCGAGTTTGTGTGGAGTTAAGGAAAATTGTTCTCGCAGTGTATGTGTAGTAAGTAGCGTTGGCAGGCAGCGTCACGATAAGCTGCACGTAAAAGTTTGGACAACCGCTCACCCCAGTGTCATATTCTGCCTCCTGTTGAACAATATCTCTGACTATGCCATGATGAATCACATAAGCTTGTCCAGATCCATAATTTGCTGTCTCGCCATTGACTCGCATAAATTGAGCTTTTACTGAAGAAGTACCGACAGTGGAGTTGATTACGAAAGAACTGCTTATTCTCAGAGTTAGTTTACCGTTTCTTAATGTTCCGTTTTGCCAATTATCTTGTTGAAAGTACCGATTTGTAGTGGCATAGGAAGTTTGAACTGCAGAGTCTCTGCCATCCCACCACACTCTTACACTTGTCACATTATGGTTTATCAGAAAAACCAGCATGTTTTTGCTGCTAAAAACGCTCATATTACCAGAAATTCCAAGAGGGATTCTGTAGTTCGAGCCCCAGTCTTCAATTTGGAAGGGGACTTCTCTAGGCACTGTGTTGATTGTCTGGTTCAAATGAAGAGATCGCACTGGAATCGGAGGAAGAGGACGACCTTGCGTGGTAAGTTGAAGGTTTTGCCCAAGCCACCGTAAAGTTCCGTTTTGAAGAGCTTCTACGACGATTACGTCGTTCTTGAGGGAAGAATAAAGCGTGGAATTCCAAGTGAGCGTGTAGTCATAGTATGAGAGTCGAGATACCGTTACTATGATACCTCTTGAATCTGTTATTTGAACCAAGTAAGCATTATAGTCCACTCCGGAAGGAATACTTACTACATAGGTTCCATTTCCAAAAGCTGATGCAGAGGAAGGATGAACTGTATTCCAAACTAGGTTAGCATAGTCATATGAGTAGAAAGAGAAATCTTGAGGGGTTAATGTTAACACTGGCTGTCCGTCTTCTTCTGTTATGCTGATACGTGTCTGCGTCGCATTAGCCGAGACGAACGCCGCATTTAGTTCACTAGAAGTTGAATATTCAATGTTGCCAATGCCTAACCCTGGCAGCGAATAGGTTACTGAAAGGTTCCCGAAGCTATGGCTTGCGGGCTTGAACCAGTTTGTGACTACGTTAGAGGAGTTATACGCGAAAGATGGACTCCAATCAGGATGCATGCGGGTAATATAGACTAGACCGCTATAGAGATAATTGGCAGCGAGATTTTTTGCATAAGTCACGTTGCTAGTGACTTGCAGGATTGATCCATAATAACCAATTGTGAATTCAAGTGTTCGTTTAAGCGCCAGGTTTATCTCATCGATAGCGCCGAGGACTTGAGGTGAAGTGTCAAAAGGACTGTTGCGCACAAGAGAATAGGTAGTAATCAACACAGTAACCAAAATAATAGCAACAAGTAAAGCCGCAATTATAGAAAACTGCCCCTTATTGCCAATAACGATTTTCCTCACGCCTATTTAACCTCCTCCTTGCAACCCAAGCTGAAGAACAACTAGCCTAGTCGTGCCGCTTGAAGTGAATAAGGAACGGTAAAGAGTGGGAGAGTAGTACATTAGAAGCGAAAGAACAGAAATTCTGATGTCAGGAATTCTTGTGAGCCCTATAGCGGTAAAGCTTCCTCTGCCACTATGTTTATACGTCGCACCTGCGATGTACGAACCCACTTGGTTAAACACAAGAGAAGCCACACTCAAATGATAAGTGCTCTGAATTGAAGTGGGTAAAGCACGAGTAGAAGTCTGATAAGGAGAGGGACGGATGCCATAATAGTTTGCATCAGAGGTCGCTAAGGGCGAAAGTTGAACAACTCCGAGGTTACTAGTAATCCAGGTATCATCATAGGAATACGCTTGATTGTCCAAACCTCGGAGAAAAGCGTTTAACCCAGAAGGTCCACCGCCACCGTCTGTTCCGATTTGTCGCATTCCATATATTCCATATGTATTTTGAGTAGTGCTGAAAGTATTCGTGTTGGTAACGTAGTAGAATGGATAGCCTACAATACTGACCCAAGTCCAATTATAGGTATTTACTCTTCGACCCAAAGTGTACGTATAGTTTGCATATGATCGATCACTAGATCTGTAACCCTTAGTCGTATAATATCCTGCTGGAATTGGCACAGCCTCTCCAAAGGTGTTTATCACAACAGAATTGGTCGAGTCTCTTCCACCCAATGTGTTGTTTAGCAAAAGTCCTAGTTGCTGTGTCGTGTTGACCAAGATTGTCGTTTGGAAGTATGGCGAAAGCATACCGTACAAGTCAGCTGCAAGTGTTTGTGCTGTATATCCCGTGATCCACCATCCGTTGGCGTCACTGCAGTTTAGAATGTAGAGTGTTAGCGGGCGCGCACTCGCCGAAATCTTCTGAGGAGTAACAGTAAAAATAACATCAGAAGAGGGAATGAGAACAGAAGCTGTTTCCGAACTTGCCCCCAGCCCAGTTTGAGCATTAGACATTGTTTTCACGGGGGTATACACCATGGTTCCATTGGAAGTAGCCGGCGCGTCATAAACGGTGAGATTGTAGACCACATTCGAAGGCAAAGAGGCTGCCAAAGCGGTTTCCAGATACCCCCAAGAGGGGTCGAAAGAATTTTGGAAGACGGTTGAACTCAACTCGTCTCTTTCATCCAGCGTTTGAAGCGTTGTCAAGGCGAGTTCTCTAAGGTTCAGCGAGGAAATCTGCCGCGGCGAAGGCAAAACCGCAAAAAGAGACCCAACGATAAACGCCGTCGCCAGAATAACGATGACCATTATAACCTCTACGGTACGCATCATGTGCTAAAACACCCACCTCGAACCCTGCACCTGATAACCCGCAAGACTCCACAAGGCTATTTTTATCTGATAAGACACGCCACCAACCACAACCTGCCTAACATCCGTCGCAACCCAATCCTTAACAGACGAATTCGGACCATACGTAAGCGAAACAGCGAGATTACCTATACCCCAAGGCAACAAGGAGATTCCATAATTATTGCCATAGCTGAATGTAACCACCAATATACCAGGATTTGTGTTAGGAATCAAGATCTGTCCATAAGGGTCACCATTACCGTTGACCACCTTGTCAGCGACAGTTCCGTTGCCTATGAGTACAGGATGAAGCGCAGCATCAGTAGCGAGAACAAGAAAAGTCGCATTATAAAATATAGCAGCCGCAGGAGTGGTCTTATCAAGCGGGGGCACATTATAACTGTGAGCCAAGAGTATTGTCGCGGTTCCGTTTCCATTATCAAAGCTCTTCACCATTGGGACTATGAATCGATCATCTATATATTGGCGTTCAAAAAAACCAGTACCGTAGAGCCCCCCCAAGTGGGCATTGACGATTAATGAATAAGCATTTTGAGTGCCAGTAATGCTTGGGAAATCCAAAATTGCTGATCCGTTTGCATAAGTTCGGGCATCACCTGAATATATTCTAAATATGGGGTACTGCTTCTGTGAACTATCTGTAAAAATGAGATTGTACGATACATAAGCATTGGCGAGAGGCAAGCCTGGGCCTATAACATTTACACCGATCTGCAAAGGACTAGCTCTCAGCTCAGTCAGCGAGATCCTCAATATTGGATTAACTGTTAGCTGAAATCCGTAAGAACCATTCACGCCGAGCAATTGGGTTGAGGTCGTATAGTTAACACATGCAGCATATGGGACAAGCAAAAAACCTCCAGGAGCCATCGTGACATTGCTGTACCACAATCCTGTTTTTGGATAATACACTGGAGCACCAGTACTAGAAGTCAGCCTCATCAAAGAAAATGGGCTAAGGTGGTACCCTCGCGCGTTGGGGTCTTGCAGGCCAAAACTTGTGGGCGTGGCGCTGCTGGCTCCCCAGTAGGTTGGGTATCCCGTGTTAAGCGATATTGCGTCCAGAAGGTCACTGGCTTTTACTGAGATTTGATGGTTGCGTTGGTACAGGAGGGCGGCTTGAATGTTCTGGCTGAAAAGACTTATGAATAACACTATTGCCACTAAGAAAAGGGTCGCCGAAATCAGATGATCTATAGTTGCGCCTGGCATTTCTGTGTTTCACCTCAACCGAATGAAAGCGTAAACGCGCCGTTAGGAAATGTGACGTTCGTGATTTTGACAAGTCTAATACACGCTGCAGAAGAGTTGCTCATGAAAGTCGAAGACTGCCACGCCACGTTGGGTCCTAAAGTCACTGAAGTGTTCGCCTTAGTAGCAGTGCCTTGAAGGGTAAAATAGAGATTGAGTATCTTGGTTGAATTCGCGGTTTTGAGAGCTCCGGTGGCGAAGTATATGCGCGATTCTATCGTTGTTGGAACATTGAATGATTTTGTGATTGTACCGGGCAACACGTCATCGCGATTCAAAGACAAATACATTTGTTCAATCGTACTTCCGATATTGTTAGCCGCATCCTGAAGCCCGACCTGCATGCGGGAGTTGGTCCAATTAGCCATAATCCAGCCCGTAGACAAGGGCAACAGAATGACCTGCATTATAAGCACGGGAACCATAATCGCATATTCCATTCCTACATGTGGCATTTATTCGGCATCCCCCTATGCGTGTGCCCCCAATTCTATGCCTACTGCTCCAGTGTAAAGCTCAATTACACAATCTTTGCTGGCAGAAGGATAGCCAAGTGGCGCGTTGATTATCTGTTGAACGCTTGGAAAGTTGAAGAACGTGTTGTCAAAGCCGCTTGTTTGTGGAAACGTCATGTTAATTTTTATGCTCGTTATTCGATTCTGGGTTTTCACTGAAATCGCGTTGCCTGTCAAAGTCACGGATTGTGAAATTCTAGGAGCACTTTTTAGCGAAACCAGTGGCAGATAAAATCTGAAGTAAAAAGTGCTGTTGGTTGTTCCTATTGTTATGTTGGAATTTATCATTCTAATCATCGGAGCAGTTACGACTCTTATGAAGTTACCATCGGACATTGGGATTTTTTCGACTCCGAACACTTTGGAGGTGGGCGCTGAAGAGCCATTTAGGGTTAAAGTCGCGGTTTGCGAAGGCCAGAATAGCTGGTACCAGTTGTTTGAAATCGTGTACTGGGAGTTGGGCATGTTAAATAGAATAATACCAGTTTTGGAAGACGAAAACAGTTGCCAGCTGGGATTACCAGAGGTTTTTATGTATATATTGTAAGAATAAGAAAGTGTAGCATTTAGCACGCTCATTGTCGCATACTTGCTTGAATAACGAATGGTCTCTGTCTGACCAATTTTCCATGCCACGTCGTCGATTTGCAATCCAGTTGTTTGCATGAATTGCTTGGCCGCGTTAAAATCGCTCTCTGCCATCCTTGCTGAAAGAAAGTTATTGGCGAAGACCATGGCTATAGTAACGAGAGCTATGGTTATAGCCGTAATAATAACTGTAGATATCGCTGGACTAATGCCTTTTTTGCTTCGGCTGTTTTTGTTTTTCAATTTTCTCAGTTATCTTCCCCTCTTAGAAGCTTATGAATTGGGGAACAAGCTTTGCAGCTAGAATTGCGATTACGACGAGTATTGCAGAGTGCTTGAAACCTGCAGCAACTGATTCTTCACTGATTTTGCCAGCCACCAAGCCTATTAAGTAGCTGTGCACGATAGCCGAGGTCGCAAAGATCGTTTGCAGAAAACTCATATCAATAGCTTTTGTCTGCCCACCAATGTTTACAGTCTTGGTAGTGAAAATCAGCATCATAACCGTCGTCGAAACCAGCAGAATCGCTGCAAAGTATGGAAGGAACACGAAAGGTCGAACTTCCATTTTCTTCTCCTTCTCAACTTCCTGCGTCATGCTGTTGAACCTGGCTAACGACTCAATCATTCCTATAGTGCCGCCGCCTACGTCAATCGTTTCTACAAGCAAGAACATGACAATCTGCGTAATCCAACTCTTTGTACGCTTCACGAAATCCAAAATCACCTTGCGAACAGGAATTCCCCAAGAGATTTCAGAGGATATCTTTCTCAGTTCGTGACTGAACTCTCCATAATCACGCGCTGAGAGACTCTCGATACACTTTTCAGGGGCAAGCCCAGTTTTTCGAGTTTCGGTGAGATCGCGCAAGAAGTTAGCGACCCCACGCTCAAGGCTTGACTTCTTCGCAGAGACTCTACCATAGACAACGGCTGCTGGAGCAGTTGCAATGAACAGCGTTACCGATACTGCAATGGGCAAATCAACTATGCTCTGGATACCACTCAAGGCTGGCACGTAAATTATGCCCATGAAGTTGGTGAGGAGTAGAAATATCACGATTGCAAAGACTGCGCTTATTCCAAATACTTTGTATGGTAGGTAGTCGGTGATTGGAGACTTTGGCTGCATGTTATGTGCGAGATAGATGAAAACAAAACAAAGCATGGGTGTAAAGACATAAGTGTACATGAGCATGGTTGAATCCATACCGCCACCGGTGCTGTAAATCGACTGGACGCTGAAAAGTATATAGAAGCAGAGAGACATCAAAACCATAATCGTAATGAAAGATTCGAGCAACATACCTAAGCGTTCAGCTGCGTTTTTCACTCTAGCTGCACGTGCTTTAAAGATGTCGCCTGCTTTGGTTTCCAAAAAGTGATTGATGTCTCCACCGATTATAACCGTCGAAGCATATCCAGAGAGAAAATCTTTGAATATTTCCAATGGATTCTTCTTTGCCGCTTGATCCATAGCCGTTAGTGGATCAATGCCGAATATTTCCACATCTTTGATTATGTCCTTTGCCTCTTTGCGAGTTGCAGGCAGCAGTTCAACATTAGAGAGACGTTTGAAACTCACATAAGGCGGAATGCCACCTGTCGCCATGACGGTGATGTAAGTTGCGGCGAAAGGCACTTCCCTCTCCAGAACTGTTGCGCGTTCACTGGCTTTCGAAAGAGGCATCACAATAAAGCCAATCATAACATAGGCCGGCATTGGCACTAGAAAAACGAGTGGAATTATCTGAGTAAAATACAAGAGCACTATGGCAGCTATTGAAACAGGAAACGTGAGGAGGGCAGTAAAGAACATCAGAGAAACATAAGTCTCTGGATAGATTTTGATGTCTGCACGTTTCAAATGCTCTCTGAATTCAAAGACGTTTCTCAGAAACGCTGGCGCGATAGAACCGAAGAGTCTAAAGGACCAGCCTTCAAGCATGTCTATTAGTGGCAAGTATCTCCTCTCCCGGGCAAATCTTTTCATAAAACTCTGCGGGTCTAGCGGAATATTCAGCAATTATAGCTGCGACGTCTTTGTAGCTTCTGATATTCTGCTTTCGCATCCAACTTAGCACATCCACACGACGCCCTATTTCTTTGATAAGTTCCTTCTTGCTGTATCCGATTTTTTCTGAAATATTGGAGAGCAACAAACTATTTTCCAAGAATGAAGTTTGCTCATCCTTTACTGGATTCCACTTGAACGTGCTACGGTAGTCTTCGTAGTTAGCAATCTCGTCAACAGCCATAACTCTACGATTTACTCTTTTTTCTCCTTCCTTTTGAAGATGCACACGTTGAACCGATAAAATAAGATGCATCAACGGTATGTACGTTGGCGCAATGTCCATTGGTTTAGAAGTCAAACGTTTTATGGCAGAATCAAGATTTTCCGCGTGCATAGTACACATACCGCCATGGCCAGTTGCCAATGCCTGAAACAGAACATACGCTTCGTTTCCACGAACCTCACCCACAATCAAGACATCGGGACGATGTCTCATCGAAGTCTTCACCAAGTCAAACAGCGTCACTTCACCAGAAAGATTCTCGCCAAGCCCGTAACTTCTTCGCGCAATTAATGAGACCCAGTTTTCAGCTGACAAATTGAGCTCTGCAGTTTCCTCTATGGTTATGATCTTGCTGCCTGGCTTAATGAGACACGCCAAAGCGTTGAGTGCTGTTGTTTTGCCAGCCGCAGTGCCACCTAGCACCATGATGGAAGCCCTGTTTTCGAGACACGTCCAGAAGTACGCAGCCATTTCTTCACTGAATGTTCCGATGTTAATCAAGTCGATGATTGAGTACGGGTCCTCTCTGAACTTTCGAATAGTGAAAGCGGTTCCAAACGGCGTAACTTCACGTCTGTAGCAGACGGCTAGCCTATGTTTTCCTGGCAACGAAGCGTCTACTATTGGAAAAGCTGAGCTAACGTGTTTTCCTGCCATGTGAACAAGCTTAACAACAGTGTTATCCAGCTCCTCATCAGTTGCGAAGCGCAGGTTGCTCTCTATGCTTTCATATTTTCGATGCCACACGTACACAGGCTTTTCCACACCATCACACGAAACATCCTCAATGTTGCCATCACGCATCAACGGATCAATTCTTCCAAATCCAACAAGGTCTCGCTCCGCGTGATAGAGAATCTTGTACCAAGAAACATCAGGCAACCAACCCAGTGTAATGCGATATTTATCAACAATCTTCCTCGCTTCGTTGGCAAAGAACTTTCTCGGATCAGTAATCTCCTCCTTCGGCGATTCAATTTCGGCCAGCAAAATGTCCAGAATTCTATTGTAAATGCCCCTTTCCAAATCGTCCAACTGAAGCTCGTCAAGAAAATACTTGTATTCTCCTGTTGATGGATTCTGCGCAATAGCAACGTGCACAAAGGGCTCATAAAGTGGATATCGCTCCACGATTTTGTAGCCTCGAGGCAAAGCTCTGGGCGGAGCCGAAGGCGGAAGAACTTTCAGCTTACGCTTACCAAGATTGATTGAGACTTTCAAGTTTTTGAGTTTCTTTAACGCTGGCATTCTCAACTTACTCTCCTTTATGGCTTATGACGATGACTTTTAACTTGATTAGAATGAGAACAATGACTATCACTAGAATAACAGCGACTATCGCAATTATCATTAGCAACGACAGAGACGAACCCCCAGGTCTCACGACCATTGACATCTGGCCTTGTCCGTCGAGATACCCAGTTTTCGTCGCTTTAGCCGTGATTGCGAGCGAAAATTCTATTGAAGTCTCAGGCGCTGTAAAAGTAAACACGCAATCGCCATTGCTATCCGTGATGCCAGTGGCAACAGCGAAAGTTCCGTTTATTCCCGAAGACACGTTGACTGCCACGTTTGTAACTGGCTGCCCATTATAAGTAACATGAACCGTAACCTGCGATGTTGCTCTAGAATCAACTCCGACAGGATCAGCGCTCACTTGAACATTCAACGTTCCAAGATTCACTGCGATGATTGTCTGATTCATGCCCTGTGCATATCCAACCTTTGTCGCCGTCGCAGTGATTGTAACGTTAGTAGGCGTCGTCACTTGAGGTGCTGTGAAATTAATCACGCATTGACCGCTTGCATCGGTTGTTCCACTTGTTGGAGAAAAACTTCCTCCCTTATCTGACGAAATAACCACGCTCGCATTTGAAATCGGGTTGCCATCATACGCGACTCTAACAATGACACCAGACGACATCTCAGAATCAACAGCAGAAGAACCTGGCAATACCCTAACAAGAAGCACCTTTGGCTCAATTGTCAACAGCGCTTGTCCTTGCCCATCAAGATAGCTGCTTTTCGTTGCTGTGGCAGCAATATTAATCTCAAGTTGGGTCGAAGTTTGGGGTGCAGTGAAAACAAACGTACAAGTACCGTTTGTGCCAGTAACGCCGCTTGTCTGATCGAATCTTCCGGTGCTGTTTGACGACACACTAACCACAGCATCAGAAACCGGCGCACCGCTGTATGTCACGCGGACCGAAACACTTGCAGTCGCCTCAGATTTGATACTGCCCGGATTAATAGTAACGTTAACACCTAAGGGAGGCTGAATCAACAAATATTCATAATCTGAACCATCAACATAGCCCGTTTTTGAAGCCGATGTGATCATTCTTATGTTAGTTATTACAGTCACGTTTGGTGCGGAAAACATTGTCTCAAAGTAACCTGATGAGTTCGTAAAGCCAGACGAAGATGAAAAGCCTCCACCCAAGATTGAGAACAAAATAACATTCGCATTGTCCACTGAGGAAGTCGCGTTCATAACTTGAACTGTGACGGAAACCTGTCCACCAGAACTGATTGAGAGGCTGCTTGGAATTAGAGAGACAGTGAGTGGCGGGAGTATTTGGCAAATAATTACAGAACTCGCCAAGTTATTGCTTACGACTCCGAAATCGTCCATAACCTGGACAGTAGCACTAAACGTTCCAAGTGAGGAGTACTTGTGAACGAAAACCGAGAGGGTTGTCCAACCGCTGTTTTGTCCGTCTCCGAAATCGAAGAAATAGTTGTTAACCCGTCTGTCGTCGGTTGAATTAGTGGCAAAAAATGTAACCTGCTGACCTTGCGAGACATGAATTTTGTCGGCTAAAAGTCTTGCAACAGGGCGTTGGTTGATGTACCCTATTGGAGCGGTTAAGAAGAATATGAAATCCAAATTTACTCCATCGCCGCCCACTGGATCACCTTTTCCGGCTGGGTTTAGCGATGCATGGTATGGCCCGCTTGGGTCGCCCCAATAGTTATACATCGCGTTAACAGTGGCGTCAGAGAGCACGGTCATACCCATTGTGTTGCCATAAATGTCATTGAAATGAGCCACGTGACCGAAGCCAGACGCATAGGAGATTCCGATGGCGTTGTATGAAATGGAATTATTGGTAATAAGCGTCGTCGTTGAGCCGGAAACGTAAAATCCCATATTGTTTGATGAGAGAACGTTATAAAGAATGTTGACGTTGCTATAAGTATCTGCATCAAGATGTATTCCGCTTTGCGTATTTGACGATATGACGTTTTGGGTTATGCTTGCCGATAGTATGTTTCCAGAAAGTAGAATGCCGTCACCATTGGATCTTAATGTGTTGTTTTGTATAATGATTTGGTTGTCGCCAGCAACATTTATGCCGCTTTGTAGATTGTTGCTTATCTCGTTGGCTTCGATTGTTACGACGCCATTTTGAACGAAGATGCCGTTGCTGCTGCTATTACTTATTATGCTGTTTTTTACTTCTACTACACCATTTGTTATCTGCATTCCGTTGTTGGCATAGTTTATGGAGCAATATGCTAACAAAGAGGTGCCAGCACCATTAAGCTCAATGGCATTCCAGTCTTTCGGCATTGGTTGGTATTTGTTCGAAGTAAATGTAATCATATTGTCTTGTGTACCATTTGCGATAAGTCGTCCATTTACTGTGAGAGTGAAATTTCCGCCGAATCTTACTTCGACGCCGCGTTCTATGGTTAGTGTGGCGTTCGGGTAAACGGTTACATCATTTGATAACACGAATGGGCTATCCACTAAAGTCCAAAGGGTATCCTTTGTGATGGAACCTTCAAGGTACGTGGCATTTGCGGATGAGAAAAGGAAACTGGTTGCAAAGCCGAGTATGGCTACTGCCATTATTGCAAGTAGAATGGATGAGTTTAGATGTTTTTTAGTGAATATACGTTTCAATGCTTTCAGATGATGGAGTGTTTCATAACCTCGGTTGATGCGTAGCATTGTTGCTCTCCTATACAATTAGGATGCAA
>DATKLC010000028.1:0-25109 GCA_035542635.1 Candidatus Krumholzibacteriaceae bacterium | reverse complement strand
TCTTGTTGAGTAACCATTTCTCTTGTTTTCTCCTTTTAAGTAAAAATGGTGATGGGTTAAATTAAGAATTATGAATAACTGATCAATAGCTAGGCTACTTTTCTTTGGTCAACTTTTTGGTTCACTCTAGGTAGGTCACATGCTCTGATTTCGAACGTGGTTATATGGACGCAAACGCTTCTAATACCGCGTGAACTGCCACCTTATGCAGCCTTTTACCGACGTTTATTCGTCTCTCATTTCTCAGAAACCATTGAAAACATAGACGTAAAACAATTTTTATAACGGGTCTAGTTTGGCGGAAACTTCCTTTTGAGCGACTTTAACGTCCCAGAAACGCCCAATACATGAATCACTGCAGGCTTCCCACTTATTTCCGTTAACGATGCCAAAGATGCACGAAACGCTTCAAGCATTGAGCTTGTGCACCGCAATATAGCATAGTTTTTGGCAGTATCATAACTGATTAAAACAAAGCCTGTTTTGCTTGCGCCATACTCTCCGAAAAGTCGTTCGATAGCGTTCCAAACTTCGTTTTTGAGTTCTTTCTCTTCAATTTCCTGAGCGATATCAATCTTTATTGCGAGATAACGTCTTTTCATTGTTTTCAAGGGTCTTTCTCTCTTTTTATTATGCGTATGCCTGGCGCAACAAAACTCGAATGCAGCTTTGTCCTATTCCGCGTGAGAATAGACAACGGATTTTCAGAAACAGCCCTAAGCGCAGAAGCTGCTGGCATGTCAAAAAGATACGCAAGTGCAGCAAAATCCTGCGGTTTACGCATAAGACTTTCAGTTTTTGCCCCACTGGAAATGACTACAGGCACTGAGAACTTGTTTGCTATAGTGGTTTCTCTTCTCAGATTGGCGAGCAGATGGATTCTTTCAAAACTCGTGGCTGAAAGAAACATAGACATGTCGATTTCGAGTGAAGCTAAAGCGCTCGAGGCCAGCTCTGCTTCAGCATCGTCGAAATAGCGATTCCTGAAGTTTAGGGCAGGAAAGGAGATTAAATCTACGCGCCTGTCTTTTGCCGCTTGTCTCGCAACCGCCTTGCATAAGCATGATACGGCTATTATTTCGAATCTTCGCCTACATCTACGGAGCTGAGAAAGCAATTCATTGGCACTTTTGGGGGCCAAGTCAATTCTTGTAACCAAATCGATTCTGGAATCCATGCACAGTTGCCGAAGCCTAAAGACGGTTGCATCAGAAACATTGTGAGGCAACGGAACGCCAACACCAGTATACCCAAGCCATGTTGCTTTCTTGACCATACGCTCAACTAGCCCAAAATCACTTGGAACTTGTAGATGCAGGTCGTAGAATTTTTTCATGGAATTAACCCTAATTCTCTGCAGATTTCAGTAATATCTCTTTTTTTGAAGCGCACATGCATCCTAATCGGGTCAACTTGAGCCAGTTTGAATTCGTCCATGAAAGCCGCTTGCTTGTCCAAGCGTATGTAGAGACTTCCCTTCTCGGTATACTCGCTTAATCGGCTGCATAGTGTCTCCTTGTCCATAGTGTTAAGGTGCGCCGCGATTTTTTCAACTATAGCCTTAAGTACCTCCTTATCTTTAACGCGCGCGTCGAAGAACGTGATTGGATTGCCATGATGACCGCTCAACACGTGCTTCTCAAAAACTATGGTATCCGTATAAATCGATGGAAGAATTTTCTTGACCGCCTCCATCACTTTAGCTTCATCTTCAGTCGCATGGCTAAAAACGCGAATATCGATATAAGCAACGGCGTTCTGCACCTGCAACTTTCGTGGCTCCACTAGGGAAAGTGTTAAGTTCTGTTTTTCTTTGGCTTGGCAGCTTCTTTCAAACGCGCTTTCAGAGCCTCAACATTCTCTTCATGCAAGGATCTTCTTCGCAAATCAACAGGAATCTTAAGCTTCAAAGCCCTCTTCAAAGTAAGTTCTGCTTTTTGTAGTTCCTCCATGCTAAATCCGCGTCCGTCTTTTGGTCTTCCATCTTTTTTACGCACAATCGCAACGCTTTTCATCTTTATTTCTGTCATGATGAACATCTATCTAATAGATTGTCGTTTCAGAATTTAAAAATTCCACCAAATAGCGAATCATGATTTTCTTTGTTCTTTTCTTCGCCAAACAGCCTTGCGACTTGGTCGAATCTTTTCTGCGCCTCGACCTTTGTGGCGAAGTCCACGCATTTTCTTGCCTGCGCTGGTTAATCCGCGGAAGACTCTACGCGTGTTGGGTCTTTCACAAATCCAGTTAATGTGCTCATCCGACTTAATCACAGGATGCGCTGGGTCAACCATAATAATCTCATACCATTTGTGCATGCCGTCCTGCCAGACCCAGTAAGAATTCAACACTTCCAAGTTTGGAAACTTTCGCGCTGCTCTTTCTTCGGCGATTAGTTGCAAGCTTTTGGCGGGTTTGAATTTCTTTACACCCATGCGTTTCGGTCGTCTTCCAGCCACTGGTCGAAGTTTCCTCAACCCGCCTCTTCGAACACGCGCACGGACAACTACAAAACCTTGCTTGGCTTTATAGCCCAGTTTCCTAGCTCTGTCTATGCGTGTGGGTCTCTCTATCCTAACAATGACTGGTTCGCGTCGCCATCCAATAACTCTTTGACGCATCAGGTCTTTCACGTATGAGGCTTCGGGTTTTTTCCAAGCCTCTGCAACATGCTTGTACATACTCATCTTTGTGGTTCTCCTTGTTTGCGGTTCAACCACATTGTGGTTACATCCCTACGGATGAATCGCATCCGCCCGCAAATTGCATAGGAAACAGCTAGACGCTTAATAAATCTTCTCTGTCAACTTGGCTTTTTTAACGAGCAAGTAGCCACTTTGTCCTTCCCAAACCGTTTCCGTGCTGGCTAGTCGGATTTTCTGCTTGAAGAAAGGCGCGTCCAAGACCAATGTTTCGTATTCTCCGCCTTCGCCTACTATGGATATTTGGTATCTGCGGTTTAGCTCAACAAGCCGCTGTATTGTCTTGGAATCGATTGTTCTTCCGAGCCAAGAGGCGTCAAAACCATAAGCATAAACTCCCACGAAGATTGTTTCAAAACGTTCATTGACAATTTCTCGTAGCAGCGCGTAGGGATCTTCGTGCCATAATGGAGTGATCGACTTTAAACCTAATTCTTGGCAGATTCTCTCTATACGCGTTTTCTGATACTCCGAAGCCACCGCACCAGATACAACGCCTTCCACGTCAAGTTTTGCCAGTAGCTGCTTCAGGTCTTCGAGTTCGACTTCCTTTGCTCCAGTCGTTTCCGCCTTCACACTAGGAATCCCTGCTGCTTGGGCAAAAAGATCAGTCAAGTGAATATTCGGAAAATGGAACATCCAACTGTCGGCTTGATGTGGAATCATGGTGACCAGGTATTTGATTTCATAGCCCTGTTTTAGGACTCGGTGAAGCGCCAATGCGGAGTCTTTTCCGCCACTTATCAATGCCGCCACTCGCAACCATATGCGCCTTCCATACTACTTTGAAGCATCAACTTTTCTTGAAGAGTCCCATAGGTACTGAAAATAGTCACGCGCAAACTTCACCAACCCAATATGATTACTCCAAATCACCAAGCTGGGCTTGTCTTCGCCGAGCATCAGCAGGGCTTCTTTTCCATCACAGATTACGCCACCACCGAACATTTTAGCCCGCATCCGAACCTCAGCAACAAGCGACAAGTCTTTCACATTCCATTCTCTTACACCACCAGCAGCCATAAACAAAACTTGCACGTTTCTATCATGAAGCCCCTTTAGCAAATTCAGAAAAACGTCAGCAAAGGGCTTCGTAAAAACGGGCGCGGCAATCATCGCCTCGCTCTTGACATTGTCTATCATTTCTTGCAGCTTGGCTACTACATTTAGTTCTCCTCGCAGAATCCAAATATCTGGTTTTTCTCGGATTTCGCGTTGCTCGAAGATGGGCTGTATTTCTGTGGCTACAGTTTTTTCCCACTTGTGAAGTTTTTCTTCGAACTGCAGCTTAGCCATAGAGAGGGCTTCTATGGGCGATTTTGGGAAATACTTGCTCGGACGTCCATGTTCGACTTCTATCCAGCCCTTCTTCTCAAGCGCGTTCAGCACTTCGTAGATTTTGGAGTAGGGTACGTTTGACTGTTCGCTGACTTCGCTGGCTGTTAACGCTCCTCTCTTCAACAGGGCTAGATAAGTTTCGGTTTCGTACTCGGTTAACCCCAACTCGTGCAGCACGCGGCGTGCCGCGTCACTCGCTTCCATACGTTTCACCTTATGAATAGTTTGGAAACCTTCATATACCAAGAGCATGAGCACATTAGAATATAAACTTACAACCATTAGTGGTGAGTAAAGACGCAAACAATCAAACAAACCCAGTCCATTTGTCCAGAATGCTACAAAGTGTTAGACGCCGAAATATTCGAAAAAGACGGCAAGGTGTATATCAAGAAAACATGCCCTGAGCATGGCGAATACACGGAGCTTTACTGGAGCGACTATGAACAATACAAGAGAGCCGAAAAATTCAGAAAAGATGGCACAGGCTTGAATAATCCGCGTACGAAGACAGTGAAAGGCTGCCCCAACGACTGTGGCATATGCCCTCAACACAAGAGCCACACCGCACTAGCCATAATAGACGTAACAAACCGTTGCAACCTCCGCTGCCCCGTGTGCTTCGCAAATGCAGCTGCGAGCGGGATTGTCTACGAACCCACGCAAGAAGAAATCAGGGCTATGCTGATAAACCTGCGCCGAAATGACCCTGTTCCGGCGACGGCGTTGCAGTTCAGCGGTGGAGAGCCTACGGTTAGGAAGGACTTGCCCGATCTTGTTCGTATGGCAAAGGAACTGGGCTTTAGGCATGTTGAGGTTAACACGAATGGTGTTGTGCTTTCTCAGAACGTCGATTTCTGTAGGGCGCTCGCGGACGCTGGTGTTAGCACCGTTTATTTGCAGTTTGACGGTTTAACTTCTGATGTTTACAGATTTACTCGTGGAAAAGACCTTCTCGACGTGAAGATGAAGGCTCTTGAAAACTGCCGCAAAGCGGGATTAGACAGTATAGTGCTCGTTGTAACGCTCATCAAGGGCGTAAACGATCACCAAATCGGCGACATAATCAAGTTCGCAACAAAAAACTTTGATATAGTCCGATGCATAAACGTCCAACCAGTCTCCATCTGCGGACGCATTCCACAGGAAGAGAGAGAAAAAATGCGCATAACCATTCCAGATTTTATGAAACTCTGCGAACGACAAACCGATGGAAAAATAAAAGTTTCTGATTTCTATCCCGTGCCCACTGTTGTGCCCGTTTCTCAAGCCGTGGGCGCGTTAAAGCACAAGCGTTACGTGGAATTCACAACGCATCCTCACTGCGGCATGGCGACGTACTTTTTTATCGAAAAAGGCGAAATTATACCCATCACCCGTTACGGCAACGTGGACAAATTTATGAGAACCATGCAAAAAGTCTACGATGATGCCTCAAAGGGACACACGACAAGAGCCAAACTCCGCCTGCTCGGCGCGTTTCGTCACGTGAAATTCAGCCTAATGCGCAAGTATATTTTGCCAGTCTTGACATCGGGCACGTATGAAGCTCTCGGCGACCTACAGAAAAAATCCATACTGCTCTCTTCCATGCATTTCATGGACCCGTACAATTTTGACCTGGAAAGAGTTCAGAGATGCTGTATCCACTATGCCGTTCCTGACGGACGAATAATACCCTTCTGCACAATGAATTCATTGCATCGGGCAGAAATAGAGAAAAAACTCGGCGTGCCTATTAAGGAATGGCAGAAAACACATAAAGCAGTGGCAATACCAGTGACCGCTTGAGAGGAAAACCTATAAACGGCACCTTTTCTTTTTAACTTCGAAGGGAAACAAACATGGGCGGCGGAAAAAAGAAACTCACCCTCGCGACAATTGAAAGATCGCAAGAGAAGAAGCCTGAGAAAAAGAAAGAGTCCAAATCCTCAGGTAGCGCGAGCGAAAGAAAGGTTCCTGACGTGTTTATGCCAGATGCTAGCGGCAAAATAGTGGATGAGATGAAAAAACTCAAGGTGCTCACGCCTTACTCGGTAGCTACAAGGTTTAACCTGAGACTTAGCGTCGCAAAGGATTTCTTGGAAGAATTAGAGAAAAAAGGCGCTGTGCAACTGGTTTCGAGAAGCAGAAACGTTCGCGTCTATAAACCCGTGGATTAATGTTCTCCTCAACAGTATTAGGAGAATAAGGGTATATCTTTTCCAGAAAGAGTGTACACTGAAAAAGAAGTTGAACAAGCAAGAGCATACGTTAAACAAGGCTGGAAACACAGGTTAAGAATCAAAGGAAGCCTTGAATTCAAGCAAAAAGTGAAAGAAATCCTTTACCTCATCAAAACCGCTGGGTATGATGATTTTCTTCGCACATACATTCGTGACATAGTGGAAATCGAAGGCTTTAGCCAACTTAGAGAAGCTGAAGTTGCCCTCTGGGCAAACAAAGAACTCCTCCAAGACCCTGTTGATGCTGCAGGTTTCTTTGTCCAAAAAGCCCAGCAAATGAAAGATTTTCTCGAAGATAAACCATATTATGGCGGACCAGGCGAAATAAGCGCCGTCAACAAACGCTTGGAATTTCTAGAAAAACTGAAAAGCAAGAGCAAAGAACCAAAAGTGAAGCAGCGCTGCGAAGAAATTCTAAAAGACTATGCGGAAAGCACCTTTTTCTAAGTCTACCTTAATTTCAGACAGTTTTTCAGGTGCATGATGGAGTCTTTAAAGCCGTTTTCACTATCGAGTTCGAGTTCGCCCACGCACTTTAAGTCTGAATATAGGTTTTCCAAAATAACATGTTCTACGGCATAAGCGCCTGTGCTGAGAAATCTATGGAGCCCATCGACGAAAAGGTCTAATTTCTGTGGAATTTCTTTCTGGTCGAGTGCATAGTTGCTTTCCAAGTACGCATAAATAGCCGATGTCGCGTTCTCGTCAAAGACCTCTCTAAGCGAATTGTCTATGATTTTTGCCAGTAGTTTATTAAATTCATTTTCTCTTTTCATTTTTGATGTCCTCCATTAAAGCAACGCCCATTCTTACACTCTGCGGTTTATACAGTTTCACGATTTCTAACCCGTTTTCTCCATACTTTATCTGATCATTAAACAGGCTTCGCAAACCAGCCGCGATTTTCGAATCGTGTGCAGATGGACTGAACAAGAATATGGCAGTAGTTTTCTTCGCGGATAACAATTCCAAAGCGTACTGAACAAAACTGTAAGTCTTTTCAAAGCCCACAGACAGTACCAATGTGGAGAGATTGTCGAAAATTATGTTCTGGCTGCTGACAGCATTGGCTCTTAATGTCTTATCCAGTGCGTCCAAGAGCAATGAAGTGTTCTTGGCGGGAAGCAGTATGTCTTCTTGCGACCCATTTGCTTGAGGAGCAGAAACCAGTTGAGTTAAGAGAAAAAATCGTGCGCGTTCTCTTTTGCCTAAAACAGAGTGAACCGCACTGCCTCTCGTAGTAAAAACAGTTATAGGCTCTATGTTAGCCGCCGCCTCCAAGGCGAAATCTCGAATCAAGTTTTCATAGCTGGAAACAGGGCTTATTTCCAACAGTAAGGTTCGGCCTATAAGTTCTTGATGCTTTAATCCCAGCTGACTGGAAAATCTGTCCAAATGTTGCAGTAAATCCATGGACTTGGTGGTGAGAAACCCGAACTCTTCCACTATTTTACGATCGAGTTTCTCCACATTAATCGCCCTCAGCTCTGTCAAGTAAGTGTCCATAATTTGTGCGTTTGCTTCTCGCAAATATTCTAGATATTTTTCTTCTTCTCCTTTAAGAAAACCAAGATTGCCCAAATCGAACAAATCTCTCTCGTTTTGGAAGCCTTTCTTTTTTGTTTCATCCTTGAAACTTTGCCAAAACTCAATCAGTTTTTCTTTATCGAAGTGCCCATCGGTAAGGTAAGCTTGCGAGAGTCCCATCAAGACTAGCGACCCATCTTTTTCATGTTTTTCCATGTCTATGCCAAATTCTTTCAGTCTCATTCTTGCAACAGTGTTCTCTTCGTCAGGATAGGTGTACACTACACGTTCTCTATGCTGTAAGCCCTCGGCGATATAGTTTGCAAAAATCTTCATTTTATCAATGTTCGAAGTATAGAAAACCAAAAGATGCTCCCCTTCTTTCATCTGGAGAACTTGGAATGGAGCCTCGAAAAACTCTTCGAGTATAGTTGTTTTCTTGAAGTAGTACGCAATTATAGCGAAGAAGAACATATTCATCATGTAACCAATTTCAATCATCTCATATCCAATGGAACGCACATACCCATTAAAGAACAAGAGCGAAAAACCCATCGCCGCCCAACTCGCGCTAAGCCAAGCAAAAGCTTTAGAGACGAGTTTCTCTTTGCACTGGAGGCTGGACAACATGAGCAAGCCACAAGGATATAACATAAAGAAAATGAGAATACCGCCTAGGGAATACATAAACCACTGAGCATACGCGGGACTGTATACTGTTCCGCCCCACAGCGTCGTAACCGAAGACACTGACCATGGGGCCAACACCCACGCAATAACTAACAAAACAAACGCATAGCCCTTGAATAACAAAGACGCAACATTTAACACCGCACATTCATTCTTCGGAAGTGAACCGTGTCCTTTGCAATAAAGCACATAAGACGCGTGCTCCACAGCCATCCCAGCGACAAGAGCTGCCGTTACGCCCACGGCAGTGGTGTAATAAAGTCCCCACGCTTCCTGAATTACATGGTTTTTGATAAAGTTACAGAAGATCACTATGGCAAAAAATCCGAAGGCTAGGATAAATAGCATTTGGACTGGTTTAAAATAGGAGCCTCTTTGTCTTAGGAAGAAGAGTATCAATGCGGCGATAATGAAAAGGAAAGCGACATAAAAAATCCAGTCAAACATCTGCTTTCACTGAAGGAACTAAACCATTGAGAATGGCACGATTTTCAATCCGTTTTCGTAGATTATGACTTCATGGTACTGTCTGCTATGTTTGGTTCCTCGCATTTTTCGTATTAGGAATCTTGTCTTGAGTTCTGCCTCGTGCATCACGTTTTCTAAGGATAAGACCGCATCAGATATGAATTCTTCAACGCCCAAGCCTAACGTTCTAGAACCAGTTGGAACACTACAAGTCATGATAGTCGTGCAGTTTAGGGTTTTGAGGACTTTATAGAAAATATGCATCAGTGTTCTATATTCGAACCTTTCCTGGTTAGCGTTAAAGAACGCCGTCAACGAATCAACAACTAGACGTTCTGCCTTCAAATCCTTAATCGTGCTCAGTATGAGCTCAATGTTGGCGTTTAGTCCAGCACCTTTCATAGCTTCCAAGCCAACGACTTTTATCAAGCCGTCCTGTTCGAGTTTTTCAAGATCGAAACCGAATTTTGCCATGTTTCTCTTTAGCGTCTTTTCGTCTTCCTCGAACGTAGCATACACGCCTTTCTCTTGATACGCTGTGGCACCGTTGCTGATGAATTCTGTTGAAAAGATAGTTTTTCCGCTTCCAGTATTGCCTGCAAGCAGTATTACGTCGCCTTTTAGGAACCCGCCCTCGATTAATCCATCAAGTCCTTCTATGCCTGTTGGGATGCGTTTGAGGGGAAATCTTAGTTGTATATCGCTTTCTACTTTAGACTCGGAAACAGACTCTGGGATAGGAACCAACCTCCAATTAGCCTAAGTAAAAGCATGAGACCTAACGTTATAATTCGTTTATGAATAAAGAATCCTTATATCAAATTCGACTTCAGAAACCTTGCTTAATATCAGCATAAATCTGCGAACAGCACAACGAAGAGAAAGTGACCTGATATCCCATCTGCTCAGCAAGCGTTATAGAAGCTTCGGCGGGAAACGCGATAGCATTCACGCCTGCTTTTACTGCGAGCGTATCGGTTTCGTCTTTATGCTTGCCCTTCGGACGCATGCAGCCTAGCACTAATGGTGTTTTGGGCATCATCAGTCGCGCTGTAACGAGAACTTTTCCAATATCCATCGGCACGGGTGGCTGGGTTTTTTCCATTTTTGTGCTGTGTATGGGCATGAAAGAAATGACTATCACAGCAGACGGATTGTATTTTGCAATCATTTGTAGTGCAGATAATTCGCCCATCAATTTTCCATAATGCAATCCCACGAGCACATGGGGAACGAATGGTATTCCCGCGTTGCTCAGATTGGCGAGCGATTGGTCATAATCAGCGACTTTGGCGTCCAATTGATAGATTTCTCGGATGGTCTCGTCCGAGCCTATTATGTCGATTAAAGCGGCGTCCACTTCTGCGTTTCTGAGTTCTTGAGCGGATTCTTTGTTTATGATGCCTGTATGGACTACCGTGATTAAGTTGAGTTCTTTTTTTATCTGTGCAATGGTGTCAATAAACCTGTCCAGCGGCACTGAGCCGTCTGGTTGGCATCCGCCGCTTATGAGAACACCGACAGCGCCTTGGTTTTTCAGTGCTTTACACAGTGATAATAATCGTTGAGGTGTGGTTGCAGGATGCATCGTGTTTAGCACTATGCCGCCGCAATGCTTGCACTTCAGGGCGCAAGACGAGCCTGTGACGGAGATCGAAGGAAAAGCCGTAGGCGACGAACAATAATGTTCAGTCTTATAGTGGACGAAGCTTGGAGCGTAAAAGCGGATTTTTTTGCCGAAATTCTCTAAGCTGATTTTTTGTGCGGTTATCAAAGCGTCATTAAGGGTTTTCTCGTCGACGGTCAATAGGCTTTCGTAGTCTATGTCATATCCCTTCGTTGCATTCTTCATAGAAAAACACTGCTATAAGGATATATCTGACCGGCTTGTTATGTTTTTGAAAAGAGCGTTTAGTATGACTTTTGACGAACGCGTTCCAGAAATGATTCGTGTGTCTATAGGCTCTGCCATAGTTTTGGGACTTACGAAGGGCAGTCTTGATGCTTCGCCCACGACTGTTTATCTTCTCACTTACAGGAAGAGCAAGTGCAACGCTAACTGTGCCTTTTGTCCGCAAGCGAGAAACAGCAAAGGTCGTGCCGACATGCTTTCAAGAATAACATGGCCTTCTTTTCAAACGATACAAGTAATCGACAGCATAACGGATGCAGTCAAAAGCGCCAGAATAAAGCGTGTCTGCGTTCAAGCGTTAAATTATCCTACAGTGTTCAACGATGTGCTCAGCGTTGTGTCGAACATTCATTCAAAATGCAATGTGCCAGTCTCAGTGTCGTGTCAACCAGTGAACACCGAAACAATGCAGAAATTAGTAGCAGCGGGCGTTGAAAGAATAGGCATTCCACTAGATGCGGCGAATGAGGAAATCTTCGACAAGATAAAGGGCAAAAACGCAAACGGACCATACACATGGAACAAACAGCTACAAACGCTGGAAAGCGCCGTACAGATTTTCGGCAAAGGCAACGTGAGTACTCATTTGATTGTGGGTCTGGGAGAAACTGAAAAAGACATGATAAACACCATTCAGTGTTGCGTGGACATGGGCGTTTATCCTGGACTGTTCGCGTTCACACCAATCTCTGGAACTGTTTTGGAATCGTCAGCGCCCCCTGTACTAGATCATTATAGGCGAATTCAGTTAGCTCGTTATCTCATTGTCCAAGAAAAAACAAGATACAATAACATGCACTTTGATAGTAATGGCAGGATCGTTGATTTTGGAGTTTCTAACGACGAGCTTCATCAGGCGATTATGATTGGTATTCCTTTCGTTACTTCTGGTTGCCCCGACTGCAATCGACCATACTACAACGAGAAACCTGGAGGTCCATTATACAATTACCCCTTTATGCCCACGGAGGCAGAGCTCGAAGAGATAGAGAAAGTTTTTAAGCAATAGTGAATGTTTTATGAAGGTTTAAGACTACGCATTTATGCCTTATCAGGTTTACAGAAGGTGAATAAATTTCCGTTAGAAATCAGATTTCTCGGCGGCACAAGAGAAATTGGCAGAATAAGCATAGCCGTAAAAACCGAGAAAACCCAGATTCTGCTCGACTATGGGGTCATGATGGACCACGAACCCGGTTTTCCCATGCATGTGCCACCGAAAGAAGTAGACGCAATAGTTTTGACTCATAGCCATCTTGACCACTCTGGCGCTGTGCCCGTGTTCCACATTCGAGAAAGAAAACCCGTTTACGGAACCCGACTAACCTTCGACTTGGCCCAGATTCTAATCTCAGATTTCATCCATTTGTCTGCGTATTATCTTCCGTTCGAGTTTCTGGAACTGCGAAGCATGATGCGCAACAGCGTTAATCTCGATTACAGAGACCCGAAAACCATCGGCGACATAAACCTGCAACTATTAGATGCAGGACACATACCTGGAAGCGCTCAGGTGCTTATGGAGATGCAAGGGAAAAGAGTGCTTTTCACAGGTGATTTAAACACTCTTGAGACACAACTTCTTCCAGCAGCAGATACGAATTATGGAGAGCTTGATGCATTAATCGTGGAAAGCACCTACGCAGACGCAGACCATCCTGACAGAAGGACTTTGGAAAATGAGTTTGTGAACGACGTTACAGATGTAGTGGAAAACGGCGGAACCGTGCTCGTGCCAGCCTTCAGCGTTGGTCGCTCGCAGGAAATTGCTTGTATTCTGGCTGCACATCATTTCGAGTTTCCGGTGACCATTGATGGGATGGCGCGAGAAGTGAACAGAGTGATACTCAACTACCCCAAGTCAGTGCGAGACCAACGATTGTTCCAAGATGCTGTAAATTCGAGCACTTGGGCGGATGGATGGCGCGACCGAAGACTGGCAACAAAGAAACCAGGGGTAATAGTCACGCCTGCAGGGATGCTAAAGGGTGGACCTGCGATGTTTTACGTTTCTAAAATCGGAAAAAAAGCCCACAACGCGGTGTTTCTAGTTAGCTTCCAGATTCCAGGAACTCCAGGAAAAGAACTGCTGGAGAAGGGAAGATGCGTTATCGATGGGAAAATGCGTAGGGTCAAATCCAAAGTGAAACACTTCGACTTTTCTTCACACTGTGGCGCGAGTCAGTTGCAGGCGCTGGTGAAAAATCTGAAAGGAAACCCAACAGTGTACGTCGTACATGGCGCAGAGGGCAACTGTGAAAGGTTCGCCAAATGGGTTCAAAAAGAAACAGGACTGAACGCGATTGCACCAAACTCTGGAGATGCCTATAAAGTATAAAGGATTAAGATGTGAAAATCGCCATTCTCCAAATCGGCAAAATCAAACAAAACATACTCGAATTCATCCGAGAAACTCTCGCCGAAACATTTTCAAAAACTGAAATTGTAATTTTGAAAGACGTCATGTCGCTTGTGCCAGAGTCTTACGATGCAACGCGAAAGCAGTATTATTCAAGTCTCTTGCTAATGCTCATTCGAGAACACTTAAGAAAAACCGATGCGGACAAAATCTTAGGCATTACAGACGCGGATTTGTTTGTGCCGCAGTTGAATTTTGTCTTCAGCGAAGCAGAAAGCCCTGGAAAGGTTGCGATTGTGTCTTTGTATAGGCTCAGGCCAGAATATTATGGAGAGCGGGCTAACGAGGCTCTTTTTCTCGAGCGTGCTGCTAAAGAAGCCACCCATGAGACAGGACACACTTTTGGGTTGCCTCATTGCCCTGATTCTTCATGCGTGATGTCTTTCTCCAACACAATCCACACGGTAGACGCGAAAAAACGAGAATTCTGCTTTAAATGCTCATTGTGTCTTTTCAAAATGATTCGTTGATGTTTGCCAAAAAGCCTATCTATGTGCACCGTGTAGTTTTTGCTTCCAGTTCACGCGTGTGTGTTGCATTTGGTGATTGCTGAATTCAAATACAGTTTGGGCAAGGTTGAAAGAGGCTACAACAACCGAACTCTCTACATAGATCTTTCAAGCATGAAAATAACTAGCAAGCCTGTAACGGAGATGATGAGAGACAAGTTCATAGGCGGCCGCGGTTTCGATTTGTGGCTGCTCTGGAATGCTCTACCGAAAGATCGCATTGTCAAATGGAATGACCCAGAAAACGAGGTTTGCATCGCTTGTGGACCATTAGGCGGCACGCCAGTGTATCCAGGCAGCGGTAAGAGCATCGCGGTTTCGATTTCTCCACTAACAGGCTCTGTGGTAGATTCCAACGTGGGCGGATATTTCGGCGCGTATTTGAAGTTTGCAGGCTGGGACGCACTCGAAGTTCAGGGCAGAGCAAAAAAGGAAGTTGTAATTTTTATCGACGGTGACCAAGGCAAAGTGCAAATTGATGATGCCGCAGAGCTTCCATCGGAGACTCATTTAATCGTGGATATTCTTGCCAAAAAATACGGAAGCGATAACCCGCAAAGCATCTCTGTGGTTTCTTCAGGTCCTGGTGCTGAGCACACGTTTTTAGGTTGTCTCAATTTCTCATGGTACGATATTGCACGCAGGATACACAGGTACAAACAGGCGGGAAGAGGTGGGATTGGCACTGTTCTTCGAGATAAGAAAGTGAAAGCCATAGTCGCCAAGTATTCTGGAAAAATCACCATAGGAACAAATGGACCCGCAGATGCAGAAATGCTCAAACAGGTAGGTTCAACCTTTAACATTGAGATAAGAACGCTTGATCCTAAGCAGAACGAGATGTCGATTGTGGGCACTACGCATCTTGTGTCAATCATGAACGAGTTTGATCTGCTGCCAGTTGACAACTTTAGGTTTGGCAGCCATAACGAAGCACAGAACCTAGGCAGAGAAGTCTACAGGAAGAAGTTTCACAAGGGCTACGACGGCTGCTGGGTCGGCTGCTCCTTGGCATGCTCTCATGGTGTCAAAGATTTTGAACTCAAAACAGGTCCATACAGGGGACAGAAGGTTTTCGTGAACGGTCCTGAATACGAAACCATCGCTGGAGTGGGCAGCAACTGCGGCATTTTCGACGCAGATTACGTTATTGAAATGAACTACTACTGCGACATTTACGGTTTGGACACGATTTCTGTCGGCACTGCAACTGCCTTCGCCATGGAATGCTACGAAATGGGCTTAATAGACGAGAAAGCCACGGGTGGGCTAGACTTAAGATTCGGCAACAAAGAAGCCGTGCTTGAAATTGTTCATCAAATGACCAAAGGCGAAGGCTTCGGCGTGGTTGTGGGACAAGGCATACGCAAGATGAAGAAAATCTTCGCAGAAAAATACGGTGCAGACCCAAAAATAATGCAGGACATCGGCATGGAAGCCAAGGGCTTGGAATTTTCAGAGTACGTTACTAAAGAGTCCTTAGCGCAACAGGGAGGATACGGACTTGCACTAAAAGGTCCACAGCATGATGAGGCTTGGCTGATTTTCCTCGACATGGTAGACAACCTGATGCCCACGTTCGAGCAAAAGGCGGAGAATCTGCACTGGTTTCCCATGTTCCGCACATGGTTTGGGCTGAATGGGCTGTGCAAGCTTCCATGGAACGATGTTGTTCCAGAGGATAACAAGCAGACGAAGGAGCCAGCCAAGGTTATTGCGCATGTTGAGAGATACGCTAAATACTTCTACGCTGTGACTGGGAAAAAAGTGACGGTAGACGATATTATTTTGATGAGCGAGAGGGTCTACAACTTTCAGCGTATTTTCAACTTAAGAATGGGTTTTGGCACGCGTGAACATGATGCGATTCCATACCGTGCAGTTGGGCCAGTGACTAAAAAAGAGTATGAAAGCCGCGCAGACCGTTACGACAGGCAGCTAAAGGAAAAATTAGGCTACGACCCAGCGGGCAAATCCACCGAAGAGAAAATGGCGACTTTGCGCAAATACCGCGAGATAGAATATGAAAAGCTCAAAGACGCCGTTTACAAGAGACGCGGATGGAACGCAAACGGAGTGCCTACTTTGGAGAAAGTGGAAAATCTGGGTATAGATTTTCCGGATGTTGTGGAGTTATTAAGAAAACATGGCTGACCAAAAAGAAGCCGAGAAACCTTTTCATGCGAGTCCCGTTCTTCTTGCTCCAGTCGTGGCAAGTTTGATTGTGGGTGTTCTTTTCGCGTATTTGATTTTGGTATCGCAGGCTGTTTTTCCGAGTGTCACTCCGCTTTCTGAAATGGGGTTTGGACCTGTTGTCAACGCTTTGATTTTTGTAGTGCTCACGGGATTTGGGGCTTCTATGATCTACTTGTTTCTGAAGCGCAAAATGAAAAACCTGCTTCGTTTCCTCATCGGCTTCGCCATTACGGTAGTCACGTTTTTCCTCTCTAACGTGTACTTGTGGATGCTATTCTCGTTGATTAACGTGGCTGACGTAGAGTTACTTGCCTTTGTGGATGCCATTCTCATAACCGTCATTGTAGATGTCGAACTCTTTGCGCTCCACAACATCGGAGGCGAACTAGTCATTCTATCCCTCGGCGGTGCTCTTGGCACTTTTCTGGGCGCATCAATCCCCACGATAAGCGCTGTGCTGATTCTACTGTTTCTCGCAGCGTATGATGTCGTAGCCGTTTTTCGCGGACCAGTCGGCAAGATAGCGTCTGAAGGCTTGGACTATTTGCGTGGATTGAGCTTTTCTTTTAGGGATATTCAGATGGGTTTAGGCGATTTGACCTTCTACTCGATGCTAGCCGCCCATGCGTTTATTTTCTTCGGATTCTTAGCAAGTTTTAGTGGCATAGTAGGAGTTCTAATCGGGTCTTTCTTATCCTTTAAGATGTTGGAAAAGAAAGGCATGTTTCCAGGTTTGCCGTTCTCCATTATTCTTGGTCTGTTAGGTGTTTTTGTGGCTGTGGTTCTGTGACAGCTTTTTTCAAGAAGCTTTTTAACTGGTTCATCGTCGGATGTGCTCCATTCGGATTAGACACGTAATACGCAGCAACTGCGTTAGCAAACGTTAGACGTGCCTTATCGGGCAAGCCTTGTTGGTCGGCGTATATGTTACCGGCGTTCCATGAGTCCCCCGCGCCTGTTGCGCGCAGAATTTTTACTTTGAATGATGAAACTACTTGAGGCTTTTTATTTTTGCAGAATGTCGCTGAATAAGCAGTCGTGTGCAAGTCTATACGCGCAGACAAATGTTCTGCAAGTAACGCTGCGCATTCTAGGGCAAGTTTTTCCAGTTTCTTGTATTTCTTTCGTAACAATGTCACGTGTTTCGGGCTTATGTATGTCGCGTATTGAACGGCTTCGTTCTCGTTAACGCTCAGGATGTCAACAAAATCTTTTAAAAGCACATATTCTATCAATGTGGGGATTTTTTCTTCGTTCGGAAGGGGATCTGCTGTATCATAATAAGTTACACCTTTGCCCTTAGTCTTCACGTAACGGAAAACGGTTTGAGCTAACTCGGTACCGTGCTTTCGTGTGCCTGCCCAGTTAAATACGCACACCACATCCGCCGAGGCTAAAAGATCGTAATCAGCCAAAGTGAGGCTTTTCGGTCCAAAATCTACGAGTGAGCCCAAATCACGTAGCATAAGGTTGACTCTGCCGTTTTGTATGAATTCGAGAGCTGTAGTGATCGAGACTCTGCCCTTGATTTTTACATGATTAAGGTTGATATTCAAAGCTTGGAAAAAATGTTTCAGCAATGTTAATCCCAACGGGTCTGTTTCGATAATAGGATAAACCGTTGCTCCCAAAGTAGTAAACGCGGCAGCAGTGTTTGCAGCGTTGCCCCCTCTAAAGTTTACCTGTTTCACATTGTCCATGCTTCCGCCTTTGCGACGTACAACCTCTAGAGCATTTCTCGAAAAACTGTTAAAATCCTTAGGATATTGAACGAAACGATCGAAAAAAAAGTCAGGCATAACCACTACACGAAATCCTTTGGCTTTATGGTTTTCGAACCACTTCAAAAGATAATAAATAGAATCCTGCGTTGAAGCTTTTTGGGGCATGTTATATGATTTTACTGTTTCAGCCTTAATTCTTTTTAGGCTCTGTTGAAATACAATTTAACAATCACGGTGAGCCTCTGATGTCACGCGAAAAAATTGACGAAATCAAGACGAGAAAGGAAAAATGGAAAAAAGAAACCCTAGCTAAAAGTCTCGCGAGCCTCCCTGAACGCAAAAAAGAATTCGTAACATCATCTAATAAGCACATCAAACGTGTTTACACGCCTCTGGATATTCGGAATTTTGAGTATCTGCGCGATTTGGGCTTTCCTGGAGAGTACCCATACACGCGCGGGGTTTATCCAACCATGTACCGCGCTCGTTTGTGGACGATGCGACAATACGCAGGCTTTGGTACGGCTGAACAGACAAATCAACGCTTCAAGTACCTTCTTCAAGCCGGACAAACTGGCCTAAGCGTTGCCTTTGATTTTCCAACTCAGATTGGCTACGATTGTGACCACAAATTATCCGCAGGCGAGGTAGGAAAAGTCGGAGTCAGTGTTTGCAGTTTACAGGACATGGAAACCCTTTTCGACGGAATTCCGCTTGGCAAGGTCACCACGAGCATGACCATCAACGCGCCAGCCATTGTGCTATTAGCAATGTACGTCGCCGTGGCCGAGAAGCAGGGTGTTCCGCAGACTCAGTTGGGCGGCACGGTCCAAAACGACATTCTGAAAGAATACATCGCCCGTGGAATGTATATTTACCCGCCAAAGCCTTCCATGAAACTCGTTACTGACATTTTCGAGTACTGCGCCAAAAACATGCCCCGATGGAACACCATAAGCATCAGCGGCTACCACATCCGAGAAGCAGGCGCCACAGCGGCACAAGAGGTAGCCTTCACACTCGCAAACGGCATCGCATACATAGATGCCGCATTAAACCGTGGCCTTAACCTAGACCAATTCGCAAGTCGATTGTCTTTCTTCTTCGACGCCACAAGTAATCTGTTCGAGGAAATCGCCAAATTCCGAGCTGCGCGTAGATTATGGGCGAAAATCATGCGCGAAAGATTCAAAGCCAAAGACCCAAATGCGTTGATGCTACGGTTTCATACTCAAACCAGCGGGGTCGCATTAACGGCACAACAGCCACACAACAATATCATGCGTGTAACGATGCAAGCACTAGCAGCAGCACTTGGCGGCACGCAATCGTTGCATACAAACAGCTTCGACGAGGCTTACGCGTTACCGAGCGCAGAGGCTGTCCGCATCGCGTTACGCACACAACAAATAATTGCGTATGAAAGCGGCACAACCGACACCATTGATCCTGTAGCTGGTTCTTATTACGTTGAAGCTCTAACGAGCGAGGTTGAGCAGCAAGCAGCGAAGTATATAGAGAAAATTGACGCCATGGGAGGCGCCGTAGTAGCTACAGAGAAGGGTTACATGCAGAAAGAGATAGTAGAAAGCGCCTACAAATACCAACGCGAAGTGGAAAATAAAGAAAAAATCATCGTCGGCATCAACGAATTCACTATAGACGAAAAAGTGCCCATCAAAACCTTACGCGTCGATCCAACGGTGGAAAATAAACAAATCAAGAGATTAACAGCTTTGAAGCGTACAAGGGACAAACAAAAAGTGGATAAGGCCATTCAAAAACTGCGAAACGCGGCTGAAAAAGAGGAAAACTTGATACTGCCTGTTCTAGATGCAGTGAAAGTTTACGCTACACTCGGAGAAATCTGCAACGTCTTGAGAGACATTTACGGCGAATATAAGGCACCGTCAATCTTCTGAAGACTCAATGACAAACACGGGGTCGCCTTTATTCACACTTGCACCTGCAGACACGAGAATTTCTTTTACGAAACCGTCTTTCTGAGCCACCATCTCGTTTTCCATCTTCATAGCTTCCAAAATGCAGATAACCTTGCCTGTCTTCACAGCCTCTCCTTTTTTCACTTTTATTGATACTATTTTTCCAGCCATGGGTGCAGTAACTGCGCCTTCTATTGCAACCTTACCAATCTGTGTTTTTACAGCTGCAATGACAGGAGTTGGCGTGGCTACTGGTTGTGAAAAAGAATTTACCTGTTGTGTTTTTACTTCTGCATTGACGAAAATATCTTTGATTTTGACCTGAAAGGCTGCCTGCCTTTCCTTCTTTGCGATTTGTATGGTGAAGGTTTTTTCGCCTAGTTTAATCTGCACGGGTGCATCATATTCGAACTCTTTCTCGAGTTCAAGTTTGTAGGGTTTGTCGTCTATTTTGACCATGAAACGTTCTTGGTCTTCGGTTTTGGTGAGGTCTATTTTGTATTGTTTGCCTTCGATGGTGACATTGTATTTAGTCAATGTATCCACCTTGCTTTAGCAGTCCTTGCCTTGAGGTTAAAGTCCAGAAAGACACATTTTCTGTCTTTCTCACTGGAATTACAGCTTTGACTCCTTTTGTGCTGCTTGCAAATACGGCTATGGCTGCTGACACTGCTGCAACCCTTTCCAATTCTTCCCTTTCCTCAGTCGAGAGTTGGGTTAGTTTGTCTTCCTGTTTAGTCTCTCTTTTCTTGAAAAACTCTATCGCAGCTTTTGGGAACAAAATGTATGTGAGCTGGTCTTCTTCGCTTTTTAAGTATGGTTTCGCTTCTTCTGGGATGTTTCCAAGTTCTGGTTTCAGCAGGTTTGCTGGTCGTTGTGTTATGATTTCTTCGTCTCCGATTACTTTCTTTTTTATCTTTTCCGAAATGGGTGCTGGCGGTTTGCCGTATAATCCTTTGACGTAATCTTTGACTTCTTTTGGCACTATTTTGTAGCGTTCGCCCGAGATTACGTTTAGAACGGCTTGTGTGCCCACTATTTGGCTTGTCGGCGTCACTAGTGGTGGATAGCCCAAATCTTTTCTTACCTTGGGCACTTCTGCTAAAACTTCTTTTAGCCTTTCTACGGCGTTTTGTTCTTTCAATTGTGAGATCAGGTTGGAGAACATGCCGCCGGGGATTTGGTGCATCAGGATTGATGTGTCGATGCGTTCTGCCATGGGGTCGATTAAGTGCATGGGGTCGTAGTATTTTTCGCGGAGGTTTCTGAAGTATTCGGCGATTTCTACGAGTAGCGCCATGTCGAAGTGTGGGTCCCGTGGAGTATTTTGTAAAGCGGCGACAAGCGTTTCGACTGGTGGCTGGCTTGTGCCCCATGCGAATGGAGAGAAGGATGTGTCCAAAATGTCTACGTTGGCTTCGCAAGCTTTCTGGTATGTCATGAGTGCCATGCCGCTTGTGGAATGGCAGTGCAAATGTATGGGTAAACTTGTTTTTTTCTTTAAAGTCGAAACAAGCTCGTAGGCTGTTTGTGGTGCGAGTAAGCCTGCCATGTCTTTTATGCATATGGAGTCGCATTCTAATTCTGCGAGTTGGTTTGCAACTTTCAGATAATGCTCAGTTGTATGTACTGGGCTTACTGTGTAGCAGATTGTGCCTTGTGCGTGGGCACCGATTTTTTTTACGGCTTTGATGGCTGTTTCCACGTTTCGCACATCATTAACTGCGTCGAAAACTCTGAATACATCTATGCCGTTTTGTGCGGCTTTTTCTATGAATTTTGTGACCACGTCATCGGCGTAGTTGCGGTATCCTACGATGTTTTGTCCGCGGAGGAGCATTTGCAAGCGTGTTTTTTTGATGGTTTTTTTTAGGGTTTTTAGGCGTTGCCATGGGTCTTCGTTTAGGAAGCGTATGCAGACATCAAATGTTGCTCCGCCCCACATTTCTAGCGACCAAAATCCGATGTTGTCCATTTTTTCTGCTATGTTTAGCATGGTTTCTGTGCGCATGCGGGTTGCCATAAGGGATTGGTGTGCGTCGCGGAGGGTTGTGTCGGTGATTTTTACTGGGTTTGTCATGGTTTGTGTCCTGCGTTGGGGTGTTGGGATTAGTGAATCAAGATTCCTGTGGTATTTTAAGCTTGGGTTTTGAGTTGGTGTTTTGTGTTTTGTTATTCTGTGGCTTCTGTGCGTGTGTATCTGCGCTGCGCTCCCCCCTACCCCGTTCCATATATGATACTATTAGGATCCAAATATACTGCAAATATGAACAGAGAACGAGGGGTTCACTTGAGAAAAGGTGTTTTTGGCTGTTTTTTAGGTGCTTGGGGTGGGTTTTCTTTTGAAATTTGAATTTGTGGTTTTTTCGTAAGTTATAAATATTGATTGGGCTGAGAGAGGTATGACTGTGGAATGTTTTGGTGGGTGAGGAGGTGAGTGTGCGTGAGGTTTGGGGATATCATTACGGCTGTGGCGGCTGGGACTGTGATTTTTATTGTGCTTTATTATTTGCTTGCGTTGATGTTTGTTCCTACTGTGGGAACTGATTATGGGCTTCTTGTTTCTTTTGTTGTGGGTATGTTGGTTGCTTCGTTGGTTGTCGGTTACGTCTTCGCTGGGCAGATTCGACAGAGCAGGTTGGGTTCGATCGGTAGAATAACTGCTTTGATTGGAGTTGTGGTGCTGTTTAGTGTCATGATTTCTTTTGCTGCCAACGGGTATTATGGTGCTTGGGTTGACGACTATCTGCGGAGTAATTTCTCTACAGGTTCGTGGACGACGATGGATTGGCTTGTTTATGGGCAGCTTGTGTTGCTTAGTGAGACGGCTATTGATGTGGTCTTGGCGGTGGTGTTGAGTTTCGTTGGGTTGTATGCGGGTTCGATGCGTAAAGTATCTGCGAAAGCATAGAGAGAGTTTGAGAACGGTGTGAGCACACGCACAGCAGTAGTCTAGACCTTTCTATTAGGTTCTGCCCTCTCTCTGTGTGTGCACGCGTCTCTCTGGTCTAGGTAGTTTTTTGCATGGCGCTATGTTAAGGTGCTTTTTGGTCTTTTGGGCATATGTATGATGCTGTGGTGCCTGTTCGGATTTTTTGTATGGGCGTTTTGCAGTTGGGGCAGGGTTTGCCTGTTTTGTAGCCTACTAGGAAGGAATCTGCTGTGAATCTTCCGTGTTTTCCGTAGAAGTCTTTTTCGTAAACTAAGCCGCCCAGCTTGATAGCATGATTAAGCGTGTCTTTTATGGCGTGGTATAAGGCTTCGATTTCTTGTGGTGTTAATGTGTTGATTTTGCGGTTTGGGTGGAGTCGGGCGCGGAACAGTGTGTCTTGTATGTAGACGTTGCCTATGCCCGCGATGTTCTTCTGGTCTAGCAGGAAGTTTTTGACTATTGTCTTCCTGTTGGCTAATAAGCGTCTGAAGTGATTTAGTGTAAAATTTTTGTCTGTGGGTTGAATACCGAGTTTGGCGGTTAGTTTGTGCTTGTCTAGGTCTTTCTCTGCCACCAAATGAACAAGACCAATCCACTGAAAAGCAACAGTAAAGCCAGTCTTGTCAGTGAAGGTAAGTTTGAAATGATATTTTTCTGGAGGCTTTTTGTCGGCGGCAAAGTAGAGAACGTCGCCGTTCATACCCAAATTAATAAGAAGGTAATAATCAGGATCGAGTTTGGTGAAAATCCATTTACCCTTACTAGAAACATTAGTGATGGTTTTACCTTTGATTGTTTTAGCAAAATTGGCTACGGGCATATTCAGGTTTTTTGGCTGTTCGGATTCGCTGTTTGCTACTTGTTTGCCTTGAAGTTCTTTATTCATTTGTCTAGCAAGTACGGTAATTTCAGGCAACTCGGGCATGAATTTCACGACCAATGAGAAACCATAGATTGAATCTGCAAATTATTTATTGCTTACCTTTTTGCTTCTTTTTAGCGTTTTCCAGATCCTTTCTCAAAAACTCCATGAGTTTGAATGTTTCATGTTCCGCTTTGAACAAATCTTTACGAAATTCAGAAATGCGCTTTTTAAGCCGTTCCCAAAGGGGGTCTATACCACTGCCAACGTCTAGTAATAACCGTGATTGGTCAAACAATCGTCTTTCAAGTCCCTCTAAATCCTCCTCGTACGTATAGGTTCCTGACATGTGAGTCAACTGATCCTTGATTCCCTTAAGAGCGACTGCTATTTCTCGGAGCTTCCTCTGTGCGTTCCTGTCTTTCTCTCTTCCAGTATCCGGAAGCCCATCAATTTGCTTTATCAGCTCTTCATATCGCGAGTCAAACCCTTCCAATTTGATCTCGAAAGGCGAGACGCTAAGTGTATGCGTTCGATATGCTGGTCCGCGTATTTTTGCGATAAGAAGAGTATATACGTTGCCTACAAGCACAAGAGCTATCAGCCCCAAGATAAGTAACGCTCCAGCCAAGGCGAACCAAGTTTTTGGATTATCCAGCTTCTGCGCTCCAATGACGATGGAAATGATTTCACTGACTCCTAGAAATGCAAAAAATCCTACAATCAGAAAGCTTCGAAGGCGTCGTGGATTGCGGTCGGTCGTCTTTTCTGTCATTTGTGTCCTTCCCCAAGTATAATACCTGTTTCCATATGTCTTTCCTACCGTGTAAATATAACTGAATCTGAACTCTCAGGTTGTTTTTGACGGAAATAATTACCTCTTATCTTTAGGTTTGTAGGTGTTTTTGTATTTGTTTTGTGTATTTTTTTCCTTGGGCTATGTGTTCGATCTGTTCTTCGTTAAAGTCGAACCATCGCACCAGCCCTGCTGCCCATTCGGGGTTGCTCTGAAAAATCACACGAATATACGGTAATATCTCCTTCGCTGCGACCCGCGTAGAAACGTGCATACGACGCTTAATCCGAGCGCCAATCTCATTCTCCATAGCCCGCTCCGCCCTGCTCCTGCTGAGCATGCGTAGCTTTTCTGGAAACTTGAACGGCACCCAACCCACACTACCCGTCTTCTGCCTAGCCATGGCAACACCAGCAGTCATAAAATCCACCACATAACGCGTTAACTTCCAATCCTGCGTACGCATAATCCTGCCCCTGTAAATGTCCGCTTTAGCCAACGCATCCATACCCGCCACCAAATCCGACGGATCCTTCAAATGATAAGGCGCATTCTCATAAATCCACAAAAACAGCATGTCAGGGTCAACATCAGCCATGTCAACAGCCTGCTTAGCGCCACTAGCAGTTTTACTGTAGAAAACATGCCGAAGCACACTAAAAATAACGTCCTTCCTGTCCCTGTAAGCCAACCAAGACACGTCATCGTACGTGAGCTTAACACGACCAGCAGCCAAAGCCTGCAAATCATTCACAGCACTACGCACATCGCCCTCACTACGCTGCGCAATGAACTTAATCGCCGCCTCATCCGCGCTTATGCACTCACCAGCACAAATCTTCATCAAATGCCGTGTCACTTCGCCC
>DATKLC010000027.1:0-6755 GCA_035542635.1 Candidatus Krumholzibacteriaceae bacterium | reverse complement strand
GATGGCTAACCTTAAAAGAATCAAAAAACCTAAAATATGCTCAAAGGGGGCGCGATAAAGCTTTGAAATACGCATTCATCGCGGATTCTTATGAAAAAATCGAGAACACAACAAAAAGGCTCGAAATGACAGATTACCTTGTAGAACTCCTCAAAAACACACCCAAAGAACTCATTGACAAAGTAGTTTACCTCACACAAGGAAAAATCTACCCAGATTTCGTGGGCATAGAAATAGGCATAGCCGAAAAACTCGCCATAAAAGCCCTCGCAAGAGCCACAGGCATAAGCGAAGAAAAAATAGAAGAAGACCTAAAGCACACAGGCGACCTCGGCCAAACTGCACAAAAATTCCTCCAAAAACGCATCCAAGCCACCTTCACCCAACAGGCACTGAGCGTTTCAAAAGTGTACGAAACCCTCGAAAGAATAGCCAAAACTACGGGCGCAGGCTCCATAGACACAAAAATGAGCCTACTCGCAGGTTTACTAACCAACGCCACGCCAAAGGAAGCAAAATACCTCATACGCACAGTAACAGGCAACCTGCGCTTGGGAATCGCCGACATGACAGTTTTAGACGCACTCGCAATCGCCTACGGCGGCGGAAAAGAAACTCGCGAACACCTCGAACGCGCATACAACATCAGCTCAGATTTAGGCAGAGTAGCCAAAACCATAGTAGAAAAAGGCATAGAAGGCATCAAAAAATTCACCGTATCCATCGGTGAACCCATACGCCCCATGCTCGCAGAACGCCTCGCGTCACCCAAAGAAATCCTTGAAAAACTCGGCGGAAAATGCATCGCCGAATTCAAATACGACGGCGAAAGAGTGCAAGCGCATAAAGACGGCGACAAAATCACACTCTTCTCTCGCAGAGTCGAAAACATCACCAATCAATACCCCGATGTTGTGGCCCTATTCAAAAAATACGTCAAAACCCAAACAGCCATACTCGAAGCAGAATGCGTCGCAGTAGACCAAGACACTGGCGAAATGCGACCATTCCAAGAACTCATGCACCGAAGACGCAAATACGGCGTAAAAGAAGCCATGGAAGAATACCCAATAGCACTCTTCATGTTCGACGTGCTTTACGCTGACGGAAAAGACTTCACACTAAAACCATACCCCACACGCCGCAAAGAACTCGAAAAAATCATTACCAAAACTGACCGCACAACAATAGCCGAATACATCACAACAGACAACCCCCAAGAACTCGAAAAATTCTTCGAAAAAGCCATAGAAAACGGCTGTGAAGGCTTGGTGTGCAAATCCATCGCACCCGACTCCATCTACCAAGCAGGAGCAAGAGGATGGCTCTGGATAAAATACAAACGCGACTACAAAAGCGAAATGACCGACACCGTGGACCTTGTTGTAGTAGGCGCCTTTCATGGAAGAGGCAAAAGAGCAGGCACTTACGGCGCCTTGCTTCTGGCAGCATACGAACCAGAAAACGACATTTTCAAAACAGTATGCAAATGCGGTTCAGGTTTTACCGACGAAGACCTCGAAAAACTCCCAAAAATGCTAAAAAAACATCAAATACCCCACAAACACTCTCGAGTGAAATCACTAATGGAAGCAGACGTGTGGTTTGAACCCAAAATAGTCTTAGAAATAATAGGCGCAGAAATCACACTAAGCCCAGTTCACGTGTGCGCAATGGACATCATACGCAAAGGCAGCGGCCTAGCAATCAGATTCCCAAGGTTTACCGGCAAATATCGGTTGGATAAGTCTCCAGAAGATGCCACGACAGAAAAAGAAATAGTAGAAATGTACCGCAGCCAACTCAAAAAAGTGGCAGAATAGAAGATTTACTTTCCTTTTTCAACGCTGGCGCGTTCGCTGCCTAACCAGTGACAGGCGACCATATGCCCGTTGCCCGCGTCAACAAGCATAGGTTCAGTTGTGCGACAAATGTCGCCTTTCACGTTTTGACACCTTGTATGGAAACGGCAACCAGCCGGTGGGTTGATTGGACTTGGAATCTCGCCTCTGATAACAACTTCTACACGGGCTGATTCGGGATCAGGCACAGGAACTGCAGCGATCAACGCTTTGGTGTAGGGGTGTAGTGGCTCCAGAATAACCTGTTCAGCGGTTCCCATTTCCATTATTTTTCCCAAGTACATTACAGCGATTCTGTCACAGATATGTCGCGCCAACGCCAAATCGTGAGTAATGTACAGGAATGAAACTCCAAATTTCTTCACCAAATCGACCATTAGGTTTAGTACTTCGGCTCTGATGGAAACGTCAAGCATCGAAACTGGTTCATCCGCGACAATGAATGATGGCTGAAGCACTAAAGCCCTGCCAGTTGCAACTCTTTGTCGTTGACCGCCACTTAACTCGTGCGGAAATCTAAAAAGAAATTCTTCAGGTGGAACGAGTTGAACGTTCTCAAGGGCTTCGTTAACCCGTTTTTCTACCTCTTTCTCGCTGCCTACATGCTGTATTCTTAAGGGTTCAGCCATAATATCCGCAATAGTCATTCGCGGATTAAGCGACTCGTAGGGGTCTTGAAAAACTATCTGCATCCTGCTCCTGAGAGGTTTCATTTCTCTTTCTGAAAGCGTCGCCAAATCCTTTCCCTCAAAAAATATCCTTCCACTAGTAGGCTCAATTAATCTCAAAACGAGTCTTCCCGTAGTTGTTTTTCCGCTCCCACTCTCACCTGCCAAACCAAAAATCTCGGCTTTTCGCAAATCAAAAGAGATCCCGTCAACAGCGCGAACAAAAAGTTGTCTTCGAGATATCAGGGTCTCCCAGAATCCCATTCTCACTGGAAACCATTTCTTCAAGTTTTCAACTTTGACTATTTCTTCCATAGTGTTCACCGTTATTTCTTTGTGACCAAATGACAAGCAACATAGTGGCGTTCCCCAATATCAATAGGCATCGGTTCTTCTTTCCTACAAATCTCCATCGCGTACGGACATCTGGGATGGAATCTACAAGCAGGTGGTGGATTAAGCAGGTTTGGCGGCGACCCAGGAATTGAAACCAACTCAGTTCTAGGCGCTTTTATGCTAGGAAAAGCATTAATCAAACCCTGCGTGTACGGATGTTCAGGATCCCTGAAAATGGTTACTACATCGGCGTATTCCGCGACTTTCCCACCATACATTATTACACATCTTTCGCATGTTTCAGCAATGATCGAAAGGTCGTGGGTAATCATTATCATTCCGAGGTTAAGTTTACTCTTTAATTCTCGCATTAGTTTCAAAACTTGGGCTGCTACGATTACGTCCAAGGCGGTTCCAGGCTCGTCGGCAATTAAAAGTTCAGGATTACATGCCAAAGCCATGGCTATCAATGCGCGTTGTCTCATACCACCGCTGAATTCGTGAGGATAGTTAGAGGCCCTGTTTGGATCAAGACCTACTGTTTCGAAAAGTTTTCTTACCCGTTCCATTGCATCGTCTTTAGAGATTTTTTCATGTATCAGAATCGCCTCCGCAATTTGGTCGCCTACGCGATAAACCGGATTCAAGGCGTTCATTGCACCTTGGAAAACTATGGAGATTCCTTTCCAGCGGATTTTCTTTCGCATCTCATCTTCCGAAAGCTTGACGATATCTGTTCCTTTGAAAAGAATTTTTCCTCCGACAACTCTTCCATTGGAAGGTAGAATTTTCAGAACGGATAAAGCTGTTGTTGTTTTTCCGCATCCAGATTCACCTGCTAATCCGACGGCCTCTCCTCTTTCAACCTGAAAACTGACTCCGTCAACAGCTTTTACGGGTCCTCTGAGCGTTGTGAAATAAGTTCTAAGATCTTGCACTTCTAGAACGGGCATACACTTCTCCTCGGTTTTTCAGTCGTCCATTGTATTTTTTGCTTTAGGATAAGAGCGTATAGTAGATATAAAAAGTTTTTTTAGATAATGATGATTGCCATGTTGATGTTCTAATTGTCCTTGATAACGTGAAAAACCTCTTTGGCTCAAGTTGAGAGGATTATTTCGTGATAATTTCCTTTTGAAATATGCATGTGTGGATAGATTTTTGTGTCTGAAAGGCCTGAGCCAGCGGCGATAGTTACATCATCTGCAATTATAGATATTGCGCTGATTTTTGTAGGTTCGGCTTTGTTAGATTCTATTGTTGTGTGTCTTCCGATGATACTGTCTTTGATTTCCGCGTTGTCGCCTACTATCGCCCTGTCCATTACGGCGGAGTTTTCGATTTCCACGTTTTTTCCGATTTTTGAGTAGTTATCGACGCATGAATCGATTATTTTTACGCCATCGCTGATTTGGCAGTGCCTGCCGATGAGCACTGAACCTTCGAGTTGGATTTTGCCGTTTTTTATTTTTTGTATGATTTTCTTTCTTCTCATTATGGATTCTTTGCTTTCGCCTTGTACCCAGATGGTTTGGTCTTGGGCTATTTTTCCGCCAAAGTCTGTTAGGGAAGATAGTTTGCCGTGTAGTATGTCAGTCATTGCTTCAAGATATCGTTTTGGCGTGCCGATGTCGAACCAGCTTCCCTTCAGTTCGTAGCCGTATACGGGTCTTCCTGTTTTGATGAGGTATGGTATAAAATCGTAGCCGAAGTCGAGGCGATGGTTTTTTTGTATGAGTTCTTTTATGCCTTTTTCTTTGAAGATTTGGCGGATTTCTGGTGTGACGAGGTATAATCCTGTGTTGGCGAGGTTTGTGGGTGCTTCTTCTTTTGTGGGTTTTTCTATGAATCTGGATATTCGCATGTTTTTGTCTATGTCTGCTATGCCGTAACCTTCAGTGTCTGTTACTTGGCGCAGTCCTATTGTCATTACGGCGTCTTTTTTTTGGTGGAATTCTATGATGTTTTGAATGTTTATGTCGAATATGTTGTCCCCTTGAACAGCGAAGACGGGGTTTTCAACATCGTAATATTCCATGTTGATTCTCGCGGAGTCGGCGCTTCCAAAATCATCTACATTAGGCTGATATTTGATGTGTATGCGTGGTGTGATGTTGTATCTTGCTGAGAATCCTTCGCCACTTTCGAAGTAATCGTGGAGGCTGCGGTAGTTGGTGTAGCCTTTGACGCCGAAGATGAAGTTTTTTATGCCCTGTCTTGCAAGACAAAGTAAGCTTATTTCGATGAGTGGCCTGTTTAGTAGACGTATGCAGGCTTTTGACACTTCTGCCGTTAACGGCAAGAGGCGTTTTGCGATGCCGCCGACGGGAATTATTACTCTTAGTTCGTCGATGTTGTAGTTCAAGACAGTTTTCTCCGCGTGTGCTTCTTGTATGTGCGTATATTTGTTTGGCGAATTTTTATGTGTGTTGGTTTTTCTAGTTAGCGAAGGGTTTATATGAAATCATGCGATATACTATTGTGGAGTTTTTGCAGAGAGGCGTTTGGTGTGAGAAGAAAGAAGAAGGAAAGCATGGAATGTAGTCGCAAGAGTTGTGTGGATTGTAAGCAGGCGAATGCGTGTGGTTCAAGGGTTTTTTGTGGTTGGCTGAAGAGGTTTGTTGATGAGTCGCGTGTTGATGACGGTGTTGAGATTGTTGTTTGTCCGAGGTTTGAGATGGAGCCCTTGGAGTATAAAGTGTACAGGCGTACGTGAGCTTTCTATCAGAGGATAAGTTTAAAGGCTTTTTTGTCTGATTCTTTTTCGGTTTGTTGCTGATGGCTAAGATTGGCGCTCTTCTGCGCATGATGCGTCCCGTGAATTGCTTGATGATCGGCTTTGCAGTTATCGTTGGCGCTGCTTTGGTTGGTGTGGACTTTTCGGCTGATACGTGGCTTTTGCTTCTGTATAGTTTTTTGACTGGTTTCTTTTTGACTGCGGGCTCGATGGTTGCGAATGATATTATTGACAGGGAGATTGATGCTGTTAATGAGCCTGCTCGTCCAATTCCGAGTGGCGCTGTTTCTTTTGGGCAGGCGCAGGTGTTTGCTGTGGTTTTGGCTGTTATTGGTTTCGTTTTTGCTTTGGTTGTTAGCTGGCAGTGTTTTGTTATTGCTGTTTTTTCTTGGTTGGTTTTTGCTGCTTATTCTTTTTGGGGTAAGCGGAGTGGGTTTTTTGGGAATTTGTTGGTGAGTGTTTGTGTTGTTCTGCCGTTTGTTTATGGTGGGTTCGCTGTTGGGAAAGGTTTTGCTGATTCTAGCGCCATTTTTGTTGCGTTGGCTTTTCTTGCTAATACTGGGCGGGAAATTACGAAAGGTGTTGTGGATGTTGAGGGTGATAAGCGCAAGGGTGTCAGGACTTTGGCTGTACGTTTTGGTGCGCGTGTGGCTGTCGTGGTGGCTGTGGTGTTTTATGTTTCGGCTGTTGTTTTGAGCGTTTTGCCCTTGAAGTTTGGGTTAGTTTCCCTTTGGTTTGTGCCTTTTGTTTTGGTCACCGATGCGGGCTTGATTACGTCTTCTGTTTGGCTTTTGCGTGACTTTTCCCGTGAAAACGCGAGGCGTGTTAAGAATCTGGTTCTCGTTTGGTTCGTTTTTGGGCTTGTAGCTTTTTTGGCTGGAACCATTGGCTGATGGCTTTCTCTGTGTGCGCACACGTTTCCTCTAGTATAGGTAGTTTTTTCTCTGTGCGCCGCGTCTCTAGGCCCCGTTCACTATATGATCCAAATATGGTTGGCACTTTTCAGCACGCTTTGGCACTTTTTAGGCGTTAGAGTATTAAAGGTACGCTATTATTCTTATGGATGAAAACACATTTACATTAGGATGTCATGTATCTATGTAAATGGGGCTGCAAAAGTTGGTCACCTGTCCGAAGTGCGGAACAAACGTG
>DATKLC010000026.1:0-9358 GCA_035542635.1 Candidatus Krumholzibacteriaceae bacterium | reverse complement strand
TGTCAGGACATATCGCGGATTTGATTTTCTTCGCCAACTTCACCAAACCAAGAGACACGGTCGTTTGCGTTTCCGAGCAAGACGGCGGCTACCCTGGCATGTGGCGAAGAGCACTGCCCAAGTTTTTGAGGTACAAACTCGTGGCGTTTCCGTTTTCAACTGAACAGAGAAACATCAAGACCGAAGAGGCAGAAGAATTAATTCAGCACATAAAGCCTAAAGTAATTGTTTTCGGCGCGAGTTTGATCCTTTTCCCCCACCCAGTTCGCGAACTCGCCAAAGTGGCACACGAAACAGGCACACGTGTTGGATACGACGGTTCACACGTTATGGGTTTGATTGCAGGCAAAACGTTTCAAGACCCGTTCAGAGAGGGTGCGGACGCGCTTTTTGGTTCTACGCACAAGAGTTTCTTTGGTCCTCAGGGTGGCATGTTCCTCGCCTCGAAAGAGTATGGAGAAAAAGTGAAAAGACGCATATTCCCCGCTTATGTGGACAACGCCCATTGGAACCGTATTGCAGCATTAACTTTGGCTTTGGCAGAAATGAAGAATTTTGGCGAGCAGTATGCCGCGCAAGTGGTTAAAAACGCGCAAGCGCTAGCAAAGGCGTTGAGTGATTATGGGTTTCCTGTTGTTTGTCCAAGCCTAGGCTTTACAAAGTCGCATCAAGTATTTTTAGACTATGGTGAATACAAAAACGGAAGAGCCGTTGCCACGAGACTGGAGAAAGCCAACATAATCGCCGACTGCGGCGTCCGCCTCGGCACCTGTGAAACTACTAGACGCGGGATGAAAGAAAAAGAGATGCAGCAAATCGCCACGCTCATGAAGCGCGTAATTATGGACAACGAGAAGCCCGTGAAAGTGAAGAAAGACGCCACAAAACTTACTAGCGAATTCCAGAAAGTCCATTACTGCTTTGAATAGGCAGGTTCATTCGATTACTGTTCCGATTCTTTTGCCTTCTATGGCTAATGAGACGTTTTCGGGCTTGAAACCAGAAACCACGACGGTTTTTGTTCGGCTCGTACGAAGGATTTTGACGGCTTCTGGGTCGATGATTTGATGTATACCTGCCCTGTGTTTGTTTTGTTCAAAAAGCCGCGTTAAATCCTCAAAGCTCAGTCTGTCGATTTTCTCGGCGTTCTTGTGTTTCCGTGGATCACTCGTGTAAACGCCTTCTTGGTCGGTTGCTTTCACCATCAGGTTAGCTTTGGTTTTCTCTGCCGCCATGGCCGCAACCGCGTCAGTGGTCATTCCAGGCTTCAAGCCGCCCATCACGATAATTTTGCCTGTTTCTACCTTTTTTCTCACGTCGTCCAGCGATGTTGGAACCATGCCGATTCCTGAGGCGCCTAGTTTCAGCATAAATAATTGTGCGATTAGACGCGAAACAGAAATGGCGACTTCGTCTTGTTCTGCTTCTTTCAAGTCAAGACCTTTAGCGTACTGGATGAATTCTCTAGCCAAGGTGCCGCCGCCGACGACGAGAACGATTTTGTGTCCCAACTTTTGTAATCTCTTCAGCAAATCAACGTATTCGCCAATCAATTCGGTATTCACTGGCGAAGCCACCACTGAGCCGCCTACGCGAATGACCACACGCAATTTTTGCACTTTCCATTCACACAATACAGCTTCCGACAAAATAAAACTAACCCGACAGAAAATCAAAAACATCACTAGACACAATTACTTATTCATGCCAGACCCAGTTACGTTAACGTTTCTAGGCACGGGCGGAGGCAGGTTCGCAACAATAACACAAAAACGACGAACGGCAGGAATACGCATAATCAACAGCGAAACGAACATTCACCTCGACCCTGGACCGGGTGCATTGGTTTATTCCGTAAACGCGGGGTTAGACCCACAAAAACTCAATGCTGTGCTGGTTTCTCACTCGCATCCGGACCATTACACAGACGCCGAAGTGCTCATAGAAGCCATGACTAAGGGCACTTTACAGAAACGCGGCATACTCGCCGCCGCCAACAGCGTCTTAAACGGCAATTCAACATGCGAAGCGTCCATTTCCAAATACCATCAGAAGATGCCCAGTCAGACAATAAATGCCACACCGGGCATGGTTTTTCAGGTTGGCTCGTTGAAAGTTGCAGTAGTCAAAGCGCAACACACGGATCCTGACGCTGTAGGATACCGCTTTTCCACGGCTGATTATGGAGACTTTGCATACACGAGCGACACAGAATACTACGAGGACATAGACAAGAATTACACAGGTTTGAGGCTACTGATTCTCTGTGTCATGAGGCCTGGAGGAAAACCGTGGAAAGGGCATATGACCACCGATGACGCGATAAACATTTTGAAAGCTGCCAAACCGGAAGCCGCTGTTTTCACGCATCTCGGCATGCAGATGATATTCAAAGGACCACAGAAAGAAGCCATTCACGCTACGAAAGAGAGCGAGGTGCCAGTGACAGCCGCTGTGGATGGAATGAGAGTCATTATCGGCGAGCAGATACGGATCGAAAAACCTGCAAGCGAAAGATAAGTTGGGCTAAATGCTTTTCCTAATCGTTAAACCGCCTTTTTTAGCAAGTTTCATTTACAAGATTATCCCACATTAGTTTGGAGATTATTGGTTCCATGATGGTTGGCATCGTTGGCAAGCCTAACACGGGCAAGTCTACGTTTTTTAGCGCCGCGACTCTGGCGCCCGCCGAGATTGCCAACTATCCGTTTACGACGATAAAACCCAACCGAGGCATTGGCTACGTGCGGACTCCTTGCGCCTGCAGAGAATTTAACGTGAAAGATAACCCGAAAAACTCAATCTGCATGGACGGAATACGTCTAATCCCAGTTGAACTAATCGACTGCGCGGGGCTAGTGCCAGGCGCGTGGCAGGGAAGAGGCTTGGGCAACCAGTTCTTAGACGAAATACGCAAAGCAGATGCGTTAATTCACATAGTCGACGCTTCTGGCGGAACCGATGCCGAGGGTAGAATCTGCAAGCCGGGCGAACGAGACCCTATTGAGGACGTTCGCTTCCTCGAAGTAGAGATAACCATGTGGATGGCCAACATCCTAAAACGCGATTGGCAAAAATTGACACGTTCAGTCGAGTCGGAAAAAGAGGACTTACTCAAGCTTCTCGAGGAACGCCTAAGCGGGCTAGCCATACGAAGAACACATCTGTTCGAGGCTGTACGTGCAACAGGCTTGAACGCGGAAAAGCCACACTTGTGGAGCGAAGAAGATTTTCTAAAGTTTGTTGATAAACTGAGAAGTATCTCAAAACCTATGCTAATAGCCGCGAACAAGATTGATTTGCCCTGTGCCGAGGATAATCTTGAACGATTGAAAAACCTCAATCAATTAATCGTGTCTTGCTGCGCCGAAGCCGAACTTGCCTTGAGAAGGTCGGCAGAAATGAAGTTAACCGACTACCGTCCAGGCGACTGCAACTTCAACATAATGAACCCGCAAGGTATAACCCCCACCCAGAAGAAGGCTTTGGAGACGATCAAGGAGAGAATTCTGACCAAATTTGGAACTACAGGTGTGCAGGACGCGATTAATATGGCGTACTTCAAACTCCTCAATGGCATAGTCGTATACCCCGTGGAAGACATAGAACACCTCAGCGACCACGAAGGCAGAGTATTGCCAGACGCTTACATCGTGCCATACGGGACAACGGCGCGCGAACTAGCCTACCGAATTCACACCGAACTTGGAGAAGGCTTCATCTACGGCGTCGAGGCACACGAGAAAAAACGCGTCGGCGAGGATTATGTGCTCAAAAACGGCGATGTTATCTCCATCGTGAGCGCCAGAAAACGCGCCTAAAAAGACAACTGTTCTCTTTCTATTGGCCGAAGCGTCTCTTTCGTTTTTGGAAAGTTCGAATCGCGCGCAACAGGTCGATGCGGCGAAAGTCTGGCCAGTAAATGTCTAAGAAGAAGAGTTCGCTGTAGGCGCTTTGCCATAAGAGAAAGCCGCTGAGTCTTTCTTCGCCGCTGGTTCGAATAATCATGTCCGGGTCCTGCTTAGGCAAATGTGCTGTGTACAGATATTTTTCGAACAGTTCCTCCTCTATGGCATCTGGCTTCAACTTTCCCTTTTCAACTTCGTGGGCTAGTTTGCGTGCAGCGTCAACGATTTCCGCTCTTCCACCATAAGCCAACGCAATGTTGAGGAAGTGTTCGTCATAGTCTTTTGTTGTTTCTTCCACTCTTCTGCTCAACTCTTGAAGCTGTTTTGGAAGCAGTTCCTGTCTGCCAATTATCCTGACGTGAACTTTATTCTTGTGAATGCGTGCGTCTGTAATAATTTTGGTGAGTTTCTCCTCGGCCAGCTTCATAATACCCTCCACTTCACTAGATTCGCGCAAGAAATTCTCTGTTGAAAATGAATAGAGCGTGACGGATTTTACGTTTAGGTAATCGAAGCACCAGTCGATTAAGTCTTCGATTTTATCAGCACCCTCCTTGTGACCTAACCATGTCGGAAGTGAGTGCTCTTCTGCCCAGCGGCGGTTTCCGTCCAGAATCACAGCGATGTGTTCTGGGCTTTTTCCGTTCTTTATTTGGTACCATAACCATTTTTCATAAACCCTGTAAATCCCAGTAATCGACAGGAGGGTTTTTAGCATTCTATTCTCTCTCAGAACCTCGCGTTTTTTAATGCATGAACGCAGGGGCAGTTTCGGTCATGTGGTATCGTCCTAATCGTTTCACTTAAAAGTTTCTCAAAGACAGAACGAATCTTCTCCGCGTTGTCTGCGACCTCTCGCGTGGTTAACCGCTTTTGCAAGCCAGCAGCCATGTTCGTGACGAAGCAAACATTCGCATAGCACATTTCCAGCTCACGCGAAAATATAGCCTCGGCAACGCCTGTCATTCCAACCAAATCGCCACCTAATCGACGAAACATCTCAACTTCCGCAGGAGTCTCAAACCGAGGTCCACTGGTGCAAACCAGAATCGCACGGGCAAAAACCTCGATTTTACTTCTTTTTGCAGCGGCGATGAGCGTTTTTCGAATTTCTGGACAATATGGCTGTGACAAGTCCACATGAATAACTGGCGTGTCCTCATAGAAAGTTGTGGGATGAGATTTTGTAAAATCTATAAAATCGTGGGGAATAAGCAAGTTTCCGGGTTTGAAGGTTTCATTGATAGCGCCAACGGCGTTTGTGGCTATAATACGTTTTACACCCAATTGTTGCAGAGCATGTATGTTGGCGCGATGATTAATTTTGTGTGGCGGTATATTGTGGTCTAAGCCATGGCGAGCTAAGAAGATGACCATTCTTTCTTCAACATTCCCGAGGAAAAGTGCAGGAGGAATGCCGTAAGGAGTTCCTATGCGAATCTGTTCAGAAATCTTCAGGAAATTCTCGAGTCCAGTTCCGCCTATAATGGCGATTTCAGGTTTCTTCGTTGAACTCTTCAACCTCAACCCCTTTCTTCCTGAAAAAGCCAGCGTATCTTCTGTGAACCAAGAAAGCCGCAAGCAGTGAGGAAAGACCGACCAAAATGCCCACCAAAATGCTCACAACAAGACCAGTATATTCCGAGGATGGGTTGATTAGTATCTGTGAGACTTGCAGGGCGATTTGAGACGACCAAGCGGCGACGGCGATTATGACAACCGTTCGCAACAAGCGCGCGTCATGCTCAAAATACCATTTTATTGCTCTTCCAGAAAGCACAACGCAAATGCCGATGAAAATCAAAACCGCAGCATACTGAATGAATTCTCCTAGCAAACTGGGCATTTCGCCGAGAGTGGGAAATGCTATGAGCCTCTGACTCACTTCGCTAAGGCCCAAATAGATCCCTATTGCCACAGAAAGCAGACCCGCTGCCGTAGCAAAGCTGGCGATTTGAACGGGAACGGGCGGCGGTTCATAGTCCTTTGCCCATTTCACGGCGCTTTTCACTGCCCGGTCAACGCCGAAACCTTTGATGAGAAGAGCTCCCCCTAGAATGACGAGAAAGACTAACCATGTTAGCCCCAAGAGGTTGTAGAACGAAAGAACGACTAGCACAATGAGCAGAATCCCAGGAATTCCCAAAAGGGGTCGCGAATACCTTGGGTCTTCTACTACCATTTTTAAGTACCGCGAAAAAACTGCCGCGGTTTCTTCGATTGATTTGCTGTGCTTTATAACTATCCTTCTTACGGATGACACAGGAACTCGCGACTCGATGAGTGGGAGAACCAGTTCATCTTGGTAGCCGTCGGTAACCAGAACTACCTCGTTTGCTCTGAAATTCGTCAAGACTTCGTTCAGTTCCGAGACGAGTTTTCTGTCTGCGCTGACATCGCCGAATTCAGAGCCTGAAATTGTGGCTATCTGAAAGTCTTCATGCGGTTTGCCTTCTGTTTTTAGGCGGTCAAACACCCTTATGGCTTCGAACATGGCGTTTGCGTCTGGTTCCTCGGGGTCTTTGAGAGCAAAGGCGACCGCAGCGTTTAGGTTTTCTTCTCTTCCGAAGATGGGCGTTTTTAGGTTTGCTTTGGCGCTTATGTCGCCGTCTCGGTCAACGCAGAGAATGAGGACGTTTTCCTTCTTTTCAGGCTGACTGGTCATTCTGTTCGCATAATAAATTGAATCGTTCGCCTCTTATAGTTTTATATGCATTATCTCTTGAGACAACACTTTAGGAAAAGAGCAGAATTCAGGTTTCGGGGAGCCCCTTCTCGGCGAGAATTTTGAATTCGTCCCAGGTCAGTTTTTCTCCTCGTTTCATTTTTTCCAAGGCATTCTTCTCCAGTTCTTGCATGATCTCTGTTTGCCGCTTTGTTTTCTTTTTCTCTTCTTCCGTTTTGATTTGGAACAGCAACGCGCGAATTTGGGCTATTAATGGCATGCACTGCTGATACGCTTTTTGTGCTTGCCTTCTGATTTCTATGTATTTTTTGTGTGCTTCCTCGGCTTCAGTCTTTAACTGGGGGATAGTTGCGCCCTTCTCGTTCATTGTTTGATGAATCTCTCGGCTTTGCTCTGCGAGATGGGCGATTTGTCTGTGCGTTTCCTTCTCTTGCGTGTGCATGTTCCTCAACTGATGCTGTAACGTCTTGATTTCTGCCCACATGGATTGCACTTGTTTACAAGCCGCAAGCTGTTTTTCGAGTTCGGCTATTTGTTCGATTATGCGTTTTTCCTGCGGTAAGGTCAAAGAGCTCGTTTGGATTTTCCAGTCGAGGTTCTGGATTTCGGTTTGGATGTTTTGGATGGCTTTGGATGGAATCTGCTTAAAAGACGCGACTTTGCGTTTGAATTCGACGACTTTGGCGAGTTTTTCCTTCCTTTCAGAAACAAGTTCGTCACGTATGATTTTGAGGTCTTTCACTTTCTGATTAGTTTCGTCACGCTTTTGCTTGAGGCTTGATATTTCTGTGCGAAATTCTTTGATTTGTTCGCGGATTTCGTCTCTTTTCTCCATCCACTGCAGGGCTTCATGTTCCAGTTTTTCTCTTTGCTCTTTCAGTGGCGCAAGTTCATCATTGAGCGCGGTTATTTTTTCTCTCACGATTTTGGGGTCCATAGCCAATTCGGTTTTGCCTCAGACCTGATGATGTTTTCTTTGATTCTTTGAAGATTATGGTTTGTAGTTAATCTGTTTATGGATTGGTTGCTTATAAATGCCGATTCTTAGCTCCTTAAAAGTGTGTTTCTGCATGACTTTTGTGTTGTTTCACGTGTTTGCGTATGGCAACATTTCGTATTAACTACCGAGGGCATGGTTGTTTTGGACGCCGAGTTTGACTCCGCTTAAATATCTGTTTTTACATAGAAAAGAGTGACACACACAACGGCAAATAACCAGTTAAGGTCAACCTTAACCATGTAAGGCGAGTGAAAAGATGCAGATAGACAAGGGAACGTTCAAAAAGATGTTTCCTCACTTAGCCGAAGAGATGGAGGAAGGAAAATCGAAAATCAACATCAAAAGTGTACGGTCTGATCCTGCAGCTGGAGAAAAGGCAGCGGCTTCCAAATGCTTCGATGACTATAACCCGAACGTGATAGACTTTCTATGCAGATGCGACACTGGGAAACAGGCTGAGGAAATCATTGACTACATGGAAAAACGAGGCGAAATAGACCACAAATACGCTCAGAAGCTGAGGACACAGTTGGAGAAGCAGGGAGTCAGAAGCTTCGGTGCCAAGAGAGATGAAGGCTATTACCTCAGAGAATCAGGACACTAGCAACAGCACAAGTTTTAGGTAAACATCGCATATAGTAACGTTGATTTTTCAATTTTTGTTTGCTGAAAGAAGATATCCTGCTATGGGCTAATCATCCAAGCGAATAGACGTGACCAACCCAATCAAAAGAAGAGATAAGTGGCATCTTCTCAGCTTAGACGCACAATGGGATCAGAATGCAGTGCCCATTTATGAAGCAGCAGCGAGAGGAAAGTGCGTACCGTTGCTGAAGACGTTGTTGACCAATCGTTGCAAGAACGAATGCTCCTACTGTGCATTCCAGGCGAAGAGGAGTATTCAACGAATCTCTTGGGAACCACAAAAACTCGCGAGAATAACCATGCATCTATGGAAAACTGGAAAGATTCGTGGTCTTTTTCTGAGCTCTTCTATTTCAAAGGACCCAGACTTTATCATGGAGGAACAGCTCGAAACGCTACGTCAGCTTAGGAAAATGCGGTTCACGGGTTATGCCCATCTTAGGTTGATGCCTGGCGTGAGTAGACATTACATTCACGAGGCTGTAGAACTCGCAGATAGAGTTGGAATCAACTTGGAAGCACCAAATAAGAGTATTTTTGATGAGTTGTGCCCAGACAAGGGAGGACTGAAAGAGGCGGTTCTGAAAAGGCTAGATTGGCTGATTGACGAGGGAAAGAGAACGAAAGAAAGTGCGCTTAGGCCTGAGTTTGGCTTCATGAAATCTGGGGTTGACACTCAGATGATTGTGGGCGCGGTTGGCGACAATGACTGGGAGCACTTGCAGGTTACTGGTTGGCTTTACAGAAAACTTGGGCTCAAACGGGTTTACTATAGCGGTTTCGAACCCGTCCAAGAGACAGCCTTAGAGAAGCGGCAGGCTTGTCCTCTTTGGCGAGAGCATCGATTGTATCAGTCTTCCTTCCTGCTCAGAGACTATGGATGGACACCAGACTCTTTTGCATCAATCGTGAACGACGAAGGATTCTTGCCCAACGCAGACCCGAAACTCGCTGCTGCTACAGTGAACCGCGATATGTTTCCAATCGACCTAAACGCTGCAGCTTACATGGAGATTTTACGAATACCCCATGTGGGTCCCATAACAGCGAAGAGAATTCTTAAAGCACGAGATACACGAAAAATCCGTTATTTTTCAGATTTGGAGCGCATCGTGGGTG
>DATKLC010000025.1:0-2067 GCA_035542635.1 Candidatus Krumholzibacteriaceae bacterium | reverse complement strand
TCGTAGACCGTTGACCTGAAATTCAGGGTCTAGGTTTAGCGCGTCGTAGCGGTTTCCATCGTCGCTGACGATTCCGTAGAATCCTCCTTCAAAGCTTAGGTATACTATGGTTCCATTTCCAGAGACGTTTCCTTCATCGGTTGTGGCATGCATGATGTTCGCTTCAGGGGGACTGTTTGTTTTAAGGTCGATATCGTTTTCAGTTTTCATGCTCTGGTCAAGTCTGAAGCAAACTCCAATTGCCAAAGGTGTGAAAACCAGTGAGAGGAGTCCTATTATTTCAAGAACGGATAAGACTCTCATTTTCTGCTTCAATATTTTCCTGAGTTTCAATAGGTATTTACGCTTTGCGAGGATCGATTAGACGTGCTAGAAAAAACCGTGGGGGGTAGGGCTGTACAGCCTTACGGTCAGACAAGTTTCTGGAATAATAGTGTTGTCTTGGCGTGTTCTTCGTTCGTTTTGGCAAAATTAGAAGAAGACCCTTTACAGATTTGCGCGTGCGTGACAAGACTTAGGACTGGTGTCCTACGATGAGGGCTTGCCAGATATCTTCGGTTAAGGTTTTCTTGGACAGATGGCGCAATACGTCCGATGCGGCTACGATTCCTGTGACTGCTCCGCCTTCGGTGACCGGGAGCCGTCTTATCCTGCGTTCGCACATAATTCTGGCAGCTTCTCTCGGTGTGGTATTGGCGCTGATCGTTATGAGGGGCGACGACATGACCCGCGAGACCGGAGTGGTGCCAGGCAGGTTCTTTGCGATGACTCTTGTAACGAGGTCTCTCTCGGTTATGATGCCCGTGGTGATTTTGTCTTCGAGAATCAGTAAGCTACCTCGGTCAGACTCCTTCATGAGGTTGGCAGCTTCCAAAACGGTACACGTCGGACCTATGTTGATGACGGGCTTCATTATATCTTTGACTTTCGGCATATTCTATGAAATACAGGTGTGAACGTAAATAAGCTTTCACACGACATACGACCTTCATTTCCAATTAGGAGGTTAGGTAGTTTGCTGTTTATATTCCTGAAGTGCACTGTACGTTTCGATTTCGTTGGGTCTGTTTTCACGTTTCCGTGTTCGGTACGCGTTTATCAGAGGCAATTTTCTAATAATGGTGATAACTTGGATTCTGATGTTTTCTACTAGTCCCATTGCAGGGACGTACGCTAGCAAGTACTTCAAGACAGTTCTCGGAGCAAACGATTTTCTTCTAAGCATAATTTCGTTCGCAGGCTTGATTGCGCTTGCGCTTGTTCAGTTTCCAGGAGGGTACCTTGCAGATAAGCATGGGCGTCGGTGGCTCGTTTACACCATGACGTTCGGAGTGGCGTTTTCTTATATTTTCTTCATTTTTGCGCCTTCTTGGCACTTCATAGTCTTGGGAATGATTTTCCAGAATCTTTGTTTGCTTTATCAGCCGGCATTGTTTGCCATCATGATTGATTCAGTTTCGCCTGAGAACCGCGGTGCGGGTTTTTCTATGCAGGCTGTGATAACGAACCTAGTGGGGCTTCCCGCTTCGCTTATTGCGGGGTACTTGGTCTTGGTTTTCAACCTGAACATTGGCATGCGAATTGCGTACGCCATAGCGATGATAGCCTATTTTGCAGCTGCGCTTCTGAGGGCTAGACTGAAGGAAACTCTGCCTTCATTCAGCGGAGACGATCATCCGAACTTTCTTGCTGCTTTCAAAGAGTATCCGCAGTCGGTGAGAGAGAGTCTAGGCATCTGGAGCAGGATTCCGAGGTCTGCGTATTACCTGTTCATAAGCAACGCTGTCATCAACAGCCTGATAGTCGGGTGCAGCACGTACTTCGTGATCTACGCTACGGAAAACCTCAATATCTCGAACTTTCAATGGGCTCTCATTTTGGCTCTGGGGGCATTCACGGTTGCCGTTCCTAGCGTGATCGCGGGTTTGAGAATGGACGTGGTGGGACGCAAAAACTATTTGATCGCGTCGTTTCTTTGTTACATCCCCGCCATGGTGCTCTTCGTGTTTGGGAATTTCTACGTGCTCGTGCTTGCCTTCTTCTTGTTCGGGTTGGGTCAAGTGTTGC
>DATKLC010000024.1:0-9991 GCA_035542635.1 Candidatus Krumholzibacteriaceae bacterium | reverse complement strand
AAGGCGTACATGCACGTGGGTTTCTCGAGACTTCGACTCGACTTTGAGAACATGCCGTCACATCAGGAAATACGACAATTCGCGCTGCAAATAGCTAAGAAAACAGGCTACAACATGTTGCAGGAAGCCCCTGAAAGCAGAGTAATCATGCTCAGCCGCTTGGCGAAGCCTATTATGCTTGCCGAAAGTTAGACAGAAATTTCACGGCGATGTTCTCTATTTTTCAAACTATTCAATCCCACAAGTAAAATGTAGTTGTTCCCTCCGCCATATTTTATTGAATGAGAAAAAAAGTTAAATATTGTTCACGGTATTACGCTGTTAATTCAACCGCAATTATAAAGGATGATTGAACCATGGTCAGTGAAGGAAGAGGCAGACTTTTCAGACGTAAAGACGGCAAATTCTTGATTTACATACCGAAAGACCTAGCCGAAGACAGCATGTTTCCATTCAAAGGTGCATCATCAGTTATCGTTAAAGTCTCGTTCAAACTCGGCGACAACAGAATCCTCATCGAAAAATGGGAAGGACCAGCAGCCGAAGAACAATAGTAAGCGTCTGAACATCCTCACTTTTTTAATCTTTCAAAAAATCAGCCGTGCGGAAAAATCTATAAGTACAGCTAGCTACATTTCGAAGCGTCTACGCAACATGTGAATGAATTTGAGCCTCAAAAAATTGCTTGAAAAAGTCCGTTTAGAGTTAAAGCAGAAGGAAGAAGTGAAAGAAGAAATCCAGAAAAACATGCGCAGAGCGACCCGACTTTCAAAACAAGCAATTCTTTACATTCATCAAACGAGGTTGACGGAAGCAAAAAAGCTCCTGAAAGAAACATCCCGACTTTTCACAAACCTCAACAAGCTCTCTGAGAATCATCCTGACTTGTTCTATTCAGGTCTTGTTGGTGCTGCTTTTCAGGAATACGCTGAAGCACAAGTTTTGCTCAACGTAGTCGAAAAAGAACAATTCGTGAGCCCAGAATCCCTTGGTGTTCCGTCGATTGACTACGTGTTAGGCTTGTCGGACGTTATTGGAGAACTGCGGCGAAGAGCCCTGGACATGCTGCGAAAAGGAAACGTGAAAATGGCGGAGAAATGTTTGGGAATTATGGAGCAGATTTACAGTGAACTGATGGCTATGGACGACGCTTACATGCTCATTCCCGGACTAAGGCGAAAATCGGACGTTGCCCGACATGTAATTGAAGCGACCAGAGGAGACATCACAATAGAATCTAGAAGAAACTCATTGGAGCATTCGATTAGAAAATTAGAGAAAATGATGACGAAGAAGCAAAAATGAAGGTTTCAAACGTTAAAATGCCTTTGAGTTTTTCGGTTGAAAAAGCACATCGACTGCAGTTGGAACTTACAAAGAAAATAGTTAGAGAAGATGTGCTGCCCAAAAAAATTCGGCTAATCGCAGGAGTTGACGTGGCATATTTTGGATGTTTTTCTGTCGGCGCTGCTGTGGTCTTGGATTTTGAATCTCTCAAGGTAAAGGAATCTGAAACTGCGGTCTGCAGAACGCGTTTTCCGTACATTCCGACTTTGCTGTCATTTAGAGAAGTTCCACCTGTTATTTCTGCCATAAAGAAGCTGAAGTTGAATCCAGACGTTTTTCTTGTCGATGGGCAGGGTATAATGCATCCGTACAGGCTCGGTTTTGCCAGTCACTTAGGCTTGATGATTGCCAAACCCACTGTTGGTGTGGCGAAGTCGCCTCTCTGTGGAGAGCTTCAAGCATTTACCGAAGAAGGCTGGGCGCCCATAACAGATAAGAATGAAGTAATCGGTGCGGCTGTGATTACTAAGAGAGGTTCAAAGCCAGTTTATGTGAGTATTGGGAACATGGTTTCGTTGGAAACAGCAATAGCCATTGTTAAACACTGCAGTGTAGCGAGCTATCTTCCAGAACCGACCCGACAAGCGCATATAATGGCGACTAGTGAAAAGAGCAAAATAAGTCGTCGAGTAAAAGAAGGTTGTGAGGGTGACTGTTAACTTGGATAGACGCTTAAAGAGATTCATCAATAGAATCGAGAACAAATCTCTAAGGAAGAAGACGCTTGAATTTCTTGACGATCTGACAATGAGAATCGAGGGTGAAACTTATTCTGGGTTATCGCTTGAGGTGTCGCCTGCAGGCTTGTCGCGGCATCACAGTTACCCAGGCGGTTTTATCGAGCACACTGTGGCAACTGCAGAAATTGCGCTAAGCCTGTGTGACGTTGTAGAGCGAATTTATGGCGGAAAAGTCAACAGAGATTTTGTGTTGGCAGGGGCTATTCTGCATGATGCTTTCAAGCCACTTACGTATGAAGTACGCGAGGATGGAAGTTACGCCACTAATTCGCTTGGCACTTACCTGGACCACATTAACTTGGCAATCTCAGAAACGATCCGGAGAGGCTTCCCTCTGGAAGTTGTTCATATCGTTGCGTCGCATCACGGTGGAGAGGCAGGTCCAGTATGGCCTAGGACGGTTGAAGCCTTGATTTGCCACCTTGCAGATTTGGCTGACTCGCGACTCAACGGCGAAGTCCTAAGAGCAGCGCACTATTTGTCAAGAGAAGCCACAGGTGCTGACTTGGCTATCCATAATTCAAGGGATGCTTACGAAATCGTTAATGCGAAGGTTTCCAAAGGCTGGGACGGCGTACGAGAAACCGTAAAGAAAATCGAGAAGAAGAGGCTTCGAAGAAAGTAGTTTTTAGATTTCCACTATTCTAGCATCTAAACTTTGAGTGTCGAGCAGGGCTAGGGTGGATTTGCCGCTGAGGTAACCGCAGACTTCGCCTGAGTTTATGACCAGCGTTTTGCCTTTTCGCTCGACTTTTGCTTCATGCGAATGCGCGTGTGCAACGACATCATAACTTTCGGTGTCAATGAGTGATTTTAGGAGTTCCAATTCGTCGCCGTGTGTCATCGCTATTTTAACGCCTTCCACCATGACTTCTGCGAATCTTCCGCGAATCTCGGCGTTTATTTCTTTGAATCGTTTTTCCAAGAGTTGATGGTCGCCGTCGTTGTTGCCGAAAATGCCAATCAGTTTTGCCTCTAGGGGCTTGAAGCGCAAGACCGCAAAGCCCGCGACATAATCGCCAAGGTGTAAAACCAGCTGGACTTTTTCTTGGTTCAACCTTCTTACTGCTTTGTCTATAGCTGGAAGATTGTCATGAGTGTCTGCGATTATGCCGATTTTCATTTTCCTTTCTCGGTTAAAAGTTTCTTCCCGTATTCATAGCCCTTTTCAAAAGCTTCTAGGTTCAGCTTTTCTGTGCCTTTGGGGATGTTGCTGAGTATGGCGTTCTTCATCGCGTCCGCGTTGACTATATTAGTAATAGCCGTCAGCGCGCCTAGCATTATGACGTTGGCGAATATGGTTTTGCCCATGTCCTCAGCCATTTTCGTCGCTGGCACCTCATACACTTGAAATGATAGTTTTTCTTTCTGCTGCGGAATCATGCCAGGGTCGAGGATTAGCGTGCCACTTTTTTTTAATGTGTCAACATAGCGCGTGTATGCAGCCTGAGACATGACCAACAAAACATCAGGATCGAGCGCTTTGGGAAAGTCGATTTCTTCGTCGGAAATGACCACTTCGGATTTGCATGAGCCGCCTCTCGACTCTGGACCATAAGACTGCGTTTGAACGGCGTTCTTGTCCTCAAAAAGCGAAGCCGCCATGGCTAGGATTAGTCCCGCTCTGATGATGCCTTGTCCACCGAAACCCGCCACTCTGACTTCGAGTCGCACCTTTAAGCGCCTCCTTGCATTTTGTTCTGCACCTGAATAATTCTTTCTCTTAGTAGTTTTTCGTACGTTGGTTTCTCGATGTCCACAAACTCGCCCAACGGAATTCTGTCCGAAGTAATCTCCGCTTTTGCTGGGTCGGAGAAATGCTGTATCTCGGATGCCCTTTTGAACCAGTTCATAAAATCAACTGGCAACCCCATCTTAGTACTTTTTCCAAAAATTTCGGGACACTGCGAAATAACCTCGACGAATGAGAACCCATCCTTTTGCAGCGCTTTTTTGATTGATTCTGTAAGCCTGCGCACATGCAGTGTGGTCCATCTTGCCACATAAACCGCGCCTGAGCCTGCTGCCAAGTGGACTAAGTTAAATGGATGTTCAATGTTGCCGTAGGGTGTTGTGGTGGTTGAAATGTTAAGAGGAGTAGTTGGACCCTGTTGTCCTCCAGTCATTCCATAGTTGAAATTATTGACGCAAATCACTTTAATATCTACATTCCTTCGCGCGGCATGAATAAAGTGATTGCCGCCTATGGCAAAAAGGTCTCCGTCTCCGCTTATGACGACCACTTTAAGCTCTGGATTTGACAACTTAACGCCTGTCGCGAAGGGTATAGGTCTACCATGCGTGGTGTGGAATGAATCGGTGTTAATGTAGCCCGCGATTCGCCCTATGCATCCAATCCCCGAAACTATGACTATCTTGTCCAAGTCTAGTTCGAGTTCTTTCAGCGCGGTCACGAACGAATTGAGCAGTATGCCGTTCCCGCAACCCGTGCACCAGATATGATGCATGCCGGTTTCTCGCAAGTACATGTCAAGCGGATGAGTAGTTTCTACTACCAACTTAAATGCCTCCTTTCATAGCCTCGAATATCTCTTCAGGCTTGTGTGGTTCCTCGCCCAGTTTAGGAAGGAATGTCACAGGTGTATCTTTAGCCGCTCTTTCCACTTCTCTGACGAGTTGCCCGTAATTCATTTCTGGCACGATGATTGTCTTCACGCTTTTGGCGATTTCGGCGACTTGTTTTTCTGGAAAAGGCCAGAGCGTGACAAGTTTCAATAGACCGGCTTTTATTCCTGCGTTTCGTGCTTTTCTGACTGCGCTTAGGGCGGCTCTGGATTCGATTCCGTAGGCTATGACGGCTACTTCGGCGTCTTCCATCATTACGGGCTTCATCTTGACTATTTTATCCGAGTTTTTCCTTATCTTATCACAAAGCCTCTGCACAAGTCTTTGCTGCACCTTAATGCTTTCGGTGCGTGGTCGTCCGTCCTCTTCGTGAGTTAATCCCGTGGCGTGAAAGCGGTAGCCTTCTCCGAAAACAGCCATAGGCGGCACAAGGTCTTTGTCGGGTTTGAAGGGCATGTACTCGCTCGGCGGCACGGTGGGTTTTTTGCGGTTTTTTATGCTAATTTGCTCCAGCGGGGGGATGACGACTTTTTCCCACATGTGACCGACTATGGCGTCCATCATCACCATCACTGGCACACGATAGGTCTCGGCATAGTTGAAGGCCTCAACGGTCAAGTCGAAGGCTTCCTGAACCGAAGAAGGCGCCAAAGCGATGATTTCATAATCACCGTGCGAACCCCACTTAGCCTGCATAACGTCCTGCTGTCCCGCCATGGTCGGCTGTCCCGTGCTGGGGCCGCCCCGCATAACATCTACAATAACGCAGGGTGCTTCAGTCATTACGGCTAAGCCAATGTTTTCCTGCATTAAGCTGAAGCCGGGTCCAGAAGTGGCGGTCATGGCTTTTAGCCCAGCGTAACACGCGCCTATGATGGCGGCTATTGAGGCGATTTCGTCTTCCATCTGAATGTACGTCGCACCGAGTTGAGGCAGACGCCGCGCCATACGTTCGGCTATCTCTGTCGCCGGAGTGATGGGGTAGCCCGCGAAGAACCTGCAACCTGCGGCTAGAGCACCTTCTGCGCACGCTAGGTCGCCGCTGTAGAAGTGTTTACCGCTCAGTGCTCTATTCTTTTCGCTCATCTTTTTCAGCCTCTTTCTTCGTGTCTGTTTTTTCTTTAACAAAAATGGCTAGGTCTGGACAAATTGCCATACAATAACCACAGACGGCGCATTTGCTTATGTCTTTCACTTTGGGTGGATGTGCGCCGCGGGCGTTGATTTCTTCTGATTCTTCGAGTACTTCTTTTGGACAGAAGGCTATGCAGTAGCCGCAGCCTTTGCATCTGTCTTTTATTATGTATATCTCTGCCTGTGGCTGTTTGGCTTTGTCTGCGTCTAGGGGTTTACGCCACAACTTCTTAGTCGTCGTCACTGCTTTCATTTCATTCACGCCTTCTCCGCCATTTTCTTCGACTTTTCAATCTCGTCTCCAGTCACACTGTTTACGGTTGCTTGCATTTCCTTAACCTTAGATGCCACTCTTTCGCCTTCTGCAGCGCTCGCCCACAACAACTGCAACCGCTCCTTATTCAATCCCAGCTTTGCCATTTTTTTCCACAAACGCTCGACACGCTTCTGCGTCTGAACGTTAGCGTTGATGTAATGACAGTCGCCGATGTGACAACCAGCGACCAGAACCGCAGCCGCGCCCCTCGCGAAGGCTCTCTCAACAAACTTCGGCGAGACTCTGCCCGAGCACATAGTTCGGATAATGCGCACGTTCGTCGGATACTGCATTCGGCTCACGCCGGCAAAGTCGGCGCCCGCGTACGCGCACCAGTTGCAGCAGAAAGCGATTATCTTCTTGTCCGCGTCCTGCTCGGTCAAAGCGTCTACCTGAGCTATAATCTGGTCATCCGTAAAATGCCGCATGTACAACGCGCCGAACGGACACTCCGCACCGCAGGTGCCACACCCCGCGCATGCGGCTTCGACGACTTCGACACGCTTCAGGTCCTTATTCAAAACAACAGCGTTGTACGGGCAAACCTTAGTGCACAGACCACATGCCTTACATTTCTCATCCAAGACTCTGGGTGTTATGGCTTCGACAGTCACTTTGCCTTTAGCCATCAGAATCCCAGCCCGCGCCGCCGCAGCGCTCGCTTGGGTTACGCTGTCTTTGATATCTTTCGGCGCTTCGGCGCATCCAGCCAAGAATACACCGCCTGTCGGTGTGTCTACTGGTCTTAGTTTCGGGTGGGCTTCCATGAAGAAGCCGTCGCCAGTTCTCGACAAGACGAGTAGTCGTTGTATGATGTCGCTGTCGCGTCTGGGTTCTATGCCCACCGACAAGATGGCCATGCCGACGTTCACTTTGTACAGTTCCTTCTGCAGCGTGTTCTCGCCCGTAAGCCATAGGTTATGCGTTTTGCGGTCTTCGCTGATTTCGGCTGGCAGGCCGCGGATGAATATTATGCCCTCTTTGCGTGCGCGTTTGTACAGGTCTTCGAAGCCTTTGCCGAAGGCTCGGATGTCCACGTAGAAGACGTAGATTTTTGTCTCTGGCCAGTGTTCCTTGATTAGCAGGGCGTCTTTTATGGTGTTCATACAGCAAACGTTGCTACAGTACAAGTGTCCATGGTCGGAGCGGGAACCAACGCACTGAATAAACGCCACAGATTCTGGAATCGTCATGTCGCTCGGTCGGAGCAGATGCCCAGCTGAAGGACCGCCAGCGTTGATTAATCGTTCAAACTCGAGCGATGTTATGACGTTGGAGAATTTTCTGTAACCATAATTCTGCAGCGAAGTCGGGTCGTAAACGTCTGCGCCCGTTGCGACCACTATGGTGCCCACTTCGAGTTCTAATTGTTCGGGTTTCATGTCGAAGTTTATGGCTTTTCTTTCGCAGGCTTTGATGCACTTGTCACATTTTATTATACTCTCTTTATTCAAGCACAGGTTCTGGTCAACGATGTAAGTAGAAGGCACGGCTTGAGCGAAGGGTGTGTAAATGCCATGTCGAGTAGCCAGACCCACGTCAAACTCGTTAGGCACAATTATCGGACAAACCTTTGAACAGTCGCCACAAGCGCTACAATCCTTGGTAACAAAACGCGGTTTTTTGAGCACTTTGACTTTGAAGTTTCCAATGTAGCCTTTTACGTCTTGAACTTCGCTGTTGGTTAAGAGTTCAATGTTGGGATGTCTTCCTGCATCGGACATTTTTGGCGCTAAGATGCATATGCTGCAGTCCATGGTGGGGAAGGTTTTGTCGATTTGTGCCATTCTGCCGCCGATGCTCGGCTCTCTTTCCACCAAATAAACCTTGTAACCCGTATCCGCCAAATCTAACGCGGCTTGTATGCCTGCAACTCCGCCGCCGATGACTAAGGCTTTACGTGTTATGGGCACTTCGCTTTCGACCGCGGGGTCGAGGAGCGTAACTTTGGCCACGGCAGCTCTGACTAGATCTTTTGCTTTTTCTGTAGCTTTCTCTTTTTCGTAGAGGTGCACCCAGCTGCAGTGTTCGCGGATGTTGGCCATCTCGAACAGGTACTTGTTCAAGCCCGCCTCTTCGCACGCGCGTCTGAAGGTTGGCTCGTGTAGCCGTGGTGAGCATGAGGCGACGACGACGCGGTTGAGTTTTTGTTCTTTAATGTCCTTCTTTATCAGGTCCTGTCCTTGGTCTGAGCAGGTGTAGCGGTTGTCTCTAGAAATCACCACATGTGGAAGCGTGGAAGCGAATTTGGCGACGCCTTCGCAGTCCACCGAACCCGCGATGTTCAATCCGCAGTGGCAGACGTAGACGCCTATTCGAATTTCTTCATCCTTCGCTGATTGATTTGTCTCCTTTTGCGTATTGTCTCCACTCAACTTCCGCATCCTCCTTTCAAGTAAGCGTCAATCGAATCCGCGGCTCTCTTCCCTGCCACGATTGCCTCCATAACCGAGGAAGGCCCAGTTACTGCGTCTCCTCCCGCGAAGACACCTTCCATGGTGGTCTCCGTGGTAATCGGGTCAGCCCATATCGTGTTTATTTCGCTCAGTTCGATTTCTTTGGGCAAAAACGAAGTGTCCACGGCTTCTCCAACAGCGAGGATTACCGTGTCAAACGTTTTAGTAAACTTGGAATTCTCCATCGGCACAGGCGCTCTTCTCCCAGTTTCATCAGGTTCGCCTAATTCCATTTTTATGAGTTCCATTTCGACGACTTTGCCTTCTTTTCCCATGAATTCAGTGGGTGCGACTAGAAACTCGAATTTGACGCCTTCCCCTTCCGCCTCTTTGACCTCCCACGGGTTGGCTGGCATTTCCTCCCTAGTCCGCCGGTAAAGAACTGTGGCTTCTTTTGCGCCAGCGTGCAAAGCCGACCGAGCAGCGTCTACGGCGACGTTTCCGCCACCAATAACCGCGACTCTTTGTCCGATTTCTGGTTTTTTCTTACTTTTTATTTCTCTGAGAAAATCGAGTGCACACGATACACCGCTTAAGCCTTCGCCTTCGCAACCTATTTTTCTGCTTTTCAAGGCGCCGACCGCGATGAATATAGCTTTGTAGCCTTCTTGCCGTAATTGGTCGGGTGTTATGTCTTTTCCAAACTCAGTGTTTGTTTTGAAGTCTACTCCGAAGCTCTTCACGAATTCAACATCGTCGTCTACTGCTTTTCTGGGCAGTCGTTCTTCGGGAATTCCATAGCGTAGCATGCCACCCAGTTCGGACGAAGATTCAAAAACTGTAACATGATAGCCTTTCTTGGCTAGTATGTATGCCGCCGTCAACCCAGCAGGACCAGAGCCGATTATGGCAACTTTTTCTTCATGTGGTTCTGAGGGTTTTTGGCGCTGCAATATCTTGCGACTTTTTATCATTTTTTTCCAAAAACTTTCGAATTGTTCTTTGGTTATTTTTGACCGTTCGGGATGAAAACACACATGGTAACAGCTCTCTGCGAGAGGAACATTCTTTCCTATGATGTCTACGGCGTCTTCCAAGCCTTCCAGACGCCCTTGCTCTACAGCTAAAGTCTTAACAAGCAGGAAAACCTCGGGAGGCTTGAGCTTCTGTGGGCATCGCTTGTAGCACTTGTAGCACCATCCGCAAAGCCAAGTGGCGGGTTTGGTTAAGGCTTTTTCTGGGTCTAGAAAGATAGTCTCCAATAGGATTCTTGGATTATAATAATCCGACGCTAGCTCCGTCATTGGGCAGCTCGCGGTGCAAACGCCACATTCGAAGCAGTACTTCAGTTTCTCGGCGTCGAGCAGTTTTTCTTGCAGTTCCTTAGGTATGAGTGCTTTCTCGGTCTTCAAGACTGTTCCTCTAAGAAACTCATGTGCGCTCGAATATAAAAGTTTACAAATGTAAAGGTC
>DATKLC010000023.1:0-2255 GCA_035542635.1 Candidatus Krumholzibacteriaceae bacterium | reverse complement strand
TTTAAAATCAACCTTCTATTAGCAGACATACCCTTTTGGATAGCTGCAGCATCTTTTTATATTTTAAAGGCGTGGGCTCGGAGTCTACTCGGTAGCAGACATCATCTAATAATGAGCTGCAAGTAGGTGACATCTCGATGCCCACGTGAGCGATTTATCGGATCGGCTCTTGTCCTCAATGTCGTTTCGATTATTCAATAACACCCGTAACGTATTCCGCCTGATTCTTCAGGACGTAACGGATCCGGTTCAGCAGTTTCCTTGCAATTTTAATGATCGCCTTGGTTTTACGCATCCTTTTACAATACTGCTGGAAAGCCTCCATCATCACCGGGTCCTTCCGTACGGCAATCCAGGAGGCTTCAATCAGCAACCACCTCAGCTGTGAATGACGTCGCTGGGTCACCCCTCCCACGTGTTCTTTCTCACCACTGCCTTGAGTATCCGGGATTAATCCCACATAACTGCACAATTCGTCAATCGACCCAAAACGGGTAACCTCGTGCAATTCTGTTAACACGATCATGGCTGTCAGGGTGCTGATCCCAGGGACTGTCTTCAGCAACGAAATCCACGAACAGTACTGTTCCGTTCGGGCCAGGGCCACGATGGCGCGGTTGAGCTTGGCGATGATCTGGCGCAGGTGGCAGAGTTCTTCTAAGTGACTCTGAAGAGCCATCTCCCCGCTGGCTCGTTCCATCCGAATTTCCTCGATCCATCGGATAAAGGGTCGCGACCAATGGCCCATCTCCCTCCGTTCTGGAATCCCTACTCCATAAAAAAGAAGCATCGATTTGATCTGGTTTTTGCACCGCGCTTGCTTCCGACCCATACTCAGGCGGGTCCGGACTAAGCTGCGATCCTCCAATTTCCATCTCGGAGGCGTATAGATCCCTTCGATCTCATTCCCGCGAAGCCCCCGGGCCAATTTGCGGCAATCGACCCGATCCCGTTTGGTCCTTCGCTCCTTGTCTCGGGTCGGTATGTCAGCTGGGTTGGCAACGATATTCTGGATCCCTTTGTTCCTCAGTGGATCATGAATCCAGAACCCACAATAGCCCGCTTCATAGACAGAACGGTATTGAGCGCCTGGAAAGTGATGTTGCAGGTACTGGCTCAGTGTTTCCGCTTCAGGCGGTTGGCTAAAGGTTTTGTACTCACCATGTTGAGTAAAGATACTCACACTCCAACTCTTTTTGTGTACATCCAGTCCGATGTAAATAGGTTGACCCGAGAAATCAAGCTTGCTACCCTTATTCATGGCAAGTCTCCTTTCCTTCGGTTGGATTTTGTCGCCAACAAAATTGTAGCCGAATCTCTGAGACTTGCCTTCGTTTTTCCTAACTCTTTTCGAAAGGGGCAGTGCCTGTTCGAGAGTTATCCACAGGGGAACAGAGAGCGGAGAGATTTTAGCCTGCGCCCTCGGGTAGCGCAGGGCGGGCCCGAAGGGAAACATCTCGGAGCTCTCGTAGCACCTTGTGGATCACTCTCGCCAATGGTTTATCGGCATACCCCTTTCAATCATAAGGTCTACTCATCGTCTTGGCTTAAGTTCAAGGTTGACGATCACGGATGGAACTACGCATGATCAAATGAAACACATTTTAGAGCAATTCACTCATATTACACGAAGAAATCAAGACCAAACAGAAAAGGCCCACTCATATGGGCCTCTGAATAAGACATTCACAGGATCAAAGCGTGGTCAATGCGTCGTGCCGGAACCATCACCACCGGGCATGTCAGAAGGATAGAGATCAATCATGATATTACCCAACTTGGCAAGATTACCTTGATCAAAAGGAGGGGGCAGTTTGTACTCGTATTGGCCCGGCGTTGATTCAAAGGTAAATGGGAAAACAACTTCATTACTTTGATTCCCACTTTTATCAAAAACTGAAACCCTCAAGGTTATCGGTGTCCACTCCTGCATATACCCTGCATTCGTACTGAACGTATTCCATTGAAGATAGCCTTTGAAATGTTTACGATATTGGGGTTTAAGATAGATCCAATCAGTCGGGTAACGACCAGTACCCGCCTCGTCCGCTACAGAGGCAATCCTCAGCATCGGCCCATCCGGGTCCTCCGCCTCAATGTAAATTTTCCAGATGTAACCATACTGACCCTTTTCTACAGCAAAGGCATGCGTAATGATAGGCCCTCTCCTCTCTGGCTTGGGTTGAGCCCAATCCTGGGACGCACCAAGTAGAAGAACCCCTAAAACTATGCTCAAAAGCCATAAAATTCTTTTA
>DATKLC010000022.1:0-27891 GCA_035542635.1 Candidatus Krumholzibacteriaceae bacterium | reverse complement strand
ACCGATGAAGGAAACGTCTCTGGAAATGGAACCATAGTATACCTAAGCTTTGAAGGAGGATTCTACGGAATCGTCAGCGACGATGGAAACCGCTACGACGCGCTAAACCTAGACCCTGAATTTCAGGTCAACGGTCTACGAATCAGGTTCGTGGCAGAAATACTCCATGTTGCCACTTTTCACATGTGGGGCACCCCAGTCAGCATACTAAAACTAGAGAAACTCGACGAAACAAACACAGAGATACCTCCAGATGCTCAAAACCTCTCAGGAAATCTCAGCAAACTAACAACACCATACAACAACGCCATCGACGGCGACTGGAACACAAAAATCGCTTGGGACACCGGGCAACTCGGAGACTTCTCGGTCAGCATCAAGCAGAACTATTCAGTCCCAGCTACCAACACGAATGTATTCATGGAATTCAAGGCATATCAATACAGACATGGGTCTTTGATGCCGACGCCTATGAGTATTCAGTTCTGAAACGGTTCAACATGGAAAACAATGTACGAACTAGACGATCAGCAGCACCTGAATGAAACCTTCACCGAAAACGTAAGCGTGCCAAACGAAGCATTCATCAACGACAAAATAACCATCAAAACAACCATACGATACTCATCACACGTCGCAGGAGGAATACCACCCAACTACCCAGTGCGCCTGCTCCATTACACAGAATACTACGAAGGAAAACTCACCACAAACAACAACAGCAGAAACCTCAACGACCTGCAACTCATCATAATAACCGCCGCGATAGCGACCGCAATAGTCGGAGGCACAATCTTCGCCACCTTACGAAGAAACAAACACACTCCTCCTTCTCCGCAAGACAGAGAACCCTGGACTTTTTCTAGCGCAAAAACTCGCCTGACGGTACTATCTCCTAACCCCCACCCCCCTACGGTTTTTCCCAGGAAATGCGACGTACATAACTGAAGTGTTTTAAGCTTGCAGCAATAAAGCAGCAGGCAGGGGATATTGATGAGCAAATGTCCTTATTGTAAGAGAGAAGTGCTGAAAGCTAAGAAATCGTGGAAATACGGCATATTCGAAGTCAAAGCTTACACGTGCGGCAACTGCGGCACAGAATTCAGAGACTATGAACTAGACGGCATGCCAAAGTTCACTTTAAGACTCAAGAAAGGGAAAGGATACGTCAAAGCCTAACGTGGGCTAAATCATGTCAAGCTCTTGTCTTGGCTGGTTTTGATGAGATTGTCCACGTTGAAACCCTTTGACTTTACAGATTCTATCAATTGGGAATAGAGCTTGTCATCCATTCGCGGGGTTCTGCTCAATATCCAAAGATACTTGCGGTTCGGCGTGCCCACAACCGCATAGTCATAGTCCTCACCCAAGTCTATAATCCAATAATCACCATAGAACGGCCAGAAAAACGTCACCTTGAGTTTCGCTCCGGAGCTCTTATCAACGACCTTTGCCTTGCCCTTTGCCCGTTTCACCTTGCCGTTCTCTATGCATTCGTTAAGCACAGATATGCTGCCACCTTCAGACAAAGAATAAGTCGCCGTCGTATCAGTGCAACCTTCTTGAAATCTGAAAGGAAGGTGTGCAATCTCGTACCATTTGCCTAGATATTTTTTCAGCTCGACATACGGCACAACTTCAAGTGCTCTGAGCTTTTCTTTCGTCAAACAAACCACTTACAATCAAAATCGGGGCACGGATGCATAAGCTTTCTGGTGAGCTTAGCGCGTTCATCGATAAAGATATGCGTCGTTTAAATATTAACGTTAAGTACACGCCAGAATTGATGTTGTGCGAGTCCCCAACTGGTTTAAATTCTGATAACAGCACTATGTTACTAAGGTGCTTTAGGATGGCTGCCTTCGTTTTCAATATACCGTTTGGAGACAATAGAAAGCTACGACACGTTATAGACGAAGTCAAGAAAGACAAGAAGCTACAAACGTTATGGAGATGCTCGAACGTTATGGCGATAGATCGCATGGGCTACACGGATCACGGTCCAACACACGTTAAGATCGTGGCAAATATGGCACTAAAGATGCTCAGAATACTAGTTGACAAGAAAGTAACGCCTAGCATAGTCAAGGATTACAGCATGAAAAATGAAGACGCCGAAGTAGTTGTCGTGCTCGGCTCGATCTTACACGACTTGGGCATGACCGTCATAAGGGATAATCATGAAATGTTCGGCGCGCTGTTAGCCTCGGAATTTATCGAGAAGTACCTACAAGGAATATACTCGGAAGAGGAGCGAACGATAATCCTCTCCGAAGTGCTCCACGCAATAGTCTCGCACGAGGAGCCACACAAGCCCCTTACCCTAGAGGCCGGAATAGTCCACGTAGCAGACGCCCTAGACATGGAGAAAGGAAGGGCACGCATACCTTTCGAAGCCGGAAAAATAGACATTCACTCCGTATCCGCACTTTCAATCGAGAAGGTAAGTATCCAAGAGGGTCAAGAAAAGCCGATAACTGTGAAAATAACAATGTCAAACCCAGCAGGCATTTTCCAAATCGACCAACTGCTGAAACCCAGAATCGAGGAATCAGGACTCAGAAACTACGTCCACGTAATAGCTGAAATAACCGGAAAAAAAGAGACCAGAATTCTGGACAAATTTGAGATCTGATCAGACTGAAACTGAACCATTTTAAATAGAGCGACCAAATCTTCAGGGTACTGATGTCAGCCAATTCTTATGCTTTTCAATTCTTCCTGCCAGGATCTCGGCATAATACTCAGCCGCACGCTTCGTAACAGCCCCAGGATAATCCTCGCCCAAAACAATGTCATCCACACTGGTTATAGGAGTAATCTCCCAGCCAGTTCCGCAAAGAAAAGCCTCATCAGAAGCATAAAGCTCCATACGTGTGATGTCTCTGACCTCAACAGGAATGCCTAAATCGTCCGGTAAGATTTCCAGAAGTGTTTCCCGAGTGACGCTCTCAAGGATGGACGCCGAAACTGGCGGCGTTACAACTCTTCCATGCCTCACAGTCATTATGCACGCGCCAGTGCCTTCGCTAACGAAACCCCTGTTGTCAAGAAATACAGCACCATCATAATGGAGCCTTGTCGCCTCCCGCAAGGCCAACGCACAATTAGCATAGTTCGCCCAAGTCTTCGACTGCGGAGGAAGAGCATCCGAGGCTATGCGTCGCCAAGAACTAATCATAAATCTGCGCTGCCTAGAAAAACGAGCGTTCTCCTTTCCCAAGAGAGTATCGAAAGTCCAAACAGGAATAACAACGTGAACACTTTCTGGCGCCTCAGCCCTAGGCCAGATTCGCGGCTGAATATAGACATTAGTCTCAAATCCATTCTGCCTGATTGCCTTCATAGTAGCCTCCAAGAGGTCATCCTTCGTGTAGGGTATCTTTAGACCGCAGACCGCAGCACTCCGCCAGAGACGGTCAATGTGGGGCTTCCAGCGGAAGATGTTCAATCGACTCCTCCCGAGGATGTCTCCCTCAACGTAGGCTTTTATACCCTCGAAAATTCCCAGATGAATAGGCTCCATGGCAGAAACTAATGCATCTTTCGTCTCGACGACTTCACCATTCATCCAACAGTATTTCGCACCGTGAAAGGCGACAGACATAGACAATCGCTCCAACCGTATCTGTTCCCTCTGCGCTTTAAAGGGATCGCAAAAATCGCCAACACGCGGGAAGGAATAAGTTTTAATGAAGATGCCTCTTTTACAAGGCTTTATGAGAATGCTTGTCGTAGGCTGCGGGAACATTGGCTCAGTGGCAGCGGCAGACCTCGTTGATAACACTGATTATGAAATCATCGTCGCCGATAACGATCTGAAAAGAGCCGAGACTCTTGCACAAAGACTAGGCAAGAGAGCTGTCTCAGCTATGAAGCTTGATATTTCTGACCGACGCAGTCTATTGCGGTGGCTGAAGGATTTTGACGTTGTCCTGGGGTTTCTGCCAGGAAAACTTGCTTACCTCTTAACCGAAAGCTGCATTGAGGCCGGCAAGGATCTAGTTGATGTTTCTTTCATGGGTGAAAACCCTTTAACCTTGAATGATAAAGCTTCGGCAGCTGGCACAGTCATCGTGCCCGATTGCGGCTTGGCTCCTGGTATAAGCAATGTTCTTGTCGGGCATGCAACAACCTGCTTTGACCGTGTCGACTCAGTTCACATCATGGTGGGCGGCATTCCAGAGACACCCATCCCTCCTCTTGAATATGTGATTACGTGGTCCCCTGAAAGCCTCATTGACGAATACACCCGTACAGCTCGCATTGTCAGAGACGGCAAAAGAGTAGACGCCGAAGTTCTTAGTGAACTGGAAACGGTCGATTTCCCAGGCGTAGGCAGACTTGAAGCTTTCTTGACCGATGGCCTCAGAACATTACTCGATACACTGAAAGGTGTGCCTGACATGTGGGAAAAAACCCTCCGCTACCCGGGTCACGCCGCAAAGATCAGCATACTCAAGAATCTCGGATTCTTCGATGAAGAAAAGATTGCGGTAGAAGATGCGCAGGTCTCACCCAGAAAGCTGGCAGTCAAGCTTCTGACGGATAGACTGGTTAGACCGGGCATCTGCGACATCGTCGCTATGAAGGTTGAGGTCTCGGGTGTTAAAGACGACAATCCATCGTCCCAAGTTTATCATCTACTTGACCGTTGCGATTCCAAAGGTCGAATAACAGCCATGGCTAGGACGACAGCTTACCCAGCCTCAATCGTTGCAAAGTTTCTGGCTGAAAAAGCCATCAAAACAACAGGCATAATCCCTCCCGAAAAGCTAGGCATGGACGATGAAATCTTCACGCGATTCCGCAACGAGCTCAGGGCGAGAGGGATAACGATTAAAGAGGAAACAACTAAAATCGTACAATGAAGGGGAGAACAACAATTGCTTAAGAAGCCATCCACAGCTAAGAACGCACCGTGGAAGAAGCGATACCTTATACCGCGTATAAGGGTAGAGGTCGCAAGGACTTGCCCCAATCGTGCCCTCGTCGTCAGCAACAAATCCGGATTATACGAACTTTATGCATTTGACCTTATCTCCAAAAGTATGAGACAGGTGACCAATCGTCCCTCAGGCACGGTCTTCGGCACAATCTCACCAGATGGCAAGCACATTTACTACTTGGATGACAAGAAAGGAAACGAAACCGGACACTTCGTAAGAGTGCCATTCGAGCAAGAAAAGCAAACTCCTCAGGATTTGACGCCATCACTCCCGCCGTACTCAACACTCTCTTGCTTCATCGACGACACAAGCTCACATTTCGGAATAACCGTGCCCACCAAAGAAGGATTTGACAGCTACGTAATAAGACTTTCAGGCGACTCGATTTCAGAACCGCGAAGAATTAGCAGAAACAACAAAGTCACAGATGGACCCATCTTCTCACACGATGGAAAGGTCTCAGTTCTGTATTCTGCTGAACGATACGGCGGCCTAGACTTCACACTCAACTCATTCAACACCGAAAACGGACAAAAAATAAACGAAATCTACGACGAATCAAGTAGGATAGAACCCAGCACATTCTTGCCACACTCCGGCGATCAAAGGATTCTTGCTACAAGCAACAAGACCGGAGCACAACGCCCGCTAGTCTGGGACGCCATTACAGGAACACGCGTCGATCTAAAAGTCAACAGTCTAGAGGGAGATATCGTCCCCCTAGAATGGACTTCCGACGCGAAGCGCATACTGCTATGCCAAATAAGCAGAGCATACCAGCAACTGTGGCTGTATGAACTCACCACAGCAGCTCTGACCAAACTAAACCATCCAAGCGGAACGATAGACTCGACATGCTTCCAATCAAACGACACTCTCCTAATACGCTGGCAAGACTCCACCACTCCACCCAAACTAATAGCCCTACACATCTCAAACGATTCGACACGCACCGAAACACTACTCAAACCCGGACCTATCCCACCTTCACGACCGTGGCGCAGCGTAAGCTTCCCCTCTTCCGATGGTCAAGAAATCCAAGGCTGGCTAGCAACTCCTAAAGGCACAGGCCCATTTCCCACAATTCTTGAAACTCATGGCGGTCCCACGGCAGCCCAGTTCAACGCGTTCTACCCTCAAAGCCAAGCTTGGCTCGACCACGGATTCGCCTACTTAACGATAAACTACCGAGGATCCACGACCTTCGGAAAGGAATTCGAAAAGAAAATCAACGGCGACTTAGGCCACTGGGAAGTCGAAGACATGGTCGCAGCGCACAATTGGCTGGTTAAGAACAAAATCGCCCATCCCGACCAAATCCTACTAACCGGCTGGTCCTATGGCGGATACCTGACACTTCAAGCAATGGGGGTTCACCCAGAGCTCTGGGCTGGCGGAATGGGCGGTGTAGTCGTCGCCGACTGGATCACGCAGTATGAAGACGAATCCGAAAGCCTAAGAGGGTATGACGTGGCACTATTCGGCGGAACACCCAGCGAGAAACGCGACATCTACGAACGTGCGTCACCCATCACCTACGTGAGTCAATTGGCCGCACCAGTTCTGATTATCCAAGGAAAAAACGACACTCGTGATCCACCACGCCAAGTAGAACTGTACGAGGCAAAGGCACACGCTCACGGAAAGGACGTCAAAGTGCAATGGTTCGAGACAGGGCATGCCGCCACAAACACGCTGCTCTCAATCGCCCACCAACAACTCATGCTAAAATGGGCTTACAACGTACTCAAGGCACACACCAAAAAAAACCACAGAATAACATACTAATCACAAATAACGCTAGGATTTGGACCACCCAATGGAACGTCCGAAAGAGCTTAGAGGATTCAAGCTGCTCCTGATGGGCAGCAAGGCTTTCAGAGCCGAACGATTGCCGACCGAGATTGCATTGAAGATAGATGAAGCTCTTACTCGGAACATGACGATTCTCGTAGGAGAAGCCTTAGGAGCATGCAGACTCTACCAAGACTACCTTAATTCCAAGAACTATAGAAATGTCATTGTCGGTCATGCGAAGAGCATGAGATACAATGCGGGCGGCTGGAAAACCATACAGTATGGGACAAACCTAAAGGAAAGAGAGAAGGGAATGATCGAGGACTGTGATTCCGTAATCGTCATCTGGACAGACAACAGTGGAGTTATAGCTGAAAACCTTGAGCTGCTGAAGAATCTCGGCAAACCAACATTCCTCTACGAGCACTCTACACGAACAGGCGCAACGGACGTTGGCTGGCTTGACCCTGCAAGGACCTACGATCCTTTCTACCACATGAAAGAGTACTACAGGAAAAAGAAGAGACATGATACATAGTTCTTCCAAGGGTACGCAAAACTCATGTTCTATAGGAAGGGTTAATTTTCTCGACAGTCAGTAATCGTTTGCGTGGTGGACTATGTGAATTTGAGGTTTCGTAACCTTCTGTTGAGTGACGCGAGTTGGTTAACAGAGGTGATTAACGATCCCGACGCCGCTAAGTACATGCTCAGCGTTTATCCGGTTACTGAGCATGATGTTATTGAGTTTCTGAAGAAAGACTTGGAAAGCAACGAAACCAAGCATGTCGTCGCAGAGTTGGACGGCGAACCAGCTGGCTCAGTAAGTCTGTGGTGGAGACCTGTTGGAAGAGACAGGCATGTTGCATGGCTTGGAATAGGCGTAAGAGCCAAATACTGGGGCAAAGGCGTCGGCAGCGCACTTATGCAAGAGGCGACCAGAATCGCAAAAGAACTGGGATTCCGAAAAATCGTGCTAGGCGTGTTCGAGGGCAACGTGAGAGCCATGCGTCTCTACGAGAAATCTGGGTTTAAGAAGGAAGCTCGAGAGAAAGCTGAAGTCTGGATCGATGGCTCATGGAGAAAAGGCTTCGTAATGGGTCAGGAGCTAGCGTCATGCAAACCCAGGCTCAAACAAAGCCAATTGAAAGACAACACGAAAAGACAAGCCTTGGCACTTGGCGTCAAGATATCTACTAGGCAGCTTAATGACAGTGATCTCGACGAAGTTAACAGCCTTCAAAACTGTACGCAATCCACGAAGTCAAGCTTCCGCATTCCTCCATATACAAAAGAGCAAACCAAGCAATGGTACGAAGGAATAAAAACTCAAGAGAACAAATATTGCCTGGCGGGTTTTAGTAATAACAAGCTCTCAGGATACATTCTCTTCAAAGCTACAGCACCACCGTTTCTTTGCTTGCGAGTCGAAGAAATCATGGTAGACGCAAACCAAAACCCGTACGACACTGCGAGGGCTCTGGTCGCAGCAATTGAAGGCTTCAAAGAGAGATACTGTTACCACAGGATTTCCACACTCCTACCTGAGAATAGCTACCCAATCATAAACGCTCTCGAGAGCCACGGCTTCAAAAAGAATGGAGCCATCAAAAACTACTATTTCATCGACGACTACTACATTAACGCGGCAGTCTACGAATACTCCAACAACGCGAAGCGTGAACACGCATAGCCACTTTCCTTTCCAATTCCCTAGAACAACACAAGCCTGCGTCAGACAAGCTATTCGCCCGGCGACTGAGAGACCCACAGGAAACACACAAGAAGAAGGACGCGGAAATTTATCCGGTTCTACTACTTCTGACCTGCGCTGAAATGAAGAAAGAGCACGCCAAGACAATATAACCTTCAAAAACATGTTCTGACCCTAATGTTGGGGAGCCCCTCCCCCAGGTTTTTTTCAGAGATGTGACGCGCACATTTGGTAAAGAGTTAAATCTTCAGATTATGAGGTTCGTGTGGCGGCGATTCTATGGATAAAAGAGTGTTACTCGTAAGCCAAGCGGTTTCTCGAAGACTCGTAAGACAGGGAGCCAAAGCAGTAGGGGTTTTCGGTAGCTGGGCACGAGGAGACGCCTATGAAGAATCAGATATTGACATTCACGCCATAGGCAGAGGGCCTTGTTACAGGCTCGAACAGCATCAAGGATTCCTAGTCTCAATATCATGGATGACCACCGCGCAACACCGCAAATCGTCAGCCTCATCAGCAGATTCTACGCCACACGCAACAAACCATTAAAACGCAAGGTAGGCGGACCAATCGTCGTAGCTCGCAGAGCAGGACACAACTTCACACTCGCACAGCTCATGTTCTTCTTCATGATCAACGAAATGATCGTACCCGGCTCAACCTACTGGAACATAGCCTTCGGACGCCAAAAACGAGACGTCCTCAAAGACACGGAAGGAATCAATACAATCAAAAACTTCGCACACAACATAGTTGGCTACTAAAGAAGACACACCCAAAGCGGCCTCACAAGAAGAAGTAGTAGTCCCTAAGGCGCCAGCCACTACTACTTCTAACCAAACTCACAGAACTGAATGAAGGCACCTCAATTTTTGCCATAATTTAATGCAATATGCCCCTTTTAGGGTAACTGCGTTAAATTCGTGAAAAGCATGTGCCTACGCAATTTTAAATATTTTAATGCAGTTATCCCTTAAACGGCATACTGCATTAAAAACGTGAAAAATATGAGAAAAAAAACAGATCATTTCTTCATTGTCTGATTAGTCGGCTTTTTTCTTCACATAGCAGGAACTGATGCAGCCTTGGTGACAGTTTACGCTTTAAAGACGATATTTAAAGATTAAATTCTCATCGCTTTACTCGGCAACATTTTATTCTTTGGTTATTTTTTTTGGATTCTTGTTTTTCTCTTTAGTGAATTTCATTTTTTGGGTTTTCTCATCATAGTCTACCAGTATTACGTCATTTTCAGCAATATTACCTGACAGAATTTCTCTGGCAAGCGGCGTTTCTATTTCTGTCTGAATCTTGCGTTTCAATTCTCGAGCGCCAAGTTCTGGAACATAACCAACATCAGCAAGCCTGTCTAATACTGAGTTGGAAAATTTCAATTCTATTCCTTGTCCTCGTGCGGTGAGTTTCACTCGTTCAAGTTGCATCTGGATGATACGTTTGATCTGGTCTTTTGTCAACGCGTGAAATATGATTATCTCATCAATGCGGTTCAAGAATTCTGGCTTAAACTGTCGACGGAGTATGCTCATTAACTCTTCTTTTAGCTCATCATATGTCTTAGTTTTCGCAGCAGTCAGATTGTCTTGAATAATATCAGATCCTACGTTACTAGTGGCAATTATAATTGTGTTGGTGAAATCGACAACCCGCCCTTTGCCGTCTGTTAAGCGGCCATCGTCAAACACCTGCAGCAAAATATTATGTACGTCTGGATGTGCTTTCTCGATTTCATCCAGCAAGACAACGGAGTACGGTCTTCTCCGGACTATCTCCGTTAGCTGGCCGCCTTCCTCGTAGCCTACGTATCCAGGTGGCGCACCAATCAACCGGCTGACTGTGTGGCGTTCCATGTACTCAGACATGTCAATTCTAACGACTGCTTTTTCGTCACCGAACACGGCCCATGCTAAAGCCTTGGCTAGTTCTGTTTTCCCTACACCTGTTGGGCCAAGGAATAAGAACACTGCGATGGGGCGTTTGCCTTCAGTGAGCCCTGCTCGGTTTCGAAGAATAGCATCAGATACCGCTTCCACAGCTTCTTCTTGGCCAACAATTCGTTCATGCAGTCTTTCTTTCATCTTGAGCAGCTTCTCTTTTTCCTCTTGAGTTAGTTCTGTCACTGGAATGCCTGTGATTTTGGAGACAATTTCAGCAATGTGCTCTCGTTTGACTTCAGAGGTCGTAACACCTTTCTCTTTGCGCCATTTATTCTCGGTCTGTGAACGCTGTTTTTCCAGTTTCTCAATTCTCGCTTCCATCTTTTTTGCGTCTTCGAATTTCTTGCGTAGAAAAGCCGATTCGCGCTCACGTTTCAATGCGTTGATCTTTCTGTCCAATTCGGCAACTTCTAGTGGTCGTGAGGTCACTCCTATTCTGACCCGCGCAGCAGCTTGGTCAATAAGGTCAATGGCTTTGTCCGGCAGGAAACGGTTAGTAATGTACTTGTCTGATAGTTCTGCGGCGGCAACGATAGCTTCATCTGTGATTTTCACTTTGTGATAGGCTTCGTATCGGTCACGTAGACCACGAAGTATCTCTACGGTCTGTAGGACTGTAGGTTCAGGAATGAGAACTGGTTGAAACCGCCGTTCAAGGGCTGCATCTTTTTCAATGTGTTTTTGATACTCATTCAGAGTTGTTGCTCCAATTAGGTGCAATTCACCGCGGGCCAAGTGCGGCTTGATGACTTGGGAAACATCTAAACCACCTTCTTCTCCAGTTCCGCCTGCTTTCATGATAGTGTGTAGTTCATCTACGAACAGGATTAGGTCGTCTTTCTGAGTTATTACTTCGTCCAAAACTTGTTTAATTCTTTCTTCAAATTCTCCGCGGTATTTCGACCCCGCAACCAACGAATTAATGTTAAGTTCTATTACCCTTTTGCCCTGTAAGACTTCAGGGACTTCTTCATTTAGTATTCTTTGGGCAAGTCCTTCGACAATTGCAGTCTTGCCGACCCCTGGTTCGCCAATCAACACTGGATTATTTTTGGTTCTTCGGGACAGAATCTCAATTGTTGTCTCAATTTCATCAGCGCGACCTATTACAGGGTCGAGTTTTCCTTCCCGGGCAAGCCTAGTCAAATCCCTGGAGTACTTGTCTAACTGAGGAGTAGTGCTTTGCGTTTCCACACGTCCCTCCTGAGCGCCTTTACCCACAACCTTGACGATTTTTTGCCTTACTGCTTCAGGCGATAGTCCATACTTGCGGAGGAGGTCACCTGCCATGCCGTCTTCCTCCTCAATAAGTCCGATCAGCAAATGCTCAGGACCTACATAACTATGGCCAAGCTGTTGGGCTGCTTCGAAAGCTAGTTCAAAGACGTTCTTTATTCTCGGTGAAATGCTTAACTGGACCGCTTCGCCCTCTTTGGCTTCTAACGTACCTTTGGGTGCGTTAGCCTCAATATAGTTCTTTATTTCATTTGGGTTGATTTTGAACTGTTTAAAAATCTCCTTTACCACATCGCTGTCAGAAATCGCTAACAATAGGTGCTCCGTATCCACTTCATTACGCTTGAACCTCAAAGCAATCTGAGCAGCCTCTTGAATCAATTCTTTTGCGTGCGCTGAAAAATACTGATCAACATCTACCGCTTCACGATCGCGAGGCAATGGATATCCCAATTTTGAGGATAAGTCGCCGAAATCTTCAAGATTGGAGAAGAAGTCTTCAAATAAGCTCCTATCGAACATACGATCAAACGGTGAAGCAGATTGTCGCCGAATTTTTTTTAAGTCTTGTTCACAAACATGGTAAACTTTTTTCTTCCCGTTTTCTATTACTGTTATCTCTGTCGTGGCGGGTCTTATTTTACAGATGTCACACATTAGTTCCGACATGGATTTCACTTTTAATTGATTAATTCGACTGGAAAGAGCGTTAAGCCCTTATGTGATTTGGTGCGTCTTCTCTTAAAAGTTTTGTAATAAACCTACAATGGTTCAAGCATGAAACCCTTCACGGGTCAATTGTCTTCTGCGCTTTATCCCGAGCTCATTAAACACTTAAGGCTATGTGATTGTCTTGTCCCTACCACATTTCTAAGATTGAAAATTGTGGAAGTACAAAAGATTCTTAAATGCAGGCGCGAGAAATAAAAATTACTGGAGAGCTGCTAGAAGAACAACAATTATACCATTCAGAAACACTCCATCAAAGGTACCAGCACCAGCTTCAATTGCGTGTGTGGACTTGTCAGGTGAAACTGCACATTCCAAAGAGACACCTCGAACCCGGAGTTACTTTCAGGACTGGATGATTGTGCAGGTAACAATTCCCGATGACATGATAATTCAAACATTATGTTATTGCTCTGATACAATTACAAAGTGATATATACATCTTTCAATAGTCTGCTTGCTCGGGAAGGTTGTTCCGTCAATTGACAAAGAAATCTAATGCGGAACCCACGAGAGAAGAGAATACAAATGCGAGTAAAGCGGTTTTAAAACGGGAAATTGGTCTCTTCACTTTAGTTGCAATTGGTGTTGGCAGCATCATCGGTTCAGGAATGTTCGCTATGCCAGCCGTGATGGGTTCTGTCGCGGGACCAGCCCTGATTCTTGCCGTGATTCTTACAGGCATAATAACTACTTTCCTAGCAATTACCTATGCTGAGTTGGGATCTACATTTCCGCGTACTGGCGGACCATATTCCTTGCCGCGACTGGCTCTTGGTAATTTTGGAGGTTTTGTTTTAGGATGGGGCTACTTCCTTTATGCGTTCATCGGCACAGCGGCAATCATAGATATTTTTATTACTTATCTTGGCTTCTACGTGCCTGGACTAGCCGTTGGAGAGACGCTCGCGCCTCTCGGTATTGCAATTGCAATCGTTGCTTTATGGATTTTTACTGCGATAAACATTTTTGGGGTTAAATGGGGAGGTTTGTACAGTGTCGTAACAACAATTGGTAAAATAATTCCTCTTCTAATTTTCGGACTCGTGGGGCTTGCCTACATCGATTTTGGGAACTTTACGCCATTCTTTCCGTTCGGACTCAGCGGCGTAACGTTAGCTATGGCATTTGAATTCTGGGCATTCACGGGGTTTGAGGCCGTAGTAATACCTACTGAAGAGGTTAAAAATCCCGAGCGCAACGTCCCGAGAGCCATGCTTTTGACAATGGCAATTGTGATAGTAGTCTACGTGTTCATTTCCTTTGCATTTACGGGAATGATTCGTTGGTCAAACCTATCTCCACCATTGGCATCCGGAGACTGGGCGGGCATAGGAAACCTTCAGTCTCCACTTTCTGATGTGGCAAAGGCTCTAGGTCTACCAATACTTGCGGCCATAGTAACAATCGGAGCGATCATAAGTACTGCAGGTGCTGGTGGAGATTGGGTTCTTCTGCAGGGACGAATACCATTCGCTATGGCGCAAGACGGCCTCTTTTGGTCTCCCATGAAGAAGGTACATCCGAAATACCAAACGCCTTATCTTTCGCTCATCTTCGCTTCATTTCTTACTATGGTAATAATGATTGCGATACCCAACTTCCCATCGGTAGCCTTGATCGCATCCATCACCGCTCTTGTTCCTTATGCTGCTGCCGCCTTGTCTGTTCCTATTCTGAGAAAAACAAAACCTGAAGTACACAGACCATTCAAGCTTCCTGCCCCCAAGATAATCGCAGGTTTAGCTTTCATCTTAGCAACGCTACTGGTCTACTGGGCTTCTTGGCCATGGACATTGGTTGGTGGAATCTTGATGTTAATCGGGTTTCCACTTTTTCTCTTCGTACGGACACATGACGCACGCGCGCAATTGAAGAAAACATTGTGGCTGTTGGTTTATTTAATCGGCATAATAGTAATATCATACCTAGGCGATACCAACTTTATATATAACAATTTCTTGCCAATCGGACCCCAAGGAATCATATCAATGCCGTATGACATGCTGGTTGTTACGGCTTTCGCCATCTTCATTTTCGCATGGGCATACTTCGCGAACACCCAAACCAAAGAAACAACAGTAACAAAGGAGAGTATATGAAAATGAAAGGATCTTTACTGTCCGTTGCAGATGTGTCTAGACAAGATTTGGATTCAATTTTTAGGAGGACGAAGGAATTGAAGGCCAAAATCAAGAAACGCGAGACTATTAACTCCATCAAGAACAGAATAGTGGGGCTTCTTTTTGAGAAACCGTCAACCAGAACAAGAACAAGCTTTGAAGCAGCTGTACTCAGACTTGGCGGACAAGCAATATATCTCCCGTCAAGTGAACTTCAGTTAAGCCGGGGTGAACCGATAAAGGATACGGCAAGAATCTTGGGCGGGTACTTGGATGCCATTGTCGCCAGAGTTTATGCGCATGACACCGTTGTTCAACTCTCAAAATATTCAAAGATTTCCGTGATCAACGGTCTCAGCGACTTGGAACATCCGACACAGATAGTGTGCGACTTATTCACCGTGTTAGAGATCAAAGGGAAGCTTGAGGGCCTAACCTTGGCTTTTATAGGGGACGGAAACAACATGTGCAATTCGTGGCTTCTGGGCGCTGCCACTGTAGGGATGAACATGATTGCGGCCTGCCCTGAAGGATATCATCCCGATAAAGGAATCCTTGAGAAAGCCAAAAAAATCGCGAAGAAGACTGGCGCTGAACTGAGGATAGTCAAGGATCCAAAAGATGCGGCTCAAGAAGCCGATATTCTCTATACCGACGTTTGGGTGAGTATGGGTGAAGAGAAGGAGAAGGCAAAGAGGATGAAAGCGTTTAAAGGTTATCAGATAAACTCCGCTCTTGTGAAAACTGCAGCGAAGGACGTCATCGTTATGCACTGCCTTCCCGCACACAGAGGCTTGGAGATCACAGATGATGTTATAGAAGGAAAACAATCTGTTGTATGGGTGCAGGGTGAAAACAAACTCTACGGCGCTGCTGGCATATTGGATTTTCTTCTAACAGATTAGAAATGGTGAGCAATTGGAAGCAAAAGTTAGAGCAGAGTGGGACCACCTCAGAAAAGTAGTGATTCACCGGCCTGGAATAGAAATGTTCTTTGGTCTGCTGGAGCCGTACGCATCGCTCTACGAAAGAGCCTTCAGCAGATACGAAGCCAGAAGAGAACATGAACGATTAGAATACACGCTCAAACATGAATTCAAACTAAATGTCCTTCGCCTCAAGGAATCCATAATTGAAGCCGCAGACAGGAAATCTGAGGTCAGAGAACGTCTGATCAAAACTGCTCACGAATCTATAAAATTCAAAGGTGACACCGCCGAAGTGCTGCGGGCCAAAAAAGAACTTGAAGACAACGCCAAAGTCTTAGATTCCGAACACTTCTTCAACGTTCTTCTCTTGAATCCCCTGCTCGACCTTGAAGCAGGAAAAGGGGTAAGAGCCATACATCTTCACGTTACAGAAAATGAACCTCTCGCAAACCTGTACTTTATGCGCGACCAACAAGCAGTCACGGACAAGGGAATATTTCTGTCCCACATGTCAAAACCCCAACGACGCCGAGAGACCGTCTTGACAAGATTCCTCTGGGAAACTCTCGGCACAAAAATCGCCCATGCAACGCAGGAGCCGGGCAACTTTGAAGGAGGCGACTTCATACCGATGAAAGATTTTGCCTTGGTGGGTACGGGCGATAGAACAAATCGTTCAGGAGTGGAGCAAATGCTGCAATCTGGACTTGGATTCGACGAAGTCGATGTTGTTCATCAGCCGAGTCATCCACTTATTCCAGGCGAACAAAGAGACCCCATGATTGATATGCATCTCGACACTTACTTCAACGTCGCTTCCAGCAGCGTAGTTGTAGGTTCAGAGCTGCTCTTGAAAAGGGCAAAAGTTGAAGTCTACCACCGCCAAGGAAGAGGCGTCTACAAGAAGGAAAAAGAAGAAACAAACCTGCATGATTTCATCAAAGGAAAAGGCTTCGACATCATAAACATAACCACTCTAGAGCAGATGTCATACGCTTCAAATTTCTTATGCATAAAAGACGGCATAATACTTGCAGTTGAGGTAGACCGCATCGTCAAGAATGTGCTTAATAATCTTGCGTCAGAAGCAAGTGCAAACCCAGAAAGATATGGAAAGCTATTAGAGCAAGCAAAAAAAGACTATCAAACCCTCAAAAATGAAGGTCAATTTTTCCCCTTCAAGAAAGAAATCTACCAGCATGATATAGACGCTTACCCCATTATTCTTGAGAACCTCACGGGTGGATACGGGGGAGCGCATTGCATGACATGCGCACTAGAAAGAGGTTAAAGCTGCCAAAAAACCCGAAGTGTGTCGAAAATGAGCAAAAAAATCTTGGTTGCTCTAGGTGGAAATGCAATTCTGAAACATGGAGAGAAAGGAACTGCGGAAGAACAGTTTGATACCGTTAAGAAAACCTGTAAGATCTTGATAGAACTCATTCGCGAAGGACACAAAATTGCAATAACACACGGTAACGGTCCCCAAGTAGGGGACATCCTCCTAAAAAATGAACTCTCCAAGAATACTTTACCTCCGATGCCACTAGACGTTTGCGGTGCAGAGAGCCAAGGTATGATTGGTTACATGCTACAACAGTCCATGTACAACGAGCTGAAATCAGCAGGCTTCGACATCTCCACAGTAGCGGTCGTAACCCAAACCTTAGTCGACAAGAACGACCCTGCCTTCAAGAATCCAACCAAGCCTATAGGCCCGTTCTACACGGCGATGGAAGCATCAACGCTTAGAAAAGAAAAAGGCTGGGCAATAATCAACGATAGCGGAAGAGGATATCGTCGGGTTGTCCCATCGCCAAACCCGATAACCATAGTGGAAAGCGTTTCCATTAAAGAGTTGTACGATAATGGTATAATAGTCATAGCATGTGGCGGCGGAGGAATACCTGTCATAACCACCAAAGATAATATGACGCTTCAAGGAGTTGAAGTGGTCATAGACAAAGATTATACTGCAGCATTGTTCGCTATCTTGATAAGCGCGGATATTCTTCTCATTCTTACCGATGTAGATAAAGTTGCACTCAACTATGGCAAGCCAGACCAGAAAGAATTGGACACTATGACCATTGGCGATGCTGAGAAATATCTGGCTGAGGGGCATTTTCCCGCGGGCAGCATGGGTCCAAAGGTTGAATCTGCAATTCGCTTCGTCAAATCTGGAGGAGAAAAAGCAATAATAACCTCAATCGAGTGTGCGACAAGCTCCCTTCACGGAAGCGGGGGTACAACAATCCATTCATAAGCGCTCATGTTCCAATGTTTGTTTGAGCGCGCGATCAACCAATAGACGACGGATGGACGACGATGACCACGAACTAGAAAAAGAGGGGTTTTGCGGGTGATACGACCATCGGTCGCTGGTTCAAACCTGCCCTCGGCACCATCATTAACTAAAGACATGAACCCGTTAGCCTCTCATCAGATTGTGCACTGACAACGACTGACAATAGCTATGAAATTAGTCATTTTTCCGTAAAATAGAAATCAATAAATTGGACGGATAGTTTCCAATTGTATTCAAAACTGCTAAGGGTATAGAAAAATGTGAGGCTGCAGTTTGTATGATTCCAGTTGAAGTTGATTCGGTCAAAAAGTCGTACGGTGACGTGAAGGCAGTTGATGGGGTTTCCTTTTCAGTTAATGAGGGTGAAGTTTTCGCTCTCCTTGGTCCAAACGGCGCCGGCAAGACTACACTGATAGAGATTATGGAGGGTTTGCGCAAACGGGACGAGGGCGACGTGAAGGTGCTTGGTCTTGATCCTTGGGGAAACGGCTACACGCTTCATAAAAGAATCGGAGTGATACCCCAGGATTTCACTTTTTTCGACAAGGCAAACCCGAAAGAAGCAGTGAAGTATTACGCGGATCTTTTTGGTGTTAACGTTGATGCTGATCAGGTATTGCGAGAAGTTGTGCTGGATGATTCGGGCAGAGTTCTTTTTGAGAATCTTTCTGGAGGTCAAAAGCAGAAGATGGGTCTCGCTCTTGCACTAGTGAATTCTGCTGAACTTCTCTTCCTCGACGAACCGACTACCGGACTTGACCCGAATGCGAGGAGGGCGATTTGGGACGTGATTAGAGGGTTAAAGAGCAAGGGCAAGACGGTGATTCTGACCACTCATTACCTCGACGAGGCTGAACAGCTTTCTGACAGAGTTGCCATCATGAACCATGGATACATAGTTGCCGTAGGAACCCCTGAAGAAATCATTGAGGCGCACGGCTCTGGGGAAAGATTGGAAATCCACGGAACAGAGGAGTTAGCTGATTATATCAAAGCAAATACAAAGCTGAAAGTCGAGTATAAGGGCAAGGGTCTGATCAGCATAGCGCTCAATCAAGAGCATGATGCGCTGATAGCCTTAGCATGTATCGAGGAATCAGGACTCAAGTGGCACGATATTCATACACGACGTGACAGCTTAGACGACGTTTTTGTCAAACTTGTGAGCGGAAGAATTGATGAAAAGGGCGAGATCAGAGCTGAACATACTAATGACAATTCACATGACAAGCGGAGGCTGGGATAGATGGTTAGCGTAAAAAGAATTATATCTGACCTTCGTTTGTTCGGTCGTGGGTACTTGAGAAACTCTGCAGGCTTGTTCTTCGGCCTAATATTCCCAGTCATCCTTATAGTCATATTCGGCGCCATCTTCTCCAGCGGTTTTTCTGGCACCATAACCGTCTATGTTCAAAACCACGATACAGGCCCAGTCTCCAACTTTTTTCTGGGTAACCTTACTAAGACAGGTACAGTTAGCTTGGTGCTGGTGAGTAACTCTGAAAACTTCTCTCAGTACCTCTCGGCTCATTCTGCGTCCGATGGAATAATCATTCCCGCGAATTTCTCGGCAGACTATTCTGCCGGCAAACACGTTGACGTGATACTCTACAGCAACCCCTCCCAAAGTTCTAGCGCTATAGTCAGCGGAGCACTCACTGGAGTGATAAATGGGTTTAACCTAGTATATTTCCACGGTACACCAATCATCGGCGTAACGCAGACCACGGCTAATTCTCAAGTGACCAAGTACATTGACTTTCTGGTTCCAGGCCTTGTAGGTTTTTCAATACTCGTGAGTCCGATGTTTTCTCTGGTGAATATATCCTCCGAGTACAAGAGAATAAAACTATTCAAACAGTTATCGCTGACTCCCCTCACGAAAATCGAATGGTTGACTTCAAAGGTGCTGTTTTACATTCTCTTGTCAACTGCTTCGTTTCTGTTGATGGTTGTCGTTGGAGTGTTTGCTTTTGGCGCACACATTGTGCTTTCAGTCTGGCTAATCCCGTTTCTGATACTTGGACCAATGCTCTTCGCCTCGTTAGGAATGCTGGTTGGGACGGTTTCGAGGAATACGGAGACAGCTGCCGTCGTCGGGAACATAATAACGTTTCCGATGATGTTTCTCGCTGGCACGTTCTTTCCTATTTCACTCATGCCTGCATACCTGCAGAACTTTGCACGTTTCCTTCCCCTTTTTTACATAATTGACGGGCTCAACGCAGTAATGGTATACAGCAACTATGCTCAGGCGGCAACAGATTTGGTTGTAGTGGCAGTAATCGCCATCGTTTTCTTTGTGGCTGCCGTGAGACTGTTCAAGTGGAGAGAAGACTAATTTAGAGATAAACGCCACGCGCAAACGTGTTCTTATTTTGTTCCGTTTAGCAATGCCTTTCTAAAAGACTCATAGTCTTTACATATCTCTGATAACTTCTTTACACCTAATCTGCTTGCCGAAAAAATGCTATTCAGACTGGTGCTAAAAAATGCTGCCTTTTGGCTTTTTGAACTGCTCTGCGAATTTGTTGCTCTCTTCAATTTCTGCCCTGATGCGCAAGTATTCGGCTGCCTTCTCGTCCAGATGCTTTCTGATGGTCTTGAGCAGTTCTTTCGCGTTCCAAGGTTTCAGAATGTATCCGTCGGCTCCTTCGTTGACCGCCTTAATGGCAGTTTCTAAGGATGGAAAGCCTGTGACGATTATCTTGACCATTCGGGGTTGTCTTTCCTTCAGTTTCCGTAGAAGGTCAGTTCCCTTAATGCTAGGTAGCACAACATCAATCAGGGCTAGATCAAAATGCTCCTTTTCTGCGGCTTTAAGCGCTTGTTTACCGTTTTCCACCGTTGCAACTAAGTATCCTTTTTCGCTGAGGATTGAAGAAAGGACCTTTCTAACACTAGCGTCATCGTCGATGATTAGGATCTTTTCGTTCAATCGGTTCACCTCAGCTGAGTCACGCCTTATACTTGCCACTATGCGCGCGTCAGTAACGTTGTCCTGAATGTCTTTCTTCTGACTAAACTTTTATGAACACAGAATCAATATTCAAAACAGTTTTCGATGAAACCATACTAAATAGCCAACGCAACATTGGCGTTACATGAAAAAAGAGGGTGCGGCAAGATGCGTTTGATTTTGGTTAACTAAGGAATTATAATCAAAAACAACTTTTCCAGGTTTTAGCACGTGCATTATTAACTTCCCCCCCCCAAAAAAAGAGGATTTGCAGGAGAATTCTCCTGTACAAGTTATTTCTGGTTGTTTCTTTGAAAAAGACTTTTGCTTAAGAAAGACTGCACGTTAGCCGGGGCTTTAGTATTTTGGCTTCATAAGTCTAATAAAAAGGAACTACAAGACTTGAGCAGGAGAATCAAACATGAAGAAAGTACTCAGAAAACAGAAATCGGGCTATGCTGTCAGCTTCGTGCTTTGGTTTTTGGGACTTTTCGCACTATTTTGGGTGCTGTGGAAAACTTGGCCTGAAGTTTCTGTTGCTAGCAGTCCTTTTTCGGTTTTCTGGGATGCTTTGTGGACTGAAACGCTGGTTTTCCTTCCAGGCGTTGAGTTCAAACTGGTGTATCTTGTGGTTCTTGCGGTAGCATTGTTAGTCACTGGATTCAGCGTCTTCTGGTGGAGTCGGAAATGGTTTTCTCTCGGAGGGTCAAACTCGTGGCTTCAATGTCCATTCTGCCAAAAACGCTGGAGAACAAGCCCTGACAAGGCACTGGTTCACTGCCCCTATTGTAATCATCTTGTCCATCCCGTCTTGGTCGAAGAGTAGAGAACAAAAAATTTGGTCGCGCTGACCCTTTATGTGGGGTTATCTTTGCTTTCTTTGAAAGTGTCCGAATGCAATAAAGACCGCGCCCACAAGTATAAACACAAACCAAAAAGTTCCCAAACTGATAAGATACGTGACAATTTGTCCTAATGGAGATGGGAGGGGAGGGTTTCCAGAACCGCCAACGGCAAACATCAAAATTAAAAAGAAGAGTCCGACAAACAGTAAAAATCCGATTGTCACGAGAATCAAACCAATTTTAGTTATCGTCTTCAAGAAAATTACCCCCTCAAAAGAACTCGTCCATGTGAGTATTTAACTCTAATGTGCGCGTGCATAGAAAAAACGGATGTTCGCAGGACAATAAGGATTTTTACTCAAAGCAACATAACTAATACAACGTGGTCCGCATGAACGAGCTTGAAGAGTTTAGGCGTTACCGTGAGCGCATGAATAAACGTATTCTTTCTGCCAGTAATCTGGGGATTAAGCGGTTTTTCGCTTTAGACAGTCGTGCCTACGAGAAGGGTGCTTTGCCCGTTAAAACTAAAGAACTGCTGGGTTTGGTGGCTTCCACGGTACTGCGCTGTAATGACTGCATAACTTATCATGTTGTCCGTTGTGTTCAGGAGGGTGTTTCTGACGAGGAGTTTTTTGAGGCTTTGAACGTGGCGCTAATAGTTGGTGGTTCGATTACTATTCCTCATATACGCCGTGTTGTTGACATGCTCGACCAGTGCAGAGAAAAACAACAAAAAGGAAAGCCTTTAGAAGTTTAACACTGGTTCATTCTTCTTGCCGTTAACTCAGAGTTCAAGCGTCATGCGTATTAAGTCGACATACTTGCCATTCTTGTAAATGCCCTTCGGGATTCTGCCAGCTTCTTTGAAGCCCATTTTTTGGTAGAGGTGTTTGGCAATATTGTTGGTGTCGAAGACTTCCAGAACTAGTATTTTTAGTCCTGCTTTCTTTGATTCTTCGATGAGTGTTTGCATGATTTTTGTGCCTATGCCGATGCCCCTGTAGCCCTGTTTTATGGTTATCCCAAAACCTCCCACGTGACTTATCAGATCTTCTCTTTTTCCTATTTCAGAATTCGCTATCACCTTTCCATCAACTTCAGCTGCACAATTTATTATCTCTCTCTTCTCTATGCGCGCGAGAAACCTTCCGAGCTATTCAGTCTCCTCGTCTGTGGTAGCTTTCTCTGTGCGAACGATGTCAGCGTCTTCTTCGACCAAAGAATTTATGAACTCCAGCAAATCATCAAGGTCTTCCAATTTTACAGAACGTAGAACGACTTTTCGTCCATCCTTCGCCGTGAAAACTTTTGGTTCAATAGCCATCTCATATTCTCCCTTGCGCAAATATCACAAATGTTTTTCAAACCTAGCCTATTAAACTAGTCGTCAAACCATAACTGCTAAATGCTACGTCTCCAAAAAATATCGAGAACACAAGTGCGGTCGTAGTCTAGCCTGGTTTAGGACGTCAGCCTGCCACGTTGAGGACCCGGGTTCAAATCCCGGCGACCGCACCAAAACCTCTTTTTCCTTTGTTTTTTCCATGTAGCGCGCAGCGCAGGAGCCATGCGTCTAGTTGATGTGGCATATGAAAAGAGCGTATGTATTTCGAGTGCAGATTTTCCCTTCATAACCTTGTTATTCTCTAAGGCGCCAAATTCATGTTTAGATGAAAGAAATGAGCACATCAAAAGAGCTTGAAGAGCTTCAAAACAAAAAGGCAGGATTGCAGGAAGAATCGCGTTCTCTAAACGACAAGCAGACGAATCTTGATGAACGAGTAAAGGTTCTAGAAGAGAAGATTGCGGTCGAAGAGCTCAAGAACAACAACAAAGCCGCACGAGAAGCCATAAGTCAGTTGGAGTCCAAATTAGATACGTTGGAGCGAAAACTGAGAGAAGTATCGCAAGAGCCAGAAGTTCATGAACAGGAAAAACCCCAATCACCAGTGACTGAAACTCAGCAGACTGAAGAAACCGCGCCTATAGCCACAGAAACGACACCAGAGGAACCAGAAGATGAAGCTATTTCATTCGCAGGTCCGACAGAACCAGAAACAGTCGAGCAAGAGACCTTTACCGAAAGCAAGAGCAAGCATGACAAGAAGAAACGAAAATTCTTCTAAAAACCTGAACCCACTTTTCCTCTAATTCTCCTTTTGAAATATCAGCGTAAGCAAGTAAAAATAGCTTTATCACTATCCATGTGACAAGCGCTTTAGAGGAAGTCCTATCTGCCTCTCGTATTCGTAGACTACTCTTGCGACCACAATCCATGCTTCCAGCATTTCGCGGTCAATCGAAGTTACTTCATCGGCTAGCTTGGTGACGTTTTCAGAAAGTGTGCCGTGAGGAAAGCCACCGACAACCGCAACAGGATTTTTCTTTTTTACAAATTCGGAAACCGTCTTCTCCAAAGTCTTGGCTGTGCCTTTTCTGCTGAAAGTCACAATGAAATCGGGTCTTATCTTCTCCATCAACTGTGGAAAAGTCATGTCTTCGGTTAGAGTGAGCAGAGATGGACCTTCTGGAGGAATTCGTTTCAACTCGAGAAGTTGCTCCATAAGCCCGAGAAACCTGTTATAATTCCTCGGCAACCGCGTTTCCTTATCGACTGAAATTACGCTATCGCCTATTGTGTGAATGTAAACCTGCAGCAGTCCTTCCTTGCATAAGGGCGAACCTAACAGTTCGAGCAACGAAAAATGCACAATGTCAGGGCGTCCTCTCTTTTCGGCTTCGTCCAGCGTTTTCATGGCAGCATGATGATAAGAACGGTCTAACAAGAGAAACCGCGAGTTTTTTCCCCGCTTCTGCACGTATTTTCTGATTAACGGATGCTTCCACAACTGCTTCGGAATTGGCTCCAACGCAGACTCGGCGAGGACAACGGTAAGCATGTCTTAACCCTCAAATCAAACCCAAAAGCAGAAACAATAAAAACATTTCCACAAAGTAGACTCCCAGTCCACTTGCAGATCTAGAAGAATTCCAAAATCCTCTTCCTTTTACATAAAAAGACAAAAATATTTTACCAGAAACCACCCTTCGTCGTAACTTGAACTGTAGCTTCCACCGACCCGATGCCAATCGTCTCAAACGTGAAGTTGCACCTCCCAGCAGCTATTGGAGTCCAATTGCTCATATAGGTGGTTTGACCCGTTTGTGTGTTAGCGTGAATCCAGACCGTTTCATTTTCAGACGTTATTTCAGCACGCCATAAGGCTGTGCCGCTTTGAATGCTTATTTCCACCTGCACTTGTTCATGCAACAATGGCACGTCAAACTGCTCTGTTTTTGTCTCAGCACCTGCCGTGAAAGAGACAGGGAAGCTTACCACAGTTCTGGGATACGTGAGGGCAGCATATACGACAAAAGCTGCCAAGGCAATTACAATGACAAGCACTACTGCTTTCAGAGTCTTTGACAACACCATCCCAAGCTGTACCTCACTAACCGTATAGAATCAACAAACAGTAAAGCTTTGCGACATCAACAAATTCCACAGCCGAAAACCGCCTAAGAAGTGCTGAATAGTGCTGAGCATATTTGTATCATATTTGGATCATATAGTGAACCGGGTCTAGAGGGGCGCTGAGCAGATACACAAACAGAGAAAAGCCTACTTCAAGGCACCAATCATTTCCTTAATCCTGTCAAACTTGTGCTCCTTAACTAAACCGAGAAAATACTGAATCCTATCCAAAGCAGCCTTTTTACTCTTGGATTTTTTAACCTCAAGCAAACAAAGCTCCAAAGAATCCTCAAAACCTTCCTGATAACTCATCCTAAAAGCCCCGTTCAGGCACGCTCAGCAAAATAAGGATTCAACTGCTCCGTCCAAGCAATTTCCTTGAGCCGAATTTTCAAAGGCTTTCTCTGTTTCAAAGCCCTGCAACTAATGTTTGGGCCACCATTGCCTTTCTCGCTCTTGGCTGTGACAACCCTGACGTTAAGAATGACTGAACCATCCTTGAGGTAAACGTTCACGTTCTTGCCCACCAAAGTACGCGCCATGTTCATGTTAAACCTTGTACCATCGCTCATGGCATTTCACCACTCCACATCGGCTTCAGCAAGCTTACGCCAACACTTACTGCAAATCGGAACTTCCTCGCCCTTAAAAGAAATATACAACTCAACATCCGCATTCTTACATTGCGCGTTCCACGGATTCCTGCACCTCTCAACAGCCTTCGCCATATGCCTTACACTTCACACACTCAAACATGCCCACATCACACGCATTTAAAACAACCGACAAAACAACAAAAAACCAAGCAGAGAGACCCGAGTGAAAGTAAAAATAAACAATATTGTTCCTGCACGCAATCGCTCCATATTAGGCGCCTCAAGGATGCTTAGTTTCGGTGCAAAACTTGAGCCAACTATGGCAAAAACTGAAAGAGCTCTTTAAGAAAGAAGCACTTGCTGAAAAGAAAGGCTTAATGTTGCCCGCGTGGAGAACAGCAACTGGCGAAACTCCACCCACATCCTTCGAAACCCTGCTCACCATTTATGTCTCCGATCCAGCCGCACGCGCAGCTGTAGATTTTCTAGCCGATCAAGCTGTGGGCGCTGGGTTTTACACCACTGCAGAAGTGCCTGAAGCAAAAACCATCGTCGACACATTCAACGAAATCACACATTTGGATGAGCTACTCTTACAAACAGCCCGAGAAATTGTCGCGTTTGGCAACTGCTTCTGGGAAAAGCTCGAGCCTGAAAGACTCGAAGCCCTGCAAATTCTACCCATCACCAGCTTGGAAAGAATCGTTCGAGATGCATACGGCGACGTACAAGGCTACAAGCAAAGCTTCAGCTACGGCAACATCACTCTTGACCCCGACAGAATCATCCATTTCCGCTGGAACACCCTAAACGGAGAAGCGTTCGGAACAGGCGTTTTACGCACGCTCACGGAACAATTAAAACTCACAAACACCGAAACACGCCCAAGCTTCGCAACCATGAAGGCAAACATGGAAAAAAGCATGACAGAAATCATACGCAAACACGCAGGCCCAACCGAAATCTGGAAATTCGAAGGCCTATCCAACGACAGAATCTCAGAATACGCCGCCATGCTAAAATCCATGCCTCGAGAAGGCGCAAGGTTTGTCGTAAACACGCCTGTCGAAGTGGAAGTTGTAAGCGTCGACCCGAGAAGCAGGTTCGATGCCTACGTTGAACACGTTTGGAACCAATACCTGCTAGGATTGCAGACACCACTACCCAAACTCTTCACAACACCAGGCTTCACCGAAGCATCCGCCAAAGCAGCAATACAGATAGCAGAACGCAAAGTATTAGCCCTGCAGCGCTTCATCAAACGCATCGTAGAACGCGAAGTCTTTGCACCAATCGTGAATCAAGCTGGCATGGATGCTAGAAAAGCAAAATGCCGCCTTCAATGGGAACAACCGGAGAAACCGCAACTCAACGTAGAGGATGTGTTAAAGGCCTTCGAATCAGGCGCCGTAAACGCCGAAGAGGTGAGGGCTATGCTTGTGAAAGCCGGCTGGGAGTTGTCAACTGGTAAGGAGGGAGTGTAAACATATGGATGTTTCGCTTTTGACAGCATTCATGGGAATCTTGGTTGCTGTATCATTGCGCACGCTATTGCCGTACTTGAACAAGATGGCGGACGCAGAGACAAAGAATGATAGCACGCTCGTTTGGAACCAGAAATACACATGGACATGCATAACAGCGCTCATAATAAGCTTCATAGTAGCCATGCTTACATTGCCAGCTTTCAACATACCACAAACAACCAGTGGACAATTCAGCATTTTCATCATCGCCTTCGGCTACGGCTGGGGAATAAACGACGCAACAAACAAAATCCTAATCGACTGGCACTAAAAACGAAGAAGGCATCTACATTCTCTGTTTTTCTCTCTAATAAATAATTTTTGAAGGTTACATTATCGCCTTTGTCGTCTTCTCATCGAATAAGTGCATCTTGTTAAGATTCATTTCCATGATTACTTCTTGTCCTGTTTTCGCATTAGTGTCTTTGACTGTTGCTACAAGTGAAACCTGCCCACATCTGAGGTGTAGAAGCAGATACGGACCAATAGGTTCAATCAGATCCATGGTCATTTTTATTGCATTTTCCCGCAAGGTTCCATTGACAGATTCACTTTCATAGATATCTTCGGGCCTGATGCCCATTATGACCTGCTCGCCAACGTGGTTTCTGAGTTTGGGAAGAATTCTGGCTGGCAACGATATTTTAAATTCTTTTGCATCTAAGCACAGCCGCTCTTCTTCCTTAACTAGAGTGCATTCTACAAAGTTCATTTCAGGGGAGCCGATGAAACCCGCAACAAAGAGGT
>DATKLC010000021.1:0-26426 GCA_035542635.1 Candidatus Krumholzibacteriaceae bacterium | reverse complement strand
ATTTTTTCTTTTGTCTCTATGATCGATTTGAATTCTGGCATCAATGCGTAGCTGAGGAATGCCCAGTAGACTTTGCCTTCTTCGATGAGGGCTTTTGCGGTGAGTTCGGTGTTTATGCTTAAGGGGAAGTACAGGAACGCTACGCCGTCTGTCCAGTATAAGCCTGCCATTTTGCCGCCTGCGATTATGTTTGTGAACCTTGCCAAGTCGTCTGCGGATGGGAATTTGGTGCATTCCATGACGACGACTTCTTTGAACGGTTCATACTTAATCGTCACTTGCTTTTCTTTTTCCATGGTTTTCAGATGCTCCGTGCTTTTGGCTTATCTTTTAGGGTCTTTGGTGTTAATCAAGTTTTTGCAGAGGTTTGCTGGAAAAAGTTAAGAGGGTGTGCTGGGTTCTTACGTTGAATTTGTTGTTAATTGTGAGGGATATGTGTTGGGCGAAATTCGTGTAGCCATCGCGGGCGTGGGCAACTGTGCGTCCACTCTGGTCCAAGGCATAGAATACTATAAAAACGCTAAGGAAACGGAAAAGGTGCCTGGGCTTATGCACGTTAATTTTGGCGGTTACCATGTCAGGGATGTACGTTTTGTTGCGGCTTTTGAGGTGAACAAGCAGAAGATTGGGTTGGATTTGGCGGATGCGATTTGGGCTGAGCCGAATGTGGCTGTGAAGTTTTGTGATGTGCCGCGTTTAGGTGTTAAGGTGATGGCTGGTCCTGTTCTGGACAGTGTGGCGCCTCATATGCGTGAGCCGTTTCGTGTTTATGGTGAAGGTACGGAGCCTGTGGATGTGGCTGAGGTTTTGCGTGAAGCCGATGCGGATTTGTTGATTAATTATTTGCCCGTTGGGAGTTACGCGGCTAGTCGGGCTTATGCTGAGGCTTGTTTGGATGCTGGGTGTGCGTTTGTGAATTGTATTCCCGAGTTTATCGCTACTGACCCTGCGTGGGCTAAACGGTTTGAGGATAAGGGCTTGCCCATTGCGGGTGATGACGTTAAGAGTCAGTTGGGCGCGACGATTTTGCACAGGGTCTTGGCGCAGTTGTGTGTGGACAGGGGCGTTGAAATCGATGAGACGTATCAGCTTAATCTGGGTGGGGATACGGATTTCTTGAACATGACGGTTGAGGATAGGCTTAAGACGAAGCGGATTAGCAAGACCGAGGCGGTTACGAGCCTTATTCCATATCAGGTGCCTACACGTATTGGTCCGTCGGATTATGTGCAGTTTTTGGGTGACAAGAAGATTTGTTACATTTATCTTGAGGGTAGAAAGTTTGGGAACAGACCCATAACGCTTACCTGCAAGTTGGAGGTGGAGGATTCGCCCAACAGTGCGGGTGTGGTGATAGACGTTATTAGGGCTGTTAAGTTGGCGTTGGACAGGAAAATAGGCGGAGTATTGACTAGTATGTGTAGTTATGCGTTTAAGCATCCGCCCGTGCAAGTGCCAGACAGCGTAGCCAAACAATGGGTAGAAGAATACATACAACAAAAAAGACAAAAATGAAATATTCTTTCGTTTCTCCCAAAAAACAGAAAAGTTATAGCTGCAACGAAACGACTGTATCACAACTTGAGGTGCTGTGAATGGTTGACATTAAGGACCTTCTAGCATATAATGATGCTGAAAGACGTGCCTTCTTCAAGGCATTCGCCAAACTATCGTGGGATGAATTCACGAAGAATAGAGAAGCAAGTTTCCATTCGATTAGAAACATCTTCATCCACACTTTGAATGCAACAGATTACTGGCTGGATTTCCTTCAAAAAGAAGACCAGTGTTCAAAGAAGAAATTCGAGGAATACAAGACTTTGAAAGAAATAGGAGATTACATGCAATATGTGGAGAATCGTATGAACAAATATGTCAAGTCGCTGTCTCCAGAGGAGCTAAAGGAAAAGTACCAGGGCAGGAGAAATGGCAAACTTGAAACGGTGACCGCCGAAGATATTTTAGTTCATGTTTTCGAAGAGGAAGTTCATCATCGAGGCGAATTAATCGCGTTGTTCTGGCAGATGGGCATTAAACCACCACTCATAGGGTACCCGCCATAAAACAAACACCCAATCACCACCAACGCTGCGGAAAAGTTATACTTGAAGAACTATTAAATGCCAGAAAGAGACAATTAGGATTGATAAAAAAAAGAGAGAGGATGATGTTCTATGTCGTTGGATGAGAATAAGGCTCTCTTTCGCAAGGTGAACGAAGCCATAAACAAGAAAGACCTAAGCGTACTGGACGAATTCATGGCACCAGACTACATCGACCACACAAATCAATTACGCGGTAGAGAAGACGTTAGACAATTCTACATTAAGATTTTCAAGGACTTTCCAGACTTTCACAGAACAATCGAGGACATAATCGCTGAAGGCGACAAAGTCTGGGTCTACTGGAAAATCACAGGAACAACCAAATCAGGCAAAAAGATGGAACTGACAACCGTAACCATCATGCGCATAGTCAACGGCAAAGCCGTGGAAAGCTGGGGCGTCCCGAAAGTAGTTGGAGAACTCTACGAAAAATTACTCTAACAACCCAAAAAACCCGAGCCTATACCGAGCCAGTTTTTGATTTTGCGGAAAAGTTATAGCCACATGAATCAACACTAACTCATTCTAGCAACTAAGGGTATCAAAAATGGTCGACATAACTGCCATTTCTATCATGATTGCTTCTACAGGCGTGCTCGCAGGCGTCATTTACTACATCCTAGAAATCCGCCACCAAAGCAGACTGAGACAAACAGAAAGCCTCTTCAGACTCTCACCATGGTTCAACATGAACGCCCGAGAAATGCAAGAAGCAATCACCCAAACCTGTTCCATCGAATACAAAAACTACGACGATTACCTCAAAAAATACGCCGAAAAACCAGAACACACGGCGATGAAGATTCTCGGCAACTACTTCGAAGGAATAGGCATCCTTGTTAACAGAAAACTGGTAGACGCCGACATTGTACACGACTTCTGGGGCGACATCATAGAATCAACATGGGAACAAATCAAACCACTCATAGCAGACATGCGGAAAGATTCTGGCGACCCCAACATGTTCAAGTTCTGGGAATACCTCTACAACCAGATGAAGAAAAAAGAGCAGCGCAATGATTAGGTGTGAAAGACGATGAACGATATCACTCCAAGCAAAGATGCAAAAGTCAGCCTACGCGAGGTTACAGCAAAAACCGTCAGAACTATCTGCAACCTAATCGTCTCCGAAGAACAGAAGCATTTCGTTGCACCAAACGCTGTCTCCATCGCACAGGCTTACTTCACAAAGAAGGCATGGTTCCGCGCGATATACGCCGACGGGACACCTGTTGGCTTTGTTATGTTGGCTGAAAACCCCAAACGCGGACAATACTACCTCTGGCGATTCATGATAGACGCCAAACACCAAGGCAAAGGATACGGAAAAAAGGCACTAGAACTCATAATAAAACGTGTGAAGAAGAACCCAAAGGCAAAAGCACTGTACCTTTCCACAGTCAAAGCGAAGGGCAGCGCCGACAAATTCTACAAAAAATACGGCTTCGAATTCACAGGAAAAATGGACGACGACGAACACATAATGAAACTCAACCTCAAAAAACCCACAAAGAACACCTAGCCTATTTGAAGCTAATAAAAAGGTCTAGGCATACGTCGAGAACACACACCGCCCGTTCATCACTTTTCTATTCTCTTACTTGGAATTCGACCCACAGCGGATAGTGATCAGATATTCGCCATGAAAGCTGCTGCTTTGTTAAGTTAAGTGACGACAGCGCCGCTTTGGTGAAGTCAAAATTGCCTCCCTGAGAATACTTCAGTGACAACGCAGGAACCTTGTTTTCACCCATGAACCAAGCTATTTGATCATAGAATTGATTCAAGTCAGGCTTGTTTGGGTCGCTGAAAATGGTGCGCGGAAGCTTCTGCAAATCCTTAGGCACGAAGAGCCCAGTAGACGTGAAAGCCTTATACAACTCGTCATCTTTTCGGTCAATGTTAAAATCTCCCAGCGCAATGAGGTTATGATCCCACTCGTTGATTGTTTTAGCCCAATCACTCATCCATTCCGCAATCGCCTTAAGCTCAGGCACCCGCTCTTTAGCCTTTTCCCCATAAATAACATGCAACGTGACAAGAATGAAAGTCTTCCCTGCAGACCAGAAACTAACCGCATAAGGCGTCCGAGCAAACTGCCTACTCAACGCATCAGGCCCAACCTTGGCTAATTGCTCCTGCGGAACCACAAGCTCACAGGCTAACCCTGAAATCCTCACCTTACGAGTATCAAACACAAAAGCCATACGCTCGTCATTACCCGCAGCGCCCTTCGTCACATCCGTCAAAATAAATCCCCACTCGGGTCCAAGGAGTTTGAGCATATGACGCAACGACTTTAGATCACCCTTCACCTCCTGCAACGCAATCACATCAAAACGAGAAACAATTTCGGCAATGCAGCGCAACGCATGAAAATCCCGTTTCGGATTGTCCTTTTCCTCAGCCTTCCAACTCTCAGTCAAGCCACCAAATGCCCGTATGTTCCATGTAGCAATCAGCAGGTTGCGGTCAGGAATTTTAGCAGGAACATCCTTGTCAAGCACTTCGCACAGTTTGTCTAGTTCATCCTTGATTTCCTTAGGCGGAGAACTAATCGTAGTTGACAATTTCACTTCCCTCCTAATCACCCATACAAGTTAGTCTACAAGTACAAAACACTTATGTTCCCAATTAAGTATACCCAAAAATTCCTCCATTATCTTTGGAGCACATTTGAAGCCTAATAGAAAGGTCTAGTCTACTGCCGTGTGCGTGCTCACAGAAAACAACGCTCTGGCACTGCCATTGTCTTAAATAAGTCGCTGAGAAGAGTATCTTTGGGAGGCACAATGAACCTAACAAAATTCATCTGGATATGCACATTTGCCTTTCTGATCTCTCTCTGCCTATTGCTTCTTCGACTTTCAAACATGCTGGGAAGCGAAGCTGACACTTTGATACCATGGCTTTCAGCAACTAGTCTGATACTACTCGGCATGTTTGTTGGAACGCTTATTTCACAGAAGCAGCTTCGAGTTCGACCCACGCTTATTCCTTCTATCCTGTTTGCCTTGGGATTCTTCGCTGCTCCATTTGTTGGAATCGTAGTGCTGATGCTCCTTGAGAATTTCGGCCTTTACATGCCAGCACTATTCGGTGTGAGCATCACGATCTACCTTTTACTCTACATGGGATTATGGTTCTGGCTAAGAAAGAAGAGCATTCTCAAAAGATGAAACCCTTGAAATTCTCTATGCCCTCTGAAACCAATCTTTGATTCTACGGAAAAGTTATACACAAGCCAAATTGATAAAATGACCAGGAATCGCCTATGGCTGCGTTCATAATCGTAACTTGGACCATGATTCACGGCAAAACGGAACAGCACGATGAAAACTTAAAGAAAAACATGATCCACTGGCGCAAGAACGCCAAACGCCTAAAGCTGAAATCTATGAGATACTACGCTCAAGCACTCGGAGGAGACACGTATTATTATGGGCGTGCGATGGTTTTCGAATTCGAGACTCTCAACGATTGGCAGAGCTTCGTGGATTATCTTGAGAACGACGACAAGGCTTATGCGCTGAAAGAAAAATGGCTCACCAACATCGATGTGAAAACGCTCAGGATAATCGAGTGGCAGGATAGACAGAGAGACGCTTGGCTCGAATAACGAAGAAACATCCAATTTTGCGAAAAAGTTAATGCCGAAACAAGCCAAACTACTCTATTCCGGCAATGTGAGGGTCAGAAATGGTCGACGTACCTACCATCTCAATAGCCATCGCATCCGCAAGCGTTGTGGCAGGAGTCATCTACTACGCCTTCCAGGTGAGGCATCAGACTAGAACAAGACAAACAGACCTTGTAATGAGGTTGTATGCCACTTTTAGTAGCACCGAGTTTCAGGACGCATGGGCAAAAGTACGAAATAAAGCCAGCAACTTCGAGACTATAGATGACATATATGACTTCGACACAAAAGTCGGATTCCGCCAAGTCAACCAAGTCTGCCTGTTCTTCGAGGGAATAGGCATTCTGCTTCAAAGAAAACTGTTAGACACAAGGATGGTTGAAGATCTGTTCGGCGGCGCAGTTGCAAGAGCATGGGAAAAAGTGAAGACAGGAGTAATAAAAGCCAGAAAACAACTCAATGACCCAACAATATACTATTACTTCGAATACCTCTACAACGAAATGCAGAAAAAGAACACCACAACAACGCGCTAGATTAGAGTTATGACAGTGACATCGCATTTTTATAAGTGAAACCGCAAGAGTATTCAGGTTTAAGGAGTCGATGAGTAAAGTGTGTGGAATATTCGGTCTTGCCCTGAAGAAAACTGTGCCTATTGCAGAAGTATTTCGAGTTCTCAAAAAGATGGAAGTTCACAAATATCCACAAGAAAAAACGACGCTCGGCGGATACGGAGCAGGCTTAGCCGTTTTGCTGTCAGACGGAAGCGTATTTTCGGAGAAAGTTGGAAAAATCAGCGCTTCCCCGGTGGCGAGCCTTGCTGAAATTGTCAAGCCTAATCTCAGAAGAGGTTCAGTACTATTGGCACACGTGCGTATGCCCAGTCCAGAGTTTATGGGTACGGCGCAGTATAGAGAAACAACGCAGCCGTACGTGGTGGAATTTGAGCCAAACTTGATCATCGCTTCAGTGCATAACGGCAAAATGACTAATTACAAGGAAGTCAGAGCTAAGCTGGGAAAGGAACATGTATTCGAGTCTGAAAAATACGAGCTCATAGACTCAGAAGTGATACCGCACTATTTTGAAGAAATACTGAACGAACAAGAAGAGGTCCAAGACGCGTTAAATACGTTCTTCAATTCCTTGCAAGGCCCCAACGCGTTGAGTATGCTGCAAGTGGACGAAGAAAACATATTTGTGCATTTCATTCACAAGGGCAAGACCAGAGGATTAACTATCTGGACAAACCCACAAGGTGAAGTGGTCTTCAGCTCAAGGAAAGAGCCAGTGGTGGAAGAGTTTTCCAAACTGCTTGCTAAGGGCAACTTTACCGAGAAAATCTCAATTGCATATCATCAAGACATCAGTCTGAAAATCACTTTTCCTATCGAATGGGAAATAAAAACATAGTCAAGCCTATTTTTTCCTGCTGAAGGCGAGTGTTCCGATTATTATCATTAGGATGTCGAAGCCGATTACTATGAGAAGATCATAATACAGAGGGTACAGTGGTCCTGGCTGCCACGCTGTACCGAGAGTTATGATTCTGAGGGCATCCACGCCGTAGGTTAACGGATTGAACCTCGCCACAATTTGCAGCCAGTTTGGCACAGAGCTTCCACTCACTGGGAAAAGCGCGCCGCTGAGAAAGAACAGGGGAAGATTCACGAAGCTTTGGATGGCGCCGAAACTCTCCAGATTTTCAATGAAGCTCGCTATCGTCAAACCTATACTCACTAATCCAAAAGTGATCAGAAGCATGATTGGCAGTACTTCGAGAAACATAACAGCGTTCAACGGTATTCCCAACAATATCCCTAGGAGAAAAACAAGTATCCCCTGAATGACCGCATCCGTGCTGTCGCCCAACATTTTTCCTAAGAAAATCGACATACGCGAAATGGGCGCAACCAGTATTTCTTTCATAAAGCCGAATTCTCTGTCCCAGATTACGGATATGCCCATGAACATCGAAGTGAACAGAAGCGTCTGCCCGATTATTCCAGGAAAAATGTACTCTTGAGGTGTCACGCTAAGACCTGTTGCTGAAAAGCGTATTCCCGTGCCGAAGATTACTAGCCAAAGCACTGGCTGGACAAAGCTGCTGATTATTCTTACTCTGTCTCGAAGGTAGCGTTTGACCTCACGCAGCCAGAGCGTGTACAAGCCTCGAATTTCTGTCACTTAATCGCTCTCCTTCTAATCGCCGACATTCCATGAAGTTCGCTACCAGCTTCAGCTCTGATTTCTCTTCCTGTATAATGAAGAAAGACATCTTCTAGGCTCGGCTCACGTACCGACACCGCGTCCACAATTATGTTGTTACGTGAAGCAGTGTCCACTATCCTTGGCAACAACGCCTCACCTTTGGGTGCCGTAAGCTCAAGGGTCTCGTCCGTAATGCGAGCGTTTTGAAGATTCATCTCCTTAGCCAGCGTAGTTGAGAGCTTCTTGGCATCTTTGGTTTTTATCGTTATCACGTCGCCTTCGAGGGCTTCCTTGAGCTTGATAGGTGTGTCTAACGCCACGATTTTGCCATAGTCCATTATGCCTACACGGTCAGAGAGTTTGTCGGCTTCTTCCATGTAATGCGTTGTTAGAACTATGGTTATGTCGTGTGCTTTTTTTAGTTCTTGAATATAAGTCCAAATGTGCTCTCTTGTTTGCGGGTCGAGCCCAATAGTCGGCTCATCAAGGAAGAGCACTTTCGGATAATGAATCAACCCCCGCGCGATTTCTAATCGGCGTCTCATGCCGCCTGAATAAGTGCGCAGAATGTCGTCCGCTCGAGCTTCAAGCTCAACCAACTTTAAAACTCCGTCTATTCTGGTTTTCTGTTCGCTGGTCGGTACTCCGTACAGGTCTGCGTGCATGTATAGGTTTTCTCTTCCAGTCAATCTGTCGTCTACACTTGGGTCTTGAAATACTATACCGATCGACTTTCTCACCTGGTTGGCTTGTTTCACGATGTCGTAGCCGTTTACTTTAGCGGTTCCCGAAGTGGGGTTCAAAATGGTACAGAGCATAGAGATCGTGGTGGTTTTGCCCGCGCCATTGGGTCCCAATAAACCGAAGACTTCGCCTTTTTCCACGGCTATGTTGAGCTTATCCACTGCCACGAGATCGTTGAATCGTTTAGTGAGGTCAAACGTTTCTATTGTATTACTCATAAGCGCCTGCCGCCCGTTAAGAGAAGAAACCGAAAAGGTAAATACTTTTCTAGTAAGCATATGTCACAATTTTTTCAGTATCGAAAGCGCCGCGATTACCAAAAAAGCCACGCCTGCCCACCAACCGCTTCCAGTGAGATACCACACGATGAAGGCCACTATTGCTGCGGGAATGAGTATCAAGATTAAGCGTATGAGGAAGATAATGATTAATCCGATTATTATTAAGGCGATCAGTCCCAAGATTTCGTTTGTGGGTAAAGAAAAACTCAACGTATGTTCCTCTGCATCTTTTGTTTTTTTAAAGTTGCTAAAATAATTATCGCTACATTTTTTTTGGCGTTTTGCAGCTTATCACGGAGAAAATGTCGTATTTGTCTCCTAGAAATTCTCTTCCCTTGAGGTATTCTAATTCTATCAGAACGCAGATACCCACGATTATTCCGCCGAGTTTTTCCACTAATTCAGCATTAGCCTTTATGGTGCCGCCGGTGGCTAACAGGTCGTCGAGGAGCAGAATTCTTTGTCCTGGTTCGATGGCGTCCTTGTGAATCTCAATCGTATCCTTTTCGTACTCTTTCTCGTATGTGAGGGTAACAGTCGTCGACGGTAGCTTACCCTTCTTCCTAATCGGCACAAAGCCAACCCCCAGCTCATAGGCTAAAGCCGCACCGAAAATGAAACCTCTGGCTTCGCTGGAAACTATAACGTCGATTTCCTTGTTTCTGTAATGGTTCGCCATGCGTTTTATGCACTCTCTAAAGGCTTCCCTGTCTTTCAACAAAGGCGTTATGTCCCAGAAAACCACGCCCTTGAAATTGGGTATCCGTCTAATCTTTGACTTCAAGTCCACTCTTGCGTCACCATCAGAATATTTACCGTGGGTACTTAGATTAATGCGTTTTTCAAAGCCACAGCGCATTCGCATTTTCTTGTTTTTGGAATTTTGGGTATAGCTTCGGTGATTAGTTGTTTGACTTTTTCGATGCTTTCCTTCATGGTACGCATAATCTCTTTCGTGTTAACGGGGTGCTCCTTCCAAACGTCATAGTCTGTGACCGTGGCAATCGATGCATAGCACATCTGCGCCTCTCGGGCTAACACGCATTCAGGCACGAGCGTCATACCGATTACGTCGGCGCCCCAACTGCGGAACAGTTTGGATTCTGCCTTAGTCGAAAACCTGGGACCTTCGATACAAACGTATGTTCCCGTGGTGTGATGACGAATTTTCAAGTTGCTCGCGACATTTGTGAGGATTTTTCGCAGTTCAGGGCAAGTAGGCTCGGCGACTGTTATGTGGCACACCTGTGATCCAGTGTAAAAACTTTGTTCGCGTCTGGTTGTTCTATCAATAAACTGATCCACGAACACCAAATCGCCGGGCTTAAACTCTTCCTTAAGCGAGCCCACAGCAGAAGGCGCAAGAATCCATTGTACGCCGAGTTCTTTCAGAGCGTAAATGTTTGCTCGATTGTTGATGTCCGAGGGCCTTATCGTGTGCTTTTTTCCATGTCGAGGGACGAAGGCTATCTTTCTGCCCTTTAACTCACCTACAGTAATCAAATCGGAAGGCGAACCGTAGGGCGTGTGAACCTTTATTTCTTTGGCGTTCTTGAGGAGTTGCGGGTCGTAAACACCCGTGCCACCGATTAATCCGATTTCTGCTTGCATAGACATCTAGTTGAAAACCCTGAATTTATAAGAATAACGGAACGCGTAAATTCGGAAGTTATAAAAGTGAAATGAACTGAAAAGAATAAAACTTGTTGGTGCGTGAAGTGGAAAACATAAAGTTTGGAGTACAAGCTCTGCAAGCAATGCCCGATTATTCAACATTAAAGAAGATTGTGTTGGAATGCGAGCGGCTCGGTTTCGATTCCGTCTGGGTTTATGACCATCTGCAATTTACTTACGGACCCACTTTCGAAAGTTGGACGATTCTGTCGGCGCTTGCAGAGGCTACCCAGAAAATACGCGTCGGCACACTAGTCACCTGCAATGCCTTTCGTTATCCGTCATTGTTAGCCAAAATGGCTGCAACGGTTGACATGATATCAAATGGACGGCTTAATTTTGGAATAGGCGCAGGATGGCATGAAACCGAAGCCTTGGCGTATGGCATACCATTTCCAAAAGCGGGCATTCGTGTTGAAATGGTGGATGAGGCGTTGACGATCATGAGGAAGCTTTGGACTGAAGACAAGGTTACCTTCAAAGGAAAGTATTACTCAATTAATGATGCCGTTTCTCTTCCAAAGCCAGTTCAAAAACCCTACCCTCCAATACTCGTCGGAGGAGGAGGCGACAAGATGCTACGGGTTATTGCAAAGCACGCAAACGCTTGGGACTGCGGCTTCGAAAGCCTTGAAGGCTTAAAAAAAGAAGTTGCACGGCTCGAAACTGCCTGTGTGGAAGTTGGGCGAGACCGCGCGGAAATAGAGAACACCTTCCAGAGCCGCATCATAATCGCAGAAACCGAAGAAGACGCGTTGAAGAGAGCCGAGCAATGGCGTGAGGAGCGACAAGGAAAGCCAGAAGACCCGGATTGGAAATTTGCTATAAAAGGCTCGCCTGAAACTTGTACGGAGATGGTGAAGGCTTATGTTGATGCTGGAGTGACGCACTTCACGTTGTTGTTCGCAGATGCGACAAGTTTGAAGCCTCTCCGGTTGTTTGCAGAAAAAGTCATACCAGAGTTTCGTGCATCATAGAGCCGCATTCGAATACATTTTGGTTTTATGGATGTAGATGCTTCTTAAAGAACTCGACAATTTTCGTGTAGCAGAGCACTTTGTTCTTGAATTTTATCACATCGTGCCCTTCATCCTCAAACACTAGATACTCTATATCGAGCTTGTTTGCCCTTAGGCTTTCAACAACATCCCCGGACTCTGCTTCGACAACTCTTGGATCGTTTCTTCCCTGAATTATAAGCAATGGGCATTTTATGTTTTTCATATAGGTTTTTGGCGAACGCTCTAGCAAAAAATCGCGGTCTTTTTCAGGATGACCCATGGTCAGATAGAAGAATGTTTTCCATGATTCTGGAAGCCTGTTTATGAAACTGGGCAAATCATACGGACCGAACATGTCGCATCCGGCTTTCCACAGATCAGGATGACGCGACACTAAAGTCAAAGTCATATATCCGCCATATGACCTGCCGATTACTGCTCTTCTTGAAGAATCAATCCGCGAATCCTTCTCCAACATTTTTAATCCTTCAATGTGATCCAGCACATCTTTGCCTCCCCAGTCATGATCAACCATCTTCATGTAATTCAAACCGTACCCCGAGCTACCGCGGACATTGGGCACGAAGACGGCGAATCCGTTGAGAGTCAGGAATTGTATCAAGGGCATCGAGAACCATGTAAAGTCGGGGCGCTCTTGACTTTGTGGGCCTCCATGCACGTAGAGGACTACGGGTCTTGGTCCTTTGAAGCCTAAATGTTCGGAGGGCATGTAGAGGCGTGCGGAGATTCTCAATCCGTCAAAGCTTGTGTAGCTTGCGTCTTCTCCTTGCGAGAGAAACTTCTGGTCTATGCCTAAAACGCGTTCTCTGGATAGCGCTCCTGGAACTTCTGAATGAGCTTCTGCTGGGTAGAGGTAAAGCTGGACTGGACTGCTGGCTTTCGTGAACGCTAACACGTATCCAATGTTTCGTTTGGGGCTTCCTTCTTGAATTTCAAACTCGACACCCAACTGAACACCTTCGTCAAGAGGAGGCAGACCACAAAGAGTACGTTCCACTTCTAACTGCATCAAGGCATCATGTTCATGAAATCGGCATTCATACATCCAAGAACATCCATCAATATTGTATTCTATGAGAAAAACGTCCGAATCTACGAGTTTTATATCCACGAGTTCTCCTGCGCCTTTATGCCGAATTCCGGAGATTGGCACTTCAGTGACGTTTGCTGGGTTGTCAAGTGCTAAGTAGCTTGCGCTTCCTTCGTCGTTGAAAATGTTCGATCTAAAGAGGAGTCCTTTACCATTTGGTGTGAAATTACATGTTCCGATGTTGGGCAGTTTAACTTGTTGATTCTCTGTTCTCTTTTCTATGGGGATTCCGTATAGGAGTTGTCTTTCAGGCTTTTCTTTTCGCCAAATGTAAAGAACATTGTCGCCGGCTGTGTAGCCATCCGTAAGAATGACTATGGAATGATCAGGGTTTGCGGTGTTGAAGGCATTGCCATAGATGCTCTTGCCAAGAGAAGTTATTTCAAGCGTAGCTAGATTCACTCTCAAGCACTCTATGTCTGGAGTTTTTCTGTCGTCTCGGAAGAAGTAGGCAATGTTCGTCTTTATGTCGCAGTGTAGGCAAGCCAATTGTTCGTTTTGGTATTTGTCGCCGAAGATAGGCTCAGGAATGCCACCCTCTAAGGGAACAAAGCATGGTTGATAGTTCTCGTTCCCATCTTTGTCAATCATTACTAAGACTTTGTGAAGTCTAGGCAAAACATAGTAGTTGTAACCCAACATCAGGTGCGGGTTTTGCAGAGCAAGACCTGCTGGGAGTAGAGGTTCAGGTATGCTTCCTCGTTGGTCCATGGCGTATAAGCTTATCACGCCACTCAGATCGCTTAAGAAGTACACTTTGCCTTCAGCCAACCGTGGAGACAGCAGTAGTCTAGCTGAAAGCAAAGACTGTACTGGAAACCGACTAACCGTTTCTTTACTCATGTCACTCTCTCCAAATCACAAACACAAATCAGACACCTCTACATATAAGCTATTTTATAATCGAACGTAAACACGAGAAATTCTCGACAAAAGGCGGCGTACATTCTAGCCATAGAAAAAATCTATGGGCTACATTGAGCACGCGCCTAGGAAAAGATGTAAGCAAATAAAAGTGATACGAAATCATGATTTTTGGCAAGTTTCTACAGACGTGCCGATAAGTTTAATAATCAAAAATACGCGAATGCACAAGATTGTAGCGGGTGAGTGGGTGCCTCCCACCCGTTCCGCTACGTGAGAGATATAAACCCCGGGTGTGTGGAGGTGCAAAGAAATTGAATATTAAAGATTCGGCGTTAACGACTGTTTTCGCTGCACTTTATGCCACGCTCGTAATCGCTCTGGCGGGAATCAGTTTCCAGTTGGTTCAGGTGCGCGTGGCAGACGCTTTGATTCCTCTATCTATTGTGTTTGGCTGGCCAGTGGTGATTGGCGTTACCGTAGGCTGTGTGATTAGCAACGTTGTAAGTCCTTTACCCAGTGTGCTCGTGGACATCACTTTCGGCGCGATTGCAAACTTTTTTGCGAGTTTATTGGCTTGGAGAATAGGTACATGGAAACGGCGAGACAGCTTCAGTGTTGGCGTCTCCTTCATTCTCGTAACTGCCCTATTTGGCTTGACCCTTTTCTCTTGGGTAATTCAGAATACAGGTTTCTTTGCGGGCCCGTGGTTTTCCAACGGTGAACTTACGCTTTTGAATGGTGTCTTGAGCAGTCTCTTTTTCATAGGATTTTTGGTAATCGTTGTTTTAATCGTTTCGTCTTTTGGAACAGGGGAAAGATTAAGCCGTTTTCTCGGTTGCCTTGTTGCTGCATTAGTGGTGACTTTTGTTGTGGGCACTTATTTAGCGGTGATCACTGGAATGGAGCTTTGGGTTTGGTGGCTCGGCATCGGCGTCGGTTCGTTGATTTCTATCTGCGGCATCGGATATTCATTACTCGAAATACTGAAGAGGATTAGACTCGCGTAGGTACACGCGAGTTCTGGCGATTGTACAGCTCGTAGGTATTTACCTATTTTTTGGGTGTCTCACGAGCTGGAGTGCTGGTAGCGAAGCTTTGCGTAGGTTTTGGTACGCGAAATAAGCAATGTAAAAACCATAAGAAAGCAGAAGGGTGGGGTATTTGTGGAACAATCCGCAGCGTATCTCGCTCTGGGCGATGTTTATGCCTGATTTTATGTTCCAGACCACCGAGGGTCTGTGATGGATGCAGTATGGGTTGTACGTCGCGATGACTTTGTAGTCTTTCTTGTTTATCCATTCCTTAATGAAAGCATCCTCAAACGAATGCAGGTCAGGCGGGATTTTAATGTCTTTGACCACATCACGCCTCACTAGCAAGTCATGCGTGCCCCCGCGCGTTTGAAAAATGCTCATAGTAATCTGCAAAAACAACCGAAGAATCCGCGGGTTTTTTATCACCGACCAGACTTCTATGCCCCAAACAGCGCCCACTTCGGGCGTGATAAACACCTTTGCCTTTTCAAACCAGTTGTTGCAGAGCTCTGCGTCGCTATCTACGAACAGGAACCATTCGGTTTCGACATGCTCTATGCCCATTTGTCTCGCTCTGCCGCGTCCTCCTTTGTCTTGAATCAGCAACACATTGCCATGTTCTTTGTCAAATTTGTTTACGATGTCCAATGTTTTATCCGTAGAATAGCCATCAACAACTATTAAGCGACTCACTGGAACATTCTTGTAAACGGCTTCGAGGCAACGCTCAAGCTGCTCTTGGCTGTTCTTGGTCAAAACTACTACGTCGACTTTCCCTATGCTTTTCTTAGAACTTCGCTTCGAACTTGGCGCTCTTAGCAGGCCTCTCAATCAGACGACAACCTGTTAGCTAAGTACTGGTTTCGGGTTTAAGACATAAATAAAGATTGCGAAATATACCTCCATAGAAACCATGCTGACCAAACTGAAACAGCAAATTCAAGCTCTTTTGACCCGCGAAGCAGCATATGCGCACAGAATAGGCTTAACGCCGAATGCGGTAAGCGGTTTAGGCATTTTGCTGGCGCTTCTTTCCGCGGTTACATATTGGAGAGCAGGAATCAATACTTTGCTCCTGTTGCCCGCAGGTCTGTTTTTGTTGCTTTCGGGCTTTTGTGATGCGTTGGACGGTGTTCTTGCACGCTTGTATGGACAAACCACGGTTTTCGGTGGCTTTCTGGATTCGTTGCTTGACCGTTATGCCGATGTGGCGGTCTTGGTAGGGATTGTTTTGGGTGGTTTCGCTGATGTTTCTTGGGGATTCGCAGCTGTTGCGGGTACTTTGCTCGTAAGCTATGTGCGTGCTAGAGCCGAGGCTGCAGGTGTGAAAATGGAATCAATAGGCATAGCCGAGCGTGCTGAAAGGATATTGATTTTGCTGGTGGCGAGTTTGGTTGCACTCGTTTGGCGAGATGCTCTGTGGTGGAGCGTTGTTCTTTTGGCTTTCTTGACAAACATCACTGTTCTTCAGCGTGTCATCTATTTTTACAGGGCTGTGAAGAAAAAAACTGCGGTTTAGTGTCTTCGCCACGGCTGTTTTCTTTCGTCCCTAGCCCTTACCTTGACAACTCCACGGTGCACAGCACAGGACACGCAGTAATATCTTGTTTCCACGGGTGACGCTATGTAGGCACCCTTCTGGCGCAATTCCTTAGCCAACGCATAGTCGACCATCGAGACTCGACGGGATACTTTCTTAGCCTTGTCCCGAGGCACGAGTTCACCGCAGCCGCTGCACTGGACTAGAGCGCTTTTTCCTTTGCTGCCTTTGGACCTTCCGCGGCTTTTTCGTTTAACTGGCACTTATTTTCACTCTCTTACCCATTGTGAATAGGCATTTATATATTGCATGCTAGAAGTCTCACTTAAATGACTTTCTGAATCGGATGCAAAGAGTGAAAAAATGAGGGCGTTCGACATAGTTACGGTTGGACACTTTTCCATAGACCACATCCTTCCACTAAAAGCGAATGCCTTTAAGAGGGCGCTAGGTGGCTCGCCAGCGTATGTTTCGTTCTCAGCCAGAAAACTGGGCGCACGGGTTGGCGTGATATCAAAGGTTGGGGCAGATTTTCCAATGGCCTATGTAAATATGCTAGGGCGCGACGGAGTCGACATGTTCGGTTTCAGAAGAGTGAAAAATGTGATCACGACTTCTTTCGCGTTGGAATACTCAAACGGAAAACGTAGGCTTTTATTGAAAAGCCGTGCTCCGCCTATCAGCCTCGAAGATGTGTCATTGGAGTTTAACACAGTGACCATACACGTCGCTCCGATTGCTGGCGAAATCTCCTCAGGAATTGTTGATGCATTACGAGCGAAGGCCGATGTGCTGTCTTTAGACCCACAAGGCTTCCTGCGACAATTCGATGCGAAAGGAGAGATGAGCCTAAAAAAATGGAAAGCAAACGGAATCCTTGAACAAGTTGATGTTTACAAGTCTTCTTTTGGTGAAGCCAGAGCTATTATAGGTAAGAGTCGTTTAAAAACTGCGATGAAAAGGCTTGGGGATTTTGGAATAAAAATTGTTATCATCACATTAGGCGAGAAAGGTACAATGCTGTTCTTTGACGAAACGTTTCATCGCATACCTGCCTTTTCGCCAAGGAGGCTAATTGACCCGACTGGTGCAGGAGATGTTCTTGCTGGCGCTTTTCTTGCGGAATACTTGCATAAAAAGGACCCGTTGTGGTGTGCTTGTGTTGGTTCTGCCGCGGCATCGTTTAAAGTAGAAAACTTTGGTCCTTTTTTCCATACAACAAAGGAGGCTATTTACGTACGTGCCATGGATTTGTTTGAAAAAATGTATGCCGACAGAGACGCACAACGCGTTATAGGCGCAAAATGAGAAAAGGAATTAAGCAGAAGACGCGTTTGACTAACTGCGTTATTGGAGAGATAGTTAATGGGGCGGATCGCAAAAGGCGTAAAATGCAGCGTTTCAGGATGCGGTAAAGACGCTGTCCGTTCTCTTCCAGCGGCGAAAGTGGCAGAAGCAGGATTGAAAGTTGGCAGCGAGAGGCGCGCTTATCTCTGCAAAGAGCATTATAAGGCGTATAAGAAAGCGACTAAAAAGGACAAGATGCTCGAAAAATGGCGGTACAGAGGTTAGAAAGACTAATTTGCCCTTTCACTATAACTACTTTCTAACACATTCATCAGCTTGAGGCAGAATAAATTGCGCATATTACAGTTGCATTCGGACTATATCGAGTACAAGCCGATAAAGAAAGAAATAGCCATGGCTGAAGAAACCGAAGAAAAAACCCAGCGATTTGAAGACATTGTCATCCTATTTGTGGCCGTCGAAGAGGGCGACGATGAAAAAGTGGCAAAAAACGCCATAGAAGAAATCAAAGCCAACCTTGACAAACTGAAAGCCAAACGCGTACTCATCTATCCATACGCACACTTGAGCAGCAACTTAGCCAAGCCATCTGAAGCCTTGAACGTCATTAAGGCATTGGAGAAATACGCAAAAGATACTGGACTCGAAACCTACCGAACACCCTTCGGCTGGAACAAACAATTCACGATAGCCATCAAAGGACACCCACTCGCCGAACAATCACGCACCTTCAAACCCACAAAAGAAACCAAAGAAGCAAAGCCAGAAGAGGAAAAAATCTCCGAAGCCGTAAAAGCCGAAGAAAAACTCAAATCCACATGGTACATCCTTCAGCCCAGCGGAAAACTTGTGCCTGTGGACGAATTCGACTTTTCAAAGCATGAAAACCTCGGAAAATTTGCACGGTACGAAATCTCCAAAGTACGCGCGGTGCACGAGATGCCGCCTCATGTGACTTTGATGAAGCGTTTGGAAATCGCCGATTATGAGCCCGCCAGCGATCCTGGGAATTTTCGTTGGTATCCTAAGGGGCGTTTGATCAAGTCTTTGCTCGAGCAGTACGTGACCGAGGAGACGATAAAATACGGCGCCATGGAAGTCGAGACACCCATCATGTACGATTTTAACCATCCCAGTTTGGCTGATTATTTGAACCGTTTTCCAGCGAGACAATACGTGCTGAAGTCCGAGGAGAAGGAGTTGTTCCTCCGTTTCGCCGCGTGTTTTGGGCAGTTTCTCATAATGCACGACACACAGTTTTCCTACCGCCAATTGCCGCTCAGAATCTACGAGTTAACCCGCTACAGTTTCCGCAGAGAAAAAAGCGGCGAACTTGCAGGCTTCAGACGTTTACGTGCATTCACCATGCCCGACGTTCACGCCTTCTGCGCCGATCTGCCACAGGCAAAGAAGGAACTTGTCACCCGTTTCAAGCTGTGCATGCGTGTTTTGAACGGCATCGGTTTCAACAGGGACGATTATGAGTTGGGCGTGCGGTTTACCAAAGATTTTTACGCGAAGAACAAGAGTTTCATCCTTTCATTGGTGAAGTTGCACAAGAAGCCCGTGCTCGTGGAGATGTGGGAGAAGCAGTTCTTCTACTTCATATTCAAGTACGAGCCCAACTTCATCGACAACCAAGACAAAGCCTCAGCGCTCTCAACCGACCAGCTGGACGTGGAGAACGCGAAAAGATACGAAATCACCTTCACAGACGCCAAGGGCAAGAAAAAATATCCACTCATCCTGCACTGTTCACCCAGCGGCGCCATTGAAAGAGTCGTATATGCATTGTTGGAAAGAGCGTACAAGGACCAGCAAAAGAGAAAACCACCTATGCTTCCGCTCTGGTTGGCGCCCACACAAGTGCGTATAATACCCATCTCGGACAAGTTTGAGAAAGCCGCTGAAAAACTCGCCGAACAGATAGAGGCGAACAATATCCGCGTGGACGTGGATGACCGACCTTTGACCATGCAGAAGAAGGTTCGCGAAGCCGAGACTGAATGGGTTAACTATGTAGTCGTTGTTGGGCAGAAAGAAATAGACTCTGAAATTTTACCCGCGAGAGACCGCAAATCTGGAAAAATAAAGCCCATGAAACTAGACGCGCTAGTCAAGACTGTAAAACAAGAGACTGCGAACAAACCTTTCAAGCCCCTGTCATTGCCAAAACTGTTGTCGAACAGACCTCAATTCTACGGTTAACGCTCAGAGTGAAGCCTTCCCAAAAACCTATATCAAGACGAAACACTGTTATAGCTTCTCTAAGAGGGGCGCCAAACTTTGGAGAAGCGGGAACCGCAGGTTTACATCGATGGCAGGTTTTATCCCAAGTCTGAGGCGAAGGTTTCGGTTTATGACCATGGTCTTCTTTATGGTGACGGCGTGTTTGAAGGAATACGCGCCTATAACGGGACGGTTTTCAAGCTTGGAGAGCACATTGACCGTCTTTACAAGTCGGCGCATGCCATAATGCTCAACATTGACATTAGTAAAGAGGACATGATTAAAGCCATAATTGACACGCTCAAGAAGAACAACCTTCGCGACAGCTACGTACGCTTGATAGTCACCCGTGGATGCGGCGACTTGGGCTTGGACCCGAGAAAATGTGCGAAACCCACCATCATAGTCATAACTGACACTATTCGTCTGCATGGTGATGACCGAAAGGAAAAGGGCATAACAGCCATAATAGCCTGGGTGCGCAGAGATGCAATAGACGCCACCAGTCACGAGATTAAGTCGTTGAATTACATGAACAGCATCCTGGCAAAAATTGAAGCCAACAATGCAGGCGTGGACGAAGCGATTACTTTGGAAAGAACCGGATACGTGTGTGAAGGAGTGGCGGAAAATATATTCATCGTACGCGACGGCATCATTCTCACTCCGCACAGTTCAACAGGCGCGTTGCCTGGAATAACCGCGCAGGTGGTCATGCGTATCGGCAGAAAACTTGGCTATGCTGTTATTGAGCGGAACATTTCGCCTCATGAACTCTTCACGGCCGAAGAAGTGTTCTTCACAGGAACGGCAGCCGAAATCGTGCCAGTGAGAGAGATTAACAAAAGAGTCGTTGGAGACGGAAAACATTGGCCCGTCACTAAGCGTTTGATGGAAGAATTCCAAAAAGTCGTCGTTGACCCTAACGAAGGCGTACCCATCAAATAGTCATAATGTTTATTTCTTCATGAATTCTTCTAGGTTGTCCATCGATTTTTCCAGGGTATCCGTATCTGCGCAGAAGACGATTCTCACGTGTCCTGAGCCGTAAGCCTCGCCGAAGCCCGAGCCTGGCACGAGGAGAACGCCCGCGTTGTTCAGAACGTCCAGTACGAATTCCATGTCGTTCTTCCATTTTGAGCCGATTTTTTCGATTCTTGGAAAGACGTAGAAGGCGCCTTCTGGTTTGGTGCAGCTTATGCCTTTCATTTCGCACAGGCGTTTCACGGTGTAGTCTCTTCTTTGGCGGAGTTGGTCGACCATTTCTTTTATGTGGTCTTGTGGTCCTCTCAGTGCTGTGATTCCGGCTTTTTGCACTGGTGTAGTTGAGCACAGCCTTATGCGGGTTTCTTTCTGCACGCACTCTTTCAGTTCTTTCAACTGTCCCGTGGGGTCGTGGAAGTAAAGGTAGCCCAAGCGCCAGCCAGTCATCAAGTAAGCCTTTGAGAAACCGTTCAACCCCACGACCGGTATATCTTTAGCTATGTAAGACGTGCTGACAAACTTTTTCTCGTAGACTATTCTGTCATAAATCTCGTCCGAAAGCACGAGAAGCCCATGCTCTGCTGCAATGTCCAGTATTTCTTTCACGGTCTTCTCGTCGTAAAGTGCGCCTGCTGGGTTGTTGGGGTTGATGATTACGATGGCACGGGTTTTTTTGGAGATTTTCTTTCGTATGTCGTCTATGTCTGGTCGCCATCCTTCGGCTTCGACGGTGCGGTAGAATACGGGTTTTCCTTCATAAAACAGCGTGTAAGACATGTAAGGCGGATAAATTGGACCCGGCATCATGACTTCGTCGCCGTTTTCAACTATGGCTGCCATGACCATTTGGATGGCTTCGGAAACGCCTGCTGTAACCACCACGTCTTCGGGAGCGATGTCTATGTTGTTGACTTTCTTTTCTTTCTCGCAGATTGCTTCTCTGAGGTCTCTTTCGCCCTCTGACGCTGCGTACCAATTGGCGCCAGAATTCACGGCGTCGCATAACGCTTTCTTGATATACGCTGGGGTGTCAAAATCGTACTTCACGGGGTCGCCTATGTTCAGGTAAAGGATTTTTTTGTCTTGTTTTTCGAGATTTTTTGCGAAGCCGATTATGTCTCGGATGGCGTATTCGATTGTTCTTGTTCTTTTCGAAACTTTAAAAGACTTCATGCTTGGTTTTTCTCCTTTTATATTATGAGCTTTTCGGGTTCCACGTTGCGTTTCTTGAGCCCGAGGTCGCTGACCTTGAATTGTTTGTCTCCGTATAAAAGCGCGTATTCTTGTCCAGCGTACAGAGCGGCTGCAACTCTGCCAACAGCGTCGGCTTTCATGTTTCCGCTGCCGCTGCAGCTTCCGACAACGATTACGTTGTCTTCTTCCAAAATCACTGGCTGCCCGTCCAGCGTGTTCAGCGCGTATTGTCCAGCCCACGCGCCGTTGGGTTGACAGCCTACAAACTGTGGGAAGTATTTTGTGGCGACTTGGTATATGCCGTATTTGTAGAAGTTTTCTTCGGGTTGTGGGTCGTCTTCTAATTTAAAGCCGCGTGGGAAGTGGTCGCCGTAGCTGAACCAGAAGGAGTCTTCTTCCAAGGCGGGTTTGATGTAAACGCGGGGTTTGGGCATTATCGTGAACGGCATGCAGTTTTCTCTTGTGAAACCTTTCGTGTAAAGCAACTGTTTTAGTTCTTCTGTGTTTGCTCTTACGGAGAATAGTTGTCGCTTTATCGGTTTCATGGGCGCATCTATTCCCACCTGGTCTAGTAAGGTTGAAGCCCATGTGCCTGCTGCGACTATGGTTTTCTTAGCCTTAATGATTCCCTTGTTGGTCTTGATTCCTGAAGCACGGGGTTTCTGCCAAAAGTACGGCTCGCCAGGTATGCCAAGTGAAGTTTCGGGTTCGACAATTATGCTCTCCACACGCGTGTTATATCTTGTTTCGCCGCCCATTTTCTTGAATTCAGCCTCATAAAACTTCACGAGTTCATCTATGTCTATAGAACCTGCCTTGGGCACGAGCACGCCGACGTTTGCGTCTTCGAGTCCCATCATTTGTGCTTCTTCGTCGGCTGTGACACACGTGGTCATTTTGAGTTTTTCAGTCAGTTCTTTTTCGTCATAAATCTTGTATTCCAAGCCTCGTTCTGCCATGCTCTTCAGCACGGGCTCGGCGTCTTTGTAGTCTTCGTTAGAAAACAGCCACAAATATCCCGTCCACCTGAGCTTCAAATCCGCGTCGAGTTTCTCATGAACGTAACGGTAAAACTCCACAGAAGTGTCCACCAAAGTCAGGTTCGTGCGGGAATAGAAGAAACACCTAAACATAGCCGCACTCTTAGCCGTGTTTCCCTGGCCAGGGGCTCCCATCATATCGACCAATAAGACCTTATCGTGCGGCTTCAACTTCTTAACATGATACGCAGTGGAAAGCCCAAAAATCCCCGCGCCAACTATAACAGCATCATACTCAGCCAACGCCCATCTCTCCACGTAGGAAGTATCAACTCTTACCAAAACAAACATTTAAACTTCACCAAAGCAACAAACAACAAAAGAAAACACAGATTCTCCGTTAACGAATATCCTTTTTTCTGCGAAATTGGTTAAGTTTTTTAAATGGTGAGCCGCCAAGTAATAACTAGAAGAAGGTGAGAACATCAGCGCACACGATTTTTTCTTTGGGTTTGCAGCTCACGCACACACTATGAATGAGTTGGAACTCAACTCACAAAGAGAATCGGAATTGAGGAGAAGAAACAGTCCAGAAGAGGCGCAGAAGCTCATCGGAATGACACTCGATAAACTCGAGAGAGACATTCCGGCTAGGGGCTACGGTTTGGAAGACGTAAAACTGCTGATATTGTACGTAAGCTATAGGGGAGCGCCTCAGGAGAAGGACACCCTGATATGTGAGTCAATTCTGAGAGCCATAGAGAACAGGTTTAAGAACTGCGCTGGAAGCCAGCTCAGGCTTATTGGTCATACGACTTGCGGGGAATTAGAAAACGAAGACTTGATGTTGAACAAGATTTCGGGAGTTGGAAATAACGGCGTGTCTCTTTTGGCTTTGGTTACAAGTCTGCCGATTGGGGTGGGACGAAGCTGGGGTCTTCGCACAGCAGAGGAAGCTGGAGAACAGGGGAGGGAAATGGCTCGCGACGCATGGGTTGACTTTAGCCAACAGACAACGAGCAAAGAACATCTCCGTATGAAGAAGACTCTGCTTGTGTTGACCCATGGGTCGACGGTTGACACCCCTGGCTACGAGCATTTTCTGGCAGAGGGGATTGCCCACTTTATGGGCGGCACTCGCGAAGCCAGAATAATGAATGTGATAGGCGGAGCCAGCGGGGATGGATTAGCCTCTAAGCTTTGTCGTCAATTCTATGGGAGATTGAAAGAACATCTAGAGTTTAAGGTTCTTGATGGTGAATCTGTGTGCGGGTTGATTCCTAACTTATCTGAAGTCTCTACGGGTGCCGCGCTAGGCACTGAAGGATTGATTTTTGGAAGTCAACATACCTTCCACTTCGCTGAGAAGGAGCCTCATTACAAGTATATTGGACATATTGATAACGAGAACACTTGCGCCATGATTGCCAAAATGATTTATGAACTGGATGCTCAACTGTCTAAGGAGAAAGGCCTGCCTCTGATCGATAGAAAAGCCTCTGATGAAATGATTTCCGGAGCTCTTGCACAGCGAAATGTGCTAATATTCAATCCTGCTTTGGCGAGGTATGCCTTTGCTTTCCCTTTTGGCAACTATACTTGTTGTCCTGTTATGCGAGTGGTTGGAGAAGATCTTGAACTCATGTTTCCGATCCGAAGTTATAATCCTGAGATGAACGGTTACCTCGCCACTGGAGGAGATTATAAAGGGATAGGAAAAGAGGCTCGCCGACTGTACGATATGCTCAGGGCAGACCAAGGCTTTGGGAAAAACGATGTCACAATTCTCGTTTCATGTGTTAACAGGAGGATTGGCGAACTGATAACGGGAATCAGGTCGGGAACGGAGGCTGAGATATTTAAAGAAGGGCTTTCGTCAACTCAAGTAATAGGGTTCTTAGCACCTGGTGAGATGGCATTCACTCATCTAATGCAGGAACCTTATTCGCATGCCTTCAGCTGCTGGGGAATCACACTGCACTCCAAGATGGATACTAAAGAAGATACAGCGAAACACCAAGAAAAAGAGAAGGCTGACATGGGGATCAGAAGCTGGATTAGAGGAAAGAAAGGACGAAGTGATTAGATAGAAAAAATAAAATATGCTATGCTAACAACAGATGCATTAGAACCAATGACTTGTTAGCGTCTCAAATCCCAAGAAAGTGTCCGCATGAGCGATGAATTCGAGAACCTGATCAAACCAATAAGAAACGCGTCCGCTCCTGGTACCCTAGCAGCGCTGAGCCTCGCAGCTCTCAAGATCGGCGATTTTCCAAGAGAATTGAGATTTGGACTCTTATTAGGTGCTATCATGTTCCTATCATCTGCTTTCTTCATATTCTTCTTCAGCATTTATCCAACTAAGAGGTCACTCTGGACCAGCGCAGCTGTGGCATTCCTTCTCGGACTTTTTTGCCTAATCGTCTCAGCCTTAGCTATGTTGTTAAGTATCTGATCCTTTTTCGTTTATCGTCTGATCTTATTTCAATGCTAATTTTTGTTCTTGCCATATCTTAGCATTTGGTTGTCATCATGTGTGAACTTTAACATCGTACACATTTGCATCTGAAGGAATCCAAAAAGGGGCTACCGGCTTTCTGTTTTTTTCCAAAGTCCTGTTCTTATTGGATTCTTATGCACACACAATAAAATCACGGTGTTTAGGGCATGCCAAAACCTCTTGGTTTCCACAGCCGCACGACCACAAGAACCTTAAATGATTAAGCGCCATGGTTTGTCCCGAAATGATTTGGGTGGCTGAGTGCTGCTGTGCGGTTACAGTCGCAAGGGGTCATATATGACGCGCGCTCAATTTCAAGACGAGGCATATTATGGCACGTAACATTAAACTTCTAGTCTATCCGGTTAACCCATAATAGCGGGACAAGGCAGCGCGCGTTTAAGTGCGAGGGAAAACCTAAAAGCTAAATTCTAGTCAGATAGATTAGAGTTATGGGACAGAGAGGCAGGTATGGGTTTCTAACCCATATCTCTACTCCTTTTAGAGAAAAAGTGCCAAAAAGTGCTAATTCGTGCTATTCATATTTGGATCATATAGTGAAGGGGGGTAGGGGGCGTTGCGCACAGATACACACAGAGGGAGAGGAAGCGCCTATTTGGAGCCTATTAGAAAGGTCTAGAAACAACTGTTGTGTGTGCGCACAGCACAGAAAACGCCTATTTCTTGGCTTCTTCTTTGGGCTTTACTACCACAGCAGCGCCACTAGCCCTTTTACTCGCATCTGATGCTTGCTTCTGCACACTCACTGGCGGCGGACGCTTCTGAGCGTAAACATACCTTCGCGGCTTACCATCACGCGACAAAACACCATCCTTAACCAAATCAATCAACGCATGCGCCACAGCCGTGCGATCATAATGAAAACCCCGCTTAGCCATCTCCATGTGAACCTCACTTAAACCCCTCGCAACCACAAAAAAACCCTCCTCCCACAAACGCATAATCAAGCCTCTGCATGTTTCCGCTCTGGCAACGCCTGCAGCGCCAACACCGCCA
>DATKLC010000020.1:0-16524 GCA_035542635.1 Candidatus Krumholzibacteriaceae bacterium | reverse complement strand
TGGTCCCATTTTGGCTGCGGTTTTGCTGAGTTTTTGGGTGGTCTATCAGGTTTTGTGGATTGATGTGGCGACTTTTGCCGTGGCTGTAATTCCACTTTTGATTGTCAGAATCCCCTCAGTAAGAAGCGAGCAGGTGGTGCGCGATTCTTCTTTCAACGCTGATTTCAAAGAAGGGTTCAGTTTTATTAGAGCCACAAGGGGTTTTCTGCCTTTATTGATTCTGGCGACCATGTTGAATTTTCTGCTTACACCTGTGTCTACTCTGCTTCCTTACTTTGTGAAGTTTGACCATTTGGGCGGAGTTAAGGATTTGGCATTGGTTATGGCGTCTTTCGAAGGCGGCATTCTTGCTGGCGGTTTGCTAATGACGATGATGCGTGGATTTAAGCGTAAGATGGTGGCGACTGCGGTTGCGATTTATGTTGTCTTTTTAGGTTATGCCGTTGTAGCTTTGACGCCAATGGGCTTGTTCTGGTTTATGGCGACTGGCGGTGTTCTTATGGCTCTCTGCATACCTGTGGCTAATGTGTCTACTCAGACAATTTTTCAGACCGTAGTGCCTTTAAAGATGCAGGGCAGAGTGAACGCTGTGGTCATGGCATTGGCTTCTGCTGCAACGCCTGCGGGTATGATACTCTCGGGAGTGATAGTGCAGTTCATACAAACGTCCCATTTCTTCCTCATATGCACGGCACTGGGAATACTCATACTAACGTTGTCGTGGCTCTTCACAGACGTCAAATACGTAGACAAAAATGAAAAAAATAACAACCAAACCGTAACTCAAATTCCTTGAAATGCGTGTGCGCACGGCAGCAGACTAGACCTTTCTAATAGGCGCCGCCTCTTTTATCATGATTTCATTCATCAGTTTAGCTGGCGCGTTTGTCTTTATTCCTCTCTTGTGAAAATGTGTTGGAATTGCTGTGTCGCCTGCTCTTTCGAGTCGTTTAATAATATTCTCTGTTGATGGCGCGGGGAGTCCATATTTGTCGCATATTTTATCAATCACATAATACGTCGCTGGTGCATCTGCTTCGTTTTCTGTTAGGAATAGTAGTTTGTTGATTCTCCTTTCTTGTTTCAACCTTTTCTTTGGGAGTTCTTTCTGCATATTTGTAATGAAATCTTTGTCGAAAATCCTTCTCAACCACAGGGGTCCAGCTATGTTTAGTTTGCCGTGACATTCTGAGCATTCGCTCGTGAGCAGAGTAAACAGTCCCTTTATTGTTTCTCGGTGAAAACAGTTGAAACAATGAAGTACATGGCCCATTTCCTTGAGGCTGCTGTCGGCTTTCTGTGCTCCATAACCTACAACAGCATAAACCCGAATGTAATGGTCTGTGCTGTGACAGAAAAGCACTCTAACACCTATATCGTGCCTAGCTGCCGTCGATGCTAAGCTTCCTATTAAAAGTCTTACGGCCAACTCGTGACAATACTCAGTTCTCAGTGGCTTTCCGCCATACTTACGCACACACGCCCTTGGATGTACGCCGCACAAAGGCGCCATATCCGTCGCCGTTAACGCAATCATGCCACCATTCCGCACGGCGCGAACGGCACTGTCCAAATAAGGCACGGGAGAACCAAACGGATCCACATCCACATAATCAAAACGCTGACGTGGAGCAGCATGCTGACTTAAGAAAAGGTTGGCATCCAAATTCTCAACGCTAACAAACTTTTCCACACCATTTTCCTTGGCATTTTTCCTCGTAAGTGCAACAGCCCTTATGTTGATGTCATTCAAAAAAACACATTTGACGCCTTCGACCTCGGCAGCAAACCTGACACCTCGCACACCACACCCAGCCAAAGGCTCACACGCGTCAACTTCTCGTCCAGCGCCTCTCTGAAAAGTCTGCAAAGCCAAAACGGCAAGGTCACGGTTCAACTCCATGACAGGATTATAAAAAACTGGCAGACGCGAAGGTAAAACCTGCTCACGCTTAGGTATCCAAATCTTGGCTTTTCCCTCGGTTGTCAATTCGATTGGAAACCCCAGCTTGGGCACGTCAAACCACAACACGTTAAACGCTTACACATCATATAATCGTTTATGCAGAAACAAATCACACTCATAACCGGCGTTCATGGCACTGGAAAAACAACCGTAATAACACGAGTGGCAGACGCATTCAGAGCTAAAGGTTACAAAATCGGCGGAATGACCAGCAAAGAACGCAGAGAGGGTGAAGCGCGTGTGGGCTTCCTGATCCAAGACGTATCCACGGGCGAACAGGGCTGGCTGGCGCATGTGAATCAACAGGACGGACCGAGAATAGGCAAATACAGAGTTAACTTAGGCGATTTGGAAAACATAGGCGCAAAAGCAATACATGAAGCCACAGAAACCGCCGATGTAATCATAATCGACGAAATAGGACCCATGGAACTACATTCACAAGCCTTCACAAAGGCAGTCCAAGAAGCCATGGATTCTGGCAAGCCCGTGGTAGCCACGATACACTACAAAGCCACAGACGTACTTGTGCGAAGCATCAAAGCGCGACCCGATGCTGAGTTAACCGAAGTAACCCTCCAAAACCGCGCTGATCTGCACAACCTTATTATCGAGAAAATCGCCACAATCTTACAAGGCGGCTAAAGAATGCTGATAGCAGGCGTGGACGATGCTGGCAGAGGCGCAGTAATAGGCCCACTCACTATCGCGGGCGTTTTATTAGACGAAAAAGACATGCCCAAACTGGTCGCCCTCAGGGTGAAGGACTCTAAGTTATTGTCGCCCAAGAGACGTGAAGAGCTGTCAGGAGCCATACGCGGATTGGTCTTAAAATATCATGTGGAAAAGTTGTGGCCCAAAGAAATCGACAAGGTAGTGAACAGTCACATTAAGCTTCAAAAATTGAACCGTCTCGAAGCCCAAACCATGGCGAAGGTCATAGATGCCTTAAAACCAGACAAAGCCATAGTGGACGCCTCGGACGTGAACGAAGCGCGTTATAGAGAGCACATACTCGAAAGCCTTTCTTACAAGCCAGAAATAATCTCCGAGCACAAGGCTGACAGAAACTACCCCATAGTCTCAGCAGCATCGATAATCGCCAAGGTAGAACGGGACAAAGCCATAGCCGAACTAACCCAAAAATTCGGCGAAATAGGCTGCGGCTACCCAACCGATCCACAGACCATAGCCTTTCTGGAAAACTGGCTCAGACAGTACGACGAATATCCAGACTTTGTGAGGAAATCCTGGAAACCAGCCAAAAAACTCAGGCAAGAAAAAGCCACGAAACAAACTACGCTTTAGGCTAAGCAACATAAGGACGAGAGGAGGGCTACAGAAGACTGCGCAAATCCTCCAAGTCTGTGATTTTTTCCAATTCATCCCGGCGAATGCAAGTTATGTTATTGTTACCAGTTTTTTGTTCGTTCTCGGCAATCAGAATAGGTTGCATGTTGATCACTTTGCCCACGCTGACGATTTCCTCGACTCTCCGTTCGAGGTTACGCTCCTTACCATCTGCCACGCCGCCGATGATGTTCACACCATTCTCTTGAGACTTTGCGATAAAATCGAACGGCGCTCTTCTCGTATGCGCCACGAATACGTTCAACTTGGAAAGCCTGTGCTCCACCGACCGCAAGCAGTGATGCAGACTCATTATCCGCTTTGCCGTAGCAAGAAAACCCTTATCCTGCTCTAGTGGTCGCTGAAAAACGTCTATTCCATGCGCCAGAGGAATGCCTAAAACGTACTCGAGATTGTACGCAGCACCTACAGAAGCCCGCGCCAAGCCTTTTTCATAACCGTAAATGGTTCTCCTGGAAATTCCAGCCATTTCTGCCAACTTGCCTGCGGATAATCCGCGTTTTTGTCTTTCTTGCTTCAATTTTTCACTGTTGAGTCTCACGTAGTATCCGCCTGGAGTGGCGTCCACGAGGGGGTTGTTTCCGTGTATTGTTATGTCCTCCAGCGTAGGCGGAGTTATGGCGTAGATGCCGTAACGTGAGTATATAGTGTCATCTTCCATGGTTCTGTGCCGTGCTCTTTCGCAAACAAGAATAGGCGCTGCTGCCAAATGCTTAGAAAGAGTTCTGAGCTCTAAAGCGTCCAGCATGGAAATATTTCCGATGTTTTCATGTGCTTTTATGAAGGCGAGCTGGTCTTTTTTTCGGGCAGCTATGTCAAAGCAGCTGGGTCGCGAAAAAATTCTTTCAGAAACATCGAATCCCGCCGTTTTCAGTGCAGATTCTGCCTTGTCAATTATTTCTGCCAGGTTTACTGCCCTCCCTCGTCCATAACTCCCTACGGAAGCGTCTGATATAAAGCTACTTACTCAAAAATGAGCGGTGCATCGAAGTTTGTTGTAGAAAACAAAAGATTAGATGGGTTCAAACTTGGCCACGACCATGATGTGTGCTTTTTCGAAAGGTTCCAAGTTTACCACGTCTTCTATGGTGAAACCTCTCGTTTTCAGCGTTTTCGTTTCCTTCCTGTAAACTTCTGAGGGTTCTTTAGTCACATCTATGCTCTGAGATTTGACCGCGAGAATCACCCAGCCATCTTTTTTCAAGAACAGGTCTGCGTTGTCTGCAAGTATTTTTGCTTGTTCAGGCTGGGCGACGTCACAGTAAATATCGTCCACGGTGCTCACGTACATCGCATAACGCTGTGGCATTCTCGCATCCTCAAGTAAAGGAGTCATATTAGGACGAAAAGTGCAAACGTTATTCACCAGTTCGCGTATGGAGCGTGCAGAAAACTCAACACAATAAACCTGCCCATCAACGCCAACGATGTCAGAGATGTGACTTGCCGTCGTGCCCGAAGCAGCGCCCAAATACAGCACTCGGTGATTGGGCCTAATCGGAACTGTTTTCAGTCCCTTCAAAATCGCCGCCGCAAGCTTGCTACGAAACGGATCCCATATTCTGTATTCAACACCTTGCCACGAGACGAGGCGTTCATTATAGACACTTTTTCCCAGAGTAAGATTTTTCGTGGCTAGCCTTTCTGTTCTATCTTCAAAGGTTGCAACGTAGATTCCTGCAAATTTATCGTGTGGTTTAACGTCTACGACCACGCTTGAATCTCCTCTTAAACCTCTTCTGTGGTTTCTGCCATTGCTGCATAGGCGGAGCTTGTGGCGGTTCTGCGTATTTTTCTCGAATCTCTTTGACCCTTTTTTCCAAGTTAGCCTTAAGCGTCGGGCCTGCAAATTTGCCCCCGTAAGCGTCTATTCGTGCCGCTATGGCAATTTTTCCCGCCAAGGCTCTGGATACTTTTCCTCTTTGCCATCGTGAGGCTTCATGGATTAGGGCGTGTTGAAAGAGCAACCCGTGTTTGGGCGGACGAGTACCCGTTTTCAAAGCCCTGAACAACGCTTTCTCAGCGCCCAAGACTTGAATCGTGCTCGCGGGCATCTTCGCCAAATTATCCAAGCCACCTGCTATGGCGATTAGTCTGGCGCCCAGCAATGAACCAGCTATCTCATTCAAGTTCGGAGCAACTTCAGTCATAGCCCCGTTGGTGTAAGTCTCGAGTTTTCCTCTGAGTGCAGAAAGTTCCAGTGTTGTTTTGCAGAGTTCCTGCATCTGCCGCATGTCTTCTTCCTTCAGCTCTGCACCCATAGATTTTGTCGCAGAGTCTGCTATCTTTCCTGCTTTGTCCGGGGGTATTCCTTCTTTCTCCAAGTTTTCAAGAGCGAAGTTTTCTCTGCCCCCAAGATTCAAAACCAGACGTGCGTAGGTCTCTTGGTTTTCAAGAAGATGCGTTAGTTCTGGAAAATGAAGTCCGTACCATTCCTGAATTCTGCCCATGAAGAGATTGATCGTCTTGTCTAAGTCGTCGATGGATAGAATAGCCTGGGCAATCGTTAAATCACGTTTCTCCACAGCTTTTCGTACACGCTTCTTGGTCAACGCGACGGAGACGTCGCGAACCCACTCATGAAACTCTTGTTCAGAATGCGCGAATCCATTCTCAATCGCCAACTGAAGCACGTTTTTGCGAAGCAACTCGTCCGTGCTAGATAATTTTGAAGTTTCTGTTTCTACGCTGAAGCCAACGTGCACACTCTTGGCCATTTCTGAATTCTCAAAAACAAGAGTTTGGTAATTTTTCTCCGTGAGCTTTTTCAGAAGCGTCTTCAGCTCCTCTGTTGCTTTCCCATTTTCAAAATTGAGAATCGCCTCTGCGGCTGTTTCTGCATCCTTTTTGAACAACACATTATCGATTAATCGGTTGTCTTGATCAAAGGCGAAAATACCAATGACAGAGTCTATGATTAATGCTTTCATCATGGCGCCCTCTTTCAATGATTTCTCAGCAACCCCTTGTATCTCTTCACCCCGAGATAAAAATAGCTCTTCGTTCAGTACAGAGGAATAATGCAAAAAGACCATCGGAAAAATGAAGAAATTTAATAATAAAGTTCGAAAAAATGATGTATGTTTACTTTTTATAACGAATAATTTTTCACAAGTTTTATATAAACATGCTAGGTCAGTATACAGTAGGAAGGGGTTGAACATGTTAAGGTATAGGTACTCCTTAACTGAAGACGGTAAAAGACGCTGTACTAAGAAGGAGTTCTACCTTCAGGATACGGCTAACTATAGAGGTTACACTGAGAAAATATTCGGTCTCCTCTACGAGAAAGGTTCTCCCATGACCGCCCGCGAAATAAGTGAACTCACGGGCATAAGAATACGCTCCGTAAACGGAGTGATTACCTTCAACATCGGCGCAGGATACATAATGCGCATGAACCTTAGGTAAAAAATCCAAAACCGGCTTTTTTCTCGGCTAGTGAATAGTATAAATTCTAGTCCAGATAATTTGCTGTAAGCGAGTTTCGATTCCTCGCTGGAGACAATGAGCTTGCATAACAAGCTAGCCGTCGAATTAGCTGGGCTGCGACTGGCCAATCCTACCATGCTTGCTGCAGGGATTTTAGGCATGACAAGCCTTTCGTTGAAGAGAGTGACGGAAGCTGGCGCAGGTGCGGTAGTGACCAAGTCTATCGGCTTGAAGTCTCGAACAGGATATACCAATCCCACCGTGGTTCAAACAGACTGCGGCGTACTAAACGCCATGGGACTCCCAAACCCTAGCATAGAGTACTTCGCCGGAGAAATAACCGAAGCAAAAACTATCGGTTGTCCAGTAATCGTGAGCGTATACGGTTTTTCTGCTGAGGAATTTGTCCAAGTTGCGAAGAAAGCAGAAAATGCAGGCGCTGATGGGTTGGAGTTGAATGTTTCCTGTCCGCATGTGGAGAAAACAGGCTCTGAAATCGGACAAGATACAATGTTGCTGGAGGAAGTTGTCAGGGCTGTGAAAAGAGAAACGCGTATACCAGTTTTCGTTAAATTGACGCCCAACGTCACGGACATTGTTGAATGTGCTAAAGCTGCTGAAAAGAGTGGCGCAGATGCAGTAGTTGCCATCAACACCGTTCGCGCTATGGCAATAAATGTAGAAGCCATGAAGCCAATTCTCGGAAACAAGTTCGGCGGACTCTCAGGGCCTGCCATAAAACCCATCGCATTGAGGTGCGTCTACGAGATTTACCGGCAGGTGAATGTTCCCATAATTGGCTGTGGAGGCGTAAGCGACTGGCGCGGCGCCGTGGAATTTATGCTCGCAGGCGCGAAAGCTGTCCAAATCGGCACAGCCGTGGCGTTTAAAGGGTTAGATGTTTTCCAGTCTGTCACGAAGGGAATAGACGCTTACCTGGAAACAAAAGGATTCGAGAGCGTGAAAGAAATTGTCGGCTTGGCACACAAACGCTAACCGCCTGAGAATAGTGAAAATCAAAGAGACGAAACAAGAAAACCCCAGGGTTAAAACTTTGACTTTCGAGGAAAAAACCTGCCTCGAAGCCACGCCCGGGCAGTTTGTCATGATTTGGATTCCAAGCTTGGACGAAATTCCCATGAGCATTTCCTGCGTGTCGACTGGGGGCGTGTCAATAAGCGTGGAAAAAGTGGGCCAAGCCACAGAAGCGCTGCATCGGATGAAAAAAGGTGATTTAATTGGCGTTCGTGGACCTTTCGGCAACGGTTTTTCTATGACAAAGAAAGGGAACATCCTAATTGTCGGCGGAGGAACTGGGCTCATACCGTTAACGTTCCTCGGAGAGCAATTAGCCGATTTAGACGTGAAAATGACGTTTCTCACTGGCGCCAAGACGAAAACCGAACTCTTGTTCTTAGACAGGATCAAATCGGTTGTTCAAAAAGCCCGTGGAGGAATGATCGTAACCACGGATGACGGAAGTTATGGAACAAAAGGCATCGTAACACAACCCACCGAAGACCTGTTAAAAAAAGAAAAGTTCGACATGATATACGCTTGTGGACCCGAACCCATGATGCACAAGATGTTTTCATTGGCAGAGACTTACGATGCGCCGCTTGAAGTGAGCTTGGAAAGGCTGATGCGGTGCGCCATCGGAATCTGCGGCAGTTGCGTTCTGGGCGATTTTCGTGTGTGCGTGGATGGTCCAGTTTTCACAAAAGAACAGTTACGTCAAGTTAAGGAAGAATTCGGACGTTTCAGGCTCGATTTTGACGGAAAACGAGTGAAGCTTTAACCTCTCTATGCGCTAAGGGTTTTGGTTCGGACATGTATCCGAAGTTGAAATATTACAGTCTCAGATGAAAACGTTAAAAGCTTACCTGGTTCTGTTATGAAATGGAGCTTGTAGGGTTATGAAAAAAACGGCGAAAGCTGAGAAGGTCGAGATCGTGCTGAAAGAAAACGGTTACTCAGAGAAAGCCGTCAAAGAAATTTTAAAGTGGTATCGTGGCTCCAATTGAATTTCGGCTTCAAAAAGGTTATATTTGACTAGTTTCATTTTAGAGGCGTGGCGGGTGTAAGATGACCGGTGAATACGAAATTCGAAGCTGATTCTCGCCGATGGCTTACAGAGAACTATAGCCCGCTCGAACTCGAACAAAAAGTGCGCGAATTCTGGACAAGGCATGAAGCAGCAGCCAAGCTCATGCAGATGCGCGAAAAATCCAATAAAGGCGTTTTAGGCTACGTGGAAGGACCACCTACGCTAAACGGTGTTCCACACGTTGGACATGCACGCGGTAGGGTGATGAAGGACCTTCGCTACCGTTGGAAGTCCATGCAGGGTTTTTACATGAACCTGTGGGCAGGCTGGGACACGCAGGGCTTACCTGTCGAGTTGGAAGTGGAGCGAGCTTTGGGTGTTAAGAATAAGCGGGATATGCTTGAAAGGTTTGATTTGGAAAAGTTTGTCGAAGAATGTAAAAAAACCGTTATGAAGTATTACGATCAGTGGCGTAATGCCGACGACAAGCTCGGTTTGTTCATGGATTACGATAAGGCTTACTGGACATTCAAGGATGCTTATATGGAGCGTGAGTGGCAGTACCTAAAAAGCGCTTGGGATCAAGGTTTACTTGGCGAAGGATACTATGTAGTGGCATATTGTCCGCACTGTCAGACTTCTTTGAGCAATGCTGAAGTTGGACTCGGCTATGAAGACGTTGAAGACCCCTCGACCTACTTCAAGTTCAAGGTAAGCGATTCGAAGAACGAGTACTTTCTCGTATGGACAACAATGCCCTTCACCCTAGTCACCGACATGATGTTAGCCGTGCATCCCGACGCCGAGTACGCCAAGGTCAAGGTGGGCGACGAGGTTTGGATGATGGTGCGCAACCGTGTCGAGCCGCTGATACAGGAATTGAAGGTGGAGAAATATGAGGTTCTGGAAACTCTCTCAGGAAAGCAACTGAACGGCGTGAAGTATGAATATCCTTTCTTGGACTTGGTGCCCAAACAGAGAGAACTTGACAAACTACCCAACGTGCACACGGTGGTCAACGAAGATTTTGTCGACGTCAGCACCGCAACTGGCGTGGTTCACTTGGCGCCTGGAAACGGCGAGGACGATTTCCGAGCGGCACAGAAGAGGAACATGGCGGTTTACGTGCCGTTCGACGAGGAAGTCAAATTCACAAAGGATGCAGGCGCGTTTACTGGACTGTTTGCGCGCGACGCCGACGCGAAGGTTGTGGAAGAACTCCGCAAACGTGAGCTTCTGGTTTCGGTTAAGACTGTTCGACATGAGTATCCGACCTGCTGGCGCTCGCATCATAAGCTGGTTTGGTTGGCGCGAAGAGAGTACTACCTCTGGACAAACAAGATAAACGAACGCATCGTCACCGCAGCAGAGAAGGTGGAGTACTTCAACGAGAGCCCGAAGAATCGTTTCTTGGCTTTCCTCAAAGAAGGCAAGCCCTGGTGCATAAGCCGTGAAAGAGTGTGGGGTACACCACTACCTGTGTGGGTGTGCGAAAAATGTGGCGCCAAAGTCTTGGTAGCGAGCAAGAATGAATTGGCAGAGAAATCCTTGAAGCCTCTTCCAGAAGATTTTGAGTTGCACAGACCTTGGGTAGACCGTGTTGTCTTCGAATGCAAAGAGTGTGGCGGTTCTATGAAACGTGAACCATTCGTTATGGACTGCTGGTTTGACAGTGGTTCCTCTCCGTACGCGAGGTTCACGGATGAAGAATTCAAGAAGTACGTACCCGTGAATTTTCTAACAGAGGCGATAGACCAAACGCGGGGCTGGGCAAACACACTGCTGTTGTTGCACGTAACTTTGACCGAGAAGCCACAGGCGCCTTATAAGGCGTTCCTGTTCCAAGGACACGTGTTAGACGCAAAAGGTAGAAAGATGAGCAAGAGCCTGGGCAACGTGGTGGACGCGAATCCCCTCTTAGCCAAGACTTCGGCTGACGTTTTTCGTTTCTACGTGCTCTGGAAATGTTCGCCCGTGGACTCGATGAATTTCGATGCGCAGGAGTTGAGTAAACGCCCGTATCAAGTGCTGGGCACGCTGTATCATTTGCACAGGTTTTTCATGCAGAACGCCGAGTACGACAACTTCGACCCGAAAGTGCACACTTTGGAGTGGGCTGAGAAGAACAAGGCGCTGAAGCCTGTTGATTGTTGGCTACTTTCGAAGCTACAAGGCACTGTCAAGCGTGTTACTGACAAGCTGGAGAGCTGTGAGTTTCAGTTCGCCACTTCTGAGCTTGAGGAGTTTGTCGTGGACGTTCTCAGTTGCGAGTACGTGCCCATGGTGCGCAAAGACCTGTGGACGGATGACCCTGAGACGCTGAATAGACGATTAGCCGTTTACACAACACTCTATCACACGTTGAAAACACTGGTTCTACTGTTCAACCCAGTTACGCCATTCCTGTGCGAGGCTTTACATCAAAGAGTTTATCGTGCGCTTGACAACGGCTTGCCCGAATCGGTGAATTTTAAAACATGGCCTACGCCCAACAAGAAATTCGAAAACAAAGCTTTAGAACAAAAATTCGAAACACTACAAAGGCTGGTTTCATTGACCTATTCTGCCCGACAAGCAGCAAAGCTGAAACGTCGTTGGCCGCTGCAGAAGGTCCAAGTTGTGGCACCGCATGATGTCAACGATGCTCTAAGCGACTTGGAAGATTTATTCTTGGAATTGGCTAACGTGAAAGCCGTCGAGTATTTGACTAAGTTGCCTAAGAAAAACGTCGAAGGATGGACTGTGGCTTCTGATGGCGACGTACATGTTAGGCTCTCCACGCGACGTGATGAGGCTTTGGTGGGCGAAGGTGTTATGCGCGACTTGGCGAGGCGTGTGCAGTCGTTGCGTAAGGAATTGGGCTTCTCCCCCACAGACATACTGGAAACCGTGCACTTGGCAGAACTGGACGCAGAAACAGTGAAACTCTTGGCGCCCTTTTTGAAGGAAATGGCCGAACTAGTCAGAGCTAAAAAGGTTCAAGTACACGCTAAACGATCTGAAGCGCAGACAGAATGGCACGAGTACGCCTTAGACAACACTAAGATGTACGTCGCCATAACCAAATAACAAAAGGGTTGAGTTCACTTCAGGTAGGTGCGAAGCCGAATGTCTGATCTCAAATGAATTGCTGAACTACTCGAGAAAAGGAATCAAATCGACTTGGAAATATCAAAGACCATAGGTAGACCCGCAACCACTGGACACATAGGAGAATTCATTGCTTCCAAGATATTCAAAATAAAAATCGAAGGTTCAGCTACTACCAAGGGTATTGATGGTGTTTTTTCTGAAGATTCAATAAAAGGAAAGACAGTTAACATTAAGTTTTATGGAAAACAAGAAGGCATTCTTGACATAGCTATACCTGAATTAGCTGACTATTATCTGGTTTTAACAGGACCAAAGACGGCACCCACTACGTCAAGAGGAAGTTCTAGACCGCTAGTAATTGCACATGTTTATCTCTTCGAAATGCATAAGCTACTTAAAGAACTGCGAAAACGCGGAGTAAAAATAAGTATTGCAACAAGCGTAGCTCAATCGTATTGGGAAGAAGCAGAAATATACCCACAGAATACCAACAAAAGACTGAAACTAACCAGAGAGCAATTAGATCTGTTAAATTTATTTTCTATTAGAAGAATTCGTTCTTAGGAAAAGATTGTTATTTTATTGTTTTCTGTACTAGTTTTGCTGTTCTTTCTCCAAGCCTTTTGCACATTTCTATTTCTTCTTCTTTCGGCGTCTCGACGGCTGCAGCGCCATAGTGTTTGTCGTCATGCCTTCCTTGGATAATCATACCATGCACCAGCATGGCCTTCAAAATCGACAATAGAGTGGTTTCTGCTCCGCTTGCTGTTCCACCTGAACTCGTGAAGGCGGCGCCCACTTTTCCAGCCAGTTTTCCGTGAATTTCCACTGACTTGTCAAAGAACGTCTTGATTTTTCCCGACATTAAGCCATAATAGGTTGGCGAACCCACTATGATTCCGTCCGCCTCGAGTAAATCTTCATTCCTTGTCTGATCAACAGTCTTAACCAAAGCTTCTATGCCTTTGACCTGTTTTGCGCCCTCGGCAATCGCGAAAGCCATCTTCTTCGTGTTTCCCGTCTGCGAGTCGTAAACGATGAGAATCTTAGCCATGTCTGATCACGGTTTTGGAAATAGAAGTGTATAGCTATTTCAGTTTTGCCGCTGGTCACTGAATGTACGATGCGCTGGACTTGTCAAAGTTGCGGACAAGCTCCACAGTGGCATTTGAGGGAAGCCTTGTGTCCATCGGAAAATGTGCAACCTGTGGAAAATAGGCGGCAACGCCCTTCTTCGCCATAACTGTTGCTGGATGGCTAGGTCCAAAGGCTAGCTCGCACACTTCCTGCGTCAACTCTTGAACACGTTCCTCATTCAAATAGCCCAATGAGTGCAGGTACTCGTGAAGCAGGAGCAGAAAGCAGTAGGCGTTGTAGATTTTCTTCTCGGTCTTCTCCATGGCTATTTCCAACGGTGCCTTGTTCATGACTATGATGTTGGAGCCCACTGGATACAACGCGCCGATGAAGTAGCCTCGCTTCATGCCCAAATCAACTAAGCCGAGCATCAAGCCCGCGCGGTGACGGTTAAGAAAACGCTTAACAACACGCTTGACGAGCTCGAAAATGTCGGCAAAACCGTCATACCCGTCAAGTTCTAGCGCAATGTTTTCTGCATTTTCCAGTGGCGAGACACTCCATTTAAAAAAGAAACGCGTTGTGGTGTTTCATAAACCTTCCTAAAACTTAGAGAGTTGTCAATGGCGCTATGCTGAGAACAAAAATTGCGACCAACAACAGCGAGAAGATTTTCCTGCCCGTCGAAAGCTTTGAAACGTCATCCAGCGGTCCAGGATGCCTAAAGGCAGCGAGGAACAGCACGAACAAGAGCATAACCCAGTATCCAAAGTAAAGCAGCACGGCGAAGGACAAAAACGTCAGACCCCATCTTGCCTTATCTCCCAACAGACTTCTCACAGTGTGTCCGCCGTCCAGCATACCAGTCGGCAACAGATTGAGCATGGTCACGACCATTCCAACCCAGCCCGCAAACGCAATGGGATGCAAAAGCATGGAATAGTTTCCAGGCGCTGCAGGTGCTTTTATTAGAGCCCTTTCCAAAATCTCGAAGAGTATGGGCACCTGAATGACTGCAGTGTTAGACGGCAGCTGAGAAACCTCAACAATCGGGGACAACATGACGCCTATGGCGGTCACTATTATCGTCACGATAAAGCCTATCACAGGACCACTCGCACCCAGATCGAAAAGGGCGTCCTTGTTAGGCGAAAGCGACTTTTGCTGAATAACAGCGCCGAAAGTGCCTATGGGCGGAAGCCCAGGAATAAAGTAAGGGTAAGTAGCGTCAACATGATGCCTCTCTGAAGTCAATTTGTGCCCCATCTCGTGAGCACCGAGTATAGCTAAAATGGCTACAGTAAACTCAACCGCGCCCACGTATGGATTGGGTATGGTCTTCGGCAAAACAGATGAGAGTAAATAGCCCGAAACGAAAGTTGTCACAACGGTCGCAGCTAGGAGCAATATGTTGATGATTGGACGATTTTTCCGCGTTCGAGGCTTCGGTATAACACGCAGTACCGTTCTGCCTTCAAGACGTCTCAAAACTGGAACAGCCTCGATATCCTCCAACTTGCCGATAAGCCTCAAAAACGCCGTCTTAGAATCTTCGCGGAGTTTTACGTAAAACGTGGGAACACCCAGCTCGAGTAACTTGTCTTCCACAGAGAATTCTGACTCCACCATGCGACTTATGTCCTCGAACTGGCTGGGAGCGAATCCTTGATTCACCGGCAGCGGCATATCGCTCATGTTGAATCGTGAACGAAGTGTGAATGGAGGTATTAGAATATTATGCATTAGATGTAGAGCCATATTCGGAATCTGAGTTAGAGTTAGAACCACTAAGAACTTTTTAATAAAACACCTTGAAGATACCCTCTCAAACGTCTCAAACGTACCTCAAATCAGGTTGGACCACACGCTTGAAAATAGCCATACTATACAGCCACTTGAAAGAGAAGGGCGGAGCCGAAAACGTCATCCTAAAACAGACCGCACTCTTCAACCATAGTCATCACGAAGCGCTTTCATACTTTGCCTACGTGGACAAAAAATTTATCCGGCGCTCGAGCAATCCACACTGTTATGTCAAGAGCTACTTCAGTCGCCTCTTACCCAAGAGCAAGACCGCACGAATTCTTCTTTCGATTCCTTTGGCGCCGCTAACGCTGAAGAGCCTCAAAGACGCCGATGTCCTCCTCTGCCATGGATACGGACCCGCGCCTTGGATTGGCTACGTGCTTAAGAAATTGAAACGCATGAAGTATGTAAGTTATATTCACTCGCCGCCTCGTTTTCTCTACTTAGCGCCCGAGGATAGAAATCTCTGGCGATTCGACGACACGCGCGATTTGATTTTTTTGCTAAGCAAACTCGGCGGACGACTGTTGAAGAAAATCGATTTCTTGGGGGTATCCAACTCTGATAAAGTGTTGGTCAACAGTCAATTCACGGCGCGTCGAGTAAAGAAAATTTATAATGTAGACCCCGTTGTCTGCTATCCGCCAGTTGACCTTAAGACTTACAAGCCTGTGGCTAAAAAGTTTGTCAAGAAGGTCAGGGCAAAACTCAACGGACCTCTAGTGCTTTCTACTGGCAGAATCGCGGCTGTAAAACGATGGGAATGGCTCGTAGAAATGATGCCCTACATAACCAAGTGTTTTCCATCCGCAACTTTGGCAGTAACAGGCGAAATTTCTAAAGAAAACGCAACTTACGTTCAACAACTCATGCACCTAGCTAAGATACTGGGCGTGAAAGAAAACATAAAATTCCTCGGTTTCCAGCAACTGGAAGACTTGATAGCGCTTTACAACGCAGCCGATGTCTATGTCTACCCAGTGCCAAGAGAGGATTTCGGCCTAGGCCCCGTCGAGGCCATGGCTTGCGGCACTCCAGCCGTGGTTTGGAACGACGGAGCGGGACCATGTGAAACAGTCACCCCTGGAAAGACCGGTTTCAGGGCGAATCCGTATTTTATCGAAGACTTTGCTGAGAAAACGATGAAGGCGTTCGACATCGACAAGGAAAACATGCGTGATTTCGCCCATGATTTTGTGAAAAGCCACTATTCTCCCGAAAGACATCTGGAAACGTTAGAAAACGCCCTGAAAGAGGTTGTTGCACAGTAACGTGGTGGAATTTGAAACGAAAAACCATAGGTCCACGTGTTTTTAGCGTGTTTTTTCATCCTAATCCGCATATCACTGCCGTGGGCGGCGCGGAAAAACGTTTTCTCGAAACCTCGCAAATTTTTGTGGAAAAAGGATTGGAACTCGTTGTCTTAGAGCCGAACCCGAGTCTTCTGAAGAGAAAAGGCGCTTATTGTAAAGTTTACGCTCTGCCAAGCCCGTTTTCGGCAACGCATAGTTGGTTTACGATTTATTCAGACTGGATTTTGTGGGCGGTGCTCGCGTGTTTTCGTTCCGTTTTTATAATCCGCAGCACGCGGTGCAGTGTTGTGTTGGCACCTAATAATACTGTGCCAAATCTGTTGCCAGCCTATTTCGCCCACGTTGTTACTCATCTGCCGCTTTGTGTGGTGGCTCATCATATAGACGTGACGTCAGAGAACTCAAACAAAGACTTTCGG
>DATKLC010000019.1:0-2331 GCA_035542635.1 Candidatus Krumholzibacteriaceae bacterium | reverse complement strand
TTCTTCAACCACCTAAGAAATGAAGAAGTGGGATGGCTAGCTTTCGCGTACAACCCCTCTTACAAATCCTTCGAGTTCTTCTACAAAATCTTTCTGGATTCAGAGAAAATCAAGCAACTGTGCGCTTATCACCACGCTCTCTATATGAGTATGAGATGCGCTCATTATGAGTATGAGAAAATCTACAAACCGCTCGGAGTGGACGAATCCGACTATTTCAAGCCCACCTATTACTCATTCGAAGAAATTGTCAATAGGGTTAGAAGTGAAGAAAAAATACTTTCCTCAACCGAATGGTGGCAGGCTGTGGGCACTTGGCGCTTGAAGAAAATCGAGTTTGCTAGGAAACCGATAACCGTGAGGGAACTGGAACCTGAAAAATTTGAAGTCATGGACGGGAATCACAGAATAATTGCGAAAGCCCTTAAGGAAGGGTTTACTTTTGGCGGTCAGGCATTTGTGATGTGCAAGCAAAAACATTAGCTCGGCGCGTTGACGCGCTCGTTGACTAGCTAGGTTTTCTTTTGGGTTTGGGGCTATAACTTTTCCGTACATTCGCCAAATTTTTGTGGTCATCTGACGCTTTGAAAACTGTGTTCTGTACCTAAATGATTTAATATGGCTTCACTGAACCTTTCTACCCTCAAGTTCAATCTATATATAAGGGAGGGGGTAGGCACTCTGAGCAAGCCTGTAAAAATTACTGACACCACTTTCCGTGATGCCCATCAAAGCCTCATGGCTACACGCATGAAAACAGACACTATGCTCCCAATCGCCGAAAAAATCGACCAAGTCGGCTTCTTCTCCCTCGAAGCATGGGGCGGAGCAACCTTCGACGTAGCCATACGCTTCCTAAACGAAGACCCATGGGAACGCATCCGCCAACTAAAACACCACGTAAAACACACACCACTCCAAATGCTCCTGCGCGGACAGAACGTGGTTGGCTACCGAAACTACCCAGACGACATCCTAATCAAATTCATTGAGAAAGCCTCTGAAAACGGCATAGACATCTTCCGCATCTTCGACGCATTAAACGACATCCGCAACATGGAAACCGCCATCAAAACCGTCAAAAAACAAGGCAAACACGCACAAGGCACGATCAGCTACACTCTCAGCCCCGTCCACACGGTTGAGCACTTCGTAAACTTCGCCAAACAACTAGCTAGGCTAAACTGTGATTCGATCTGCATCAAAGACATGGCAGGCATGCTTGCACCACAACCCGCATACGAACTAATAACCGCCTTGAAGAAGGAAGTCGGACTACCAGTACACTTACATTCGCACAGCACGAGCGGCATGGTCATGATGACCTATTTCCGCGCATGCGAAGCAGACGTCGACATCTTGGACACCGCATTCTCACCGCTCGCATGGGGCACATCACAACCACCCGTCGAATCAGTCGTCGCCGCCCTGAAGGGAACACCCTACGACACAGGCTTAGACCTAGAACTACTCAGCGAAATCGCACAGTACTTCCGAGAACTACGCGAAAAATACTATGACCAGATGAAACTAATCGACCCGAAAGCCGAACGCGTCGACGCCTCAATCATCGTTCACCAAATCCCAGGCGGCATGTTCAGCAACCTACTCGAACAACTGCGAGAACAAAAAGCCTTGGACAGATTAAACGAAGTGCTCGAAGAAGTACCTAAAGTCAGAAAAGAACTAGGATACCCACCGCTCGTAACGCCTACCAGCCAGCTCGTAGGCATACAAGCCGTGCTCAACGTGATCTCAGGAAAACGCTACAGCATCATCCCAAACGAGATAAAAGACTACGTTAAAGGCTTGTACGGAAAACCACCCGCACCGATCGACCCGAAAATCAAGAAGAAAATAATCGGCGACGAACAACCCATCACCGTCCGCCCAGCAGACCTGCTGGAACCCGCATTGAACAAGATTCCTGAAAACGTAAAACCACTCATCGAAACCGAAGAAGACAAGATAACTTACGCTCTTTTTCCAAAAGCAGCCGTAGAATTCTTCCAAAAAAGAAAAGCCAAACGAGAAGACGCCAAAACTGCCATTCCGCCTGAGCGACTGGCAGAACTCTCCGAAGTCGCCGCACTCTCAACAGCAGTTGTCAACTACATCACAAGCTCAACGGGCGTAAAAGCCCTCACGCAAGCCCAACAAAAGGGCTTCATATCACCATGGGTGCTTGCTGGACGCCAAAACCTAGTGGAACGAGGCACATAGTATGCCAAGCTACGAAATCCAAATAGACGGCGAACCCCGAAAAATCGAACTAACAAAAACTGGAGAAAACCAGTTCTCAGCCAAAATAGCTGATAAGTCTCACAATAT
>DATKLC010000018.1:0-12856 GCA_035542635.1 Candidatus Krumholzibacteriaceae bacterium | reverse complement strand
TTTACAGAAAGGAGACACGACCGGTGCAAAACACGGCATCCATGAGGCCTTGTTCAGGATGGGCTTCACGGAAGATAACCTTAGGATTACACCAAAGGAAAGCAAGGAACTTGAGAGGCAGAAAGCAAGGCTATACGCTAGGCTTGCAAAGGATGTGGAAACCGTCGCCAGACGTCAAAAGCATTATGCCCAAATAGCGTTCAATGAACGAAATATCAGTGATGTCGATGCTCAAAAGGCCAAAAGTCAGGGTTTAATTGCCAGGGAAATGGACGACGAAGCAGAATCTGAAATATGCCGAGAATTCAGAGCATACAGAACCAGCATATCCAATCTTTTCGAAGAACGCGCGAAAAAATACAGAAAACTCGAAGAAATGCACCTGAAAAAAGCAAAACCCACGCAATAGCCAGCGCTTATAACACTGTATCTCGTGCAAGTTGACTTCCAGAGGTTTCACCGCGCACGAAGAAAATACATCCTTCCAAGTTTTTTAAACCAGAATAAAGTTATGATCAAAAACTAATTAAACTGGTACGAAAAGGTTTTTGGGAAGATTCGGCTACCATGCCGTCAAATTCGGCTACTTTCTAGATGGCGGTCTTATCCATTTGCGTTTCCTCAGAATATGAGGGTTATCCCTTCATGCCACGCAGTCAAACCTGTGCAATTAGAGAGTTTTACTTTTCCTGTGCAGTTCTCCATCGGGCATTATTATCGCTTGTTCGGGAGTCCCATAAATCATGGCTTTTCCTTTCAAAAAGAGCCTTCCTACAAGAGCACACGTGACCGCATCTAATTCGTGGTCGCTCATTCGACTGTTCAATCCTCTTACTCCTAACTTTTCTAACCCCGCCCTCAACCCATCGAGTCCCTGTTGCTTTCTCGGGATTCCTAGAACGTCTTGGGCGCCTCCAGGATAAACCTCTATTACTCTGAACTGCTTGTCCTCAAGGGTTCTTCGCAGATTAATGCCTCGAGTTGTCAGTTTTCTCATGGGTCCTAGGGTGATTGGAAAAAACTTTATTCCTCTTCGCAAAAGTTCTTTGTCGCATTCTCTCAGATGAACGCTTGTCCTCTGTTCTATGGACTCTCGCCCTGCAGGAAGGCTGAGAGGCGCATCGATAGCAACTATTTCGGGTTTGCTTTCCTCTATTTTCTGCAGTATTTCCTTATCCGTGTTGACCAGAGCAGTTTCTGCCTTCATGTCTGTAAGAACGCAAAAACCCGTAGGTCTGGTTTCGACACCAGCCAAATCTAAGCCAACTATTCGCATCTGAGTTCAACGTATCAATTCTGCGGTCAATCTTATAATTCTTCCATAAACACTCCCGCGACTCCAACATAACATCTGAACAAATATCCAATATTACCACACCAGATTTTGCATGTGAATCTATGGTTCATAATGCTTTTCTATGAACTAGACGTTTAACGTTTAACAGTGATTAAGAAATGTCACCCAAGATTCGACCCTTCATGCGAAGGAAACCTGGACAAAAGAAAAGGACAGTCCACGTTAAAGGGCATTACAGACATGCAAAGGCTTAGACGGCAATAAGGTTTTTGTCCAAGTCCCAAATTTTTCCAGAGAAATAGCCACTGCAGAGAAGGCGTAATGTCAGTTCAGCAGAACTAACGGAAGACATTGTAGATTCTAAAAAAACATAAAGCGCTAACCGAAAGAGACCTGACTGTGATTTCATCGGGTAGGAGTATGTAGAACCGAAATGGTTTTCGAAGCTCTGTCAACGGTTAGTGTTTTTGGCATCAGTGTTTAGTGCGCCAACTCGACATATGCGAGGGTGTCGCGGTCTTCTGGGATTATTGAATATTCGATTGTTGCATCTTTTAGTTGTTTGATTCGGTTGTCCACTGTCTGATGAAGTTTTTCTGCGAGGTTTTGGTCATCTGCGCTGATTTTGCCTATCATGTCCGCTAATTCGCTGTCTCCCACTGCCTGTTTTATCCATGTGACGAAGTCGCCGCGTTTCATGTGAAAAGCCAGCGAAGTCTGAAGCTGTAGGGACTGTGCCGAAGCGAGTTTACTGCAGAAATCGAGCAAGCTCGTAGCAACTTGTCCTGTGGGTTTGCCAATTTCCTCATAGAAATGAAAACTCGTTTCCAACGGTAAGTCTTTCAGAATAGCCTTTGTTTGTCGCTGCGAAGGCGTCGAATAGCTAGGCTTTTGTTTGGAGCTTTTCCGTTTTTGTTTTTGTCTCATTTTTGATCAGTTGAAGGTTCATTCGTTTTGTTGATATAGGTTATGAATCCAGAATCCATAAACAGCCATGAACGACATGTTAATGCGGCTGCCGAGACCGACGATTGTTTCCTTCAAACTGAAATCTGACGCGTCAGGGTTGCTTCATGAATTCGATGAACTCCTCAATAGTCCGTTTCTCCAAAGTGTAGTTGGTCTTTTTTTCCAGACCCACTGTTGAGTGCGGCTTTGTTCCATAATCATGACCAGGATACACCTCGAAGTTGTCATCCAGCTTCATTAACTTGTTAAAAAGGCTATGATACATGTCCCGAGCGTTTCCACCAGGTAGGTCTGTTCTGCCGCATTCGCCGACGAAAAGCGTATCGCCAGTTAGTAGGTTGTTGTCGAATAACAGACAGATACTGTCCGGGCTATGTCCAGGCGTGTAGATGACTTTTATGCGAATCTTTCCAACTTTGATAACGTCATCGTCGACTACGTCGATATCTTTAGCGATTTTGGAGAATTCGTGAGCGACAATTTTAGCGCCGAAAGCTGCCTTGATGTCCTGATTGCCCGCCGTATGGTCAACGTGGCTGTGAGTATCAATTACATATTTCGCCTTAAAAGCCAGATTTTTTAGCAACGTGATTATCTCGGCAGAGTTAAAGCTAGGATCAACAACCGCGGCTGCTTTGGTCGTTTCATCAGCAATTATGTAGGAGAAATTGTCGCCATTATGCTTGATTTGTTTAAAGAACATCGTGCATCACGTCACTTTTCTCCTTTAACGAACGTATTTGTCGGTGGGCAAGTGTTCAACTCTCATGCCCTGAGCCGCCATGTCCTTAAGGTTTTCAACGCAGCCGATGCTGGCGTCGATGTTTCGATGCAACGGATGCACCCACATGTGGCTGGGAACCAAGTTAAACTGCAAAGGTAGCCTCAGGGAAACGCCATATCTTTCTTTCAAGTCTTTGACGAGCAAGCTTTTCATGCAGGTTAGGCGGGTGGTAGTGTAGCTCTTAAGCAATTCAGCTGCTCCAAACGCGCCTATTCCATGCCACAGCACAGCGTCCTCTGGCGACGCTAAGGAATACAGAAAGAACTGAGGCGATGAGGGTGTTTCCTTGAAACTGTAATTCACAAATTTGTCTCCTTCCAGCTCGAAGCTGTCCTCGGCTCTCGCTTCGCTGACATCGTTTGGATCAATCGCGTTCGGATATAGCTTGGCTGTGCGATAGGTGACTTTCACTTTCTTTAGTTTCGAGTTGTCGAAGTAGATTCTGCCTCTCGCCGCGCGTTTTGAGCCGTAGCCTTTGGGTGACTGAGGGACGGTTAGGAGTGTGGTCAGGTTTTTCATGCTTCTGCCCATGCACGTGTAAACGCATTCGATGGATGCATAGTCTTTGTGGGTTTCTCTTATGATGTAATGCAGCAAGCCTTCAGTTGTCTCTTTCTTCAATGCAGTTATAGGCAGTCGCATCGAGGGAAGGCAAAGGTTGATTCCAAAAGAATCGGAGAGCCGTTCGAGGTGTTCATATTTCACCTTGTCTATCATGTCCATGTAACTGTTGTTGTTGCAAGAGCCCACGTGATACGCTATCCGTTCAACTTCGCTTTTCGATATTAGTGAACCGTCATATTTCTCCACAAACTTCTGGTCAACCTGCAACTTTTCCGTCTTCACTGACGCTGCAGGAAACGCGCTCTGTCCACTGTTCAGTATGGACTCCTTGAGCGGATTCATCGAATAACGGTCTGGTTCAATATCGTCCGTGTTGAGCAGAAAAGTGACTATTTTTCCTGTAGGCGGGTCCTTGAGAATCTGGTAGATTTCATCAATCTCCCGTTGGCCGCACTGAGATGTGCCATGCTCGTAGAAGTAGTTTCCACAAACCTCGAGCAGACGCGCGGCTATTATTCCTTGAACCTCTTCCACGGTCAACTGAGGGTTCGAATATTCAACAGAAGCTCTCAGGAACAAGTGTTCACCACCAAAAGCCAAGTCCTTCTGCTGTCCATTACTAAAGCAATAGAACGGGATTTTTGCTCTGTTTTCTGTTTTGAAGGTGCCAAGATCGGTGACGAGGGCTTGGACGCACGGCCATGAGTTTTTCAGGAAATCTTCAACTATCGTTCTCGACAAGTCAGACGACAATTCCTTGTATCAACCCCTTTCCAACGATTCTGCAGCGTAAATGCAATCTCTGGTGATAGGCTTGCCGAAAAACATTCTCGAAACTTTGAAACTCTCGGTGAAGCCATGTTTCATCAGCGTGTCGATTACAGATACTTCTTTCTTGCCGATGCAAAGTGCCACTTCATAGCCCCTCAGCCTATCAAGTGAGGCATTTATTAGGCAAATCGCGACGTCACTTCGCCCTTGTCTACACACCATTGGCCCCAGCTCGGCGGTCTTGCCGTAAATGGCAACCGCTACGAACCCGACCAGTCGATTGTCTTCGGAGACCGTGTAGCAAAAGTTTCCAGGGTCGGCGAGAATGGGTTCTAATACCTTTCTTCTAGTGGCGCCAAAACAATTCTGGTCCAACTCAACGATTTGCTCCAAGTTGTGTCTTTGGGCTTCGGTAATACCAGCATCAATAGATGAAGAGACGCCTTGTCCTTTTAAGACTGTGAAATCTGAGTCGTACTTGAAACCGAGTCTTGTGTAAAGGGGAATCGCGTCAGGGTAGGCGTACAAGCCAACTGTTGTCACCTTCTTTGCTTGCAGATATTTGAGTGCGTGGTTGACCAGCAGTGAACCTCCGCCTTTTTTCCTTTCATCCTCGCGGACGATTAGGTTTCCAAACCATCCCACTCGGCCAAAACTCACCGTAGTGGCGATTCCCACTCTTTCCGAGTCGTCAAGTAATACGAAGCAGCCTTCTGGTTCCAGCTTGAGCATAAATTCGAAGTCTGCTCTGGAGAGATCCCAATCCATCGGGCTAGTTATGTCAATCGCGAACTCAAAGTCTTCGGCAGACATGGTCCTCACGCGAAACAAAGAGACGCACCCAGGCTGGTTGACCAATGCAAAGCATTAACGTGTGGGATAAGCTTTACTAATCGAATCATTTTAAGGATAGCAGATTGAGAGGCAGAAAGCCGCCATGGAGTCTAGGTTGAAAGTCAAGATAACTCGGGAGGTACCAGTGACTACGTATCCGTTTACTGACTACTTCAAAGGATTCGAGAGGATTGAAGCAGTAAGAAAAATCTTCGGTGAAAAGACTGAAAGCGTGCTTCAGAACCTAAGAGTCGAATTTGCAGGGATGCGGAGTTACATGGGTGTGAGTAATGTGGACGGTCATATTCTGATGAGTGCCAGGTACTTGAAGGACGGGGACATAATGGACATTTATCTCGACATAATTCATGAGCTGGTTCACGTGCGGCAGTTCAATGAAGGAAAAGAACTCTTTGACGACAACTTCAGCTACACGGAGAGACCCACCGAGATCGAGGCTTATCGTGTTGCAGTGGAAGAGGCGAGAAATCTAGGTCTAAGCGAAGAAAGAATATGCGAATACCTAAGAACAGAGTGGATGGCAGACGACGAGTTCAAACAATTAGCCAAAGCAGTCGGCGTTGACTGTAAGTAAAGCTTAAAGAAAAGACATTGTAAAAGCCTAATCTCGATGTTTATTTGAGTCTTCGAACGACTTCTGTGGCGAAAAGTTCGGCGTCTTCTGGCTGTGGAAAGCTTATTGTGAAGAGGCTTACGCCATTGTCGATGTATTCCTCCATCGCTTCGATGCACTGTTCTGGAGTTCCCTTCACGGGTCCAAGTCTCTTGCGGTATTCATCCAACGCAACACCTAGCTGTTCTGCACGTTTTCTAATCTTGGCTTCTGCTTCGTCTTCTGTTGCGCCGAGGAAGGGGTTCACGCTGATTCCTACCTTAATCCCGTCAAAGTCTCTGTTCACGGCTTCACAGTGTTTCTTCAGCACACCAAGTTTGTGCTCTAAAGCTTCCATGGACGGATTGAACGTGCAATGGCTGATGTCAGCATATTTGGCGGCTATGCGGAGTGTCTTCTTTTCCCCTCCACCACCCACCATTATCGGCACCGACCTCTGCACAGGAAGCGGACTGTTCAGAACATTCTCGTAATGATACAACTTGCCTGTGAAGCTCGTATGCTCATTCATGAACATGCTGCGGCAGATCTGTATCGTCTCTTCCAGTCCTGTCATTCGTTCTTTTATTGAAGGAAATCGTCCAAAAAAACCCTCAAACTCTTTCTGATGCCAACCCGCGCCTATGCCGAAGATTAGTCGTCCTTTGGAGATTATGTCGATGGTAGTAGCCATTTTTGCCAGAACAGTGGGCTGTCTGTAGTAATAACACGATACCAACGGAGCCAAACGAATCTTGCGCGTAACCGCAGCCAAACCCGCGAGCGTGGACCAGCACTCCAACGGATGCTTATCCGCGCGGTCTGGTTGAGCCATGTTCATGAAGTGGTCGGTAATGGTGAACAAATCATAATCTAATTCTTCCGCCCTGAGACACAGATTCTTCATTTCCTCAAAACTAGACCCTTCAGGAGGAACGTGCACGCCGAAGATTATGTCCTTCAAAGACTATCGAAGACCTTTAGAAGAGTTCTATCCAGATTCCGTCTGGGTCCTCAATGTAGACCCATCTGCTGCCGTCTGCCTTCATTTCCAAAACAGTCGGGTGTCCTGCTTTTCGAGCCTCTTCCAAGGCTTTGTCTAGGTCGTCAACTTTGAACGCCAGATGATCCAATTCGTCGCCAACCTTGCATTTGGTGCAGTATGGGCTGCTCTCTTCGTAATAGTTGAGTTCTAGAACAAAGCCGTCCTTCTCGCTCTGCAGTCCAACAGTTTCACCTTTTGTTTGCTCGATTTTGCCTCTGCCTGCAATTGTCATGCCTAATATCTTTGTGTAAAAATCGATGGACCTCTGCAAGTTCGAGACTCTTATGCCTACATACGTGAATTTGGCTCTCATACGCATCAATCAATCGAATACCTAAGAAGCTTGGTATAAGCCTATCTAGCGCCATTTTCCAGAAATTGTGGTGCTAGGTAAAATGTTTTATATGTAGAGATGGTTCCAAGTGTTTTTCATGCCCGAAGTTGAGATAAAATCGGAACTCACGCTTTTTGACGTCACCAATCTTGTTGTGGGTGCCATAATAGGCGCTGATATTTACGTGGCTTCCGCCTTCGGTGCAGGACTCTTGGGGCCATTTTCACTCGTTGTTTGGGTCGTGGCTGGAGTCATAGCCATCGTGATCGCGTTAGGTTTTGCCCAGTGTGCTGCTTTGCTTCCGAAAGTGGGCGGTCCCTATGCTTATGCGCATGCGGCGTGGGGCACTTTCGCGGGTTTTGTTGTGGGTTGGTCGCTTTGGCTTGCTGAGTGGCTGTCTTTGGCGGTTTTTCCAGTGGCATTTACGAATTACTTGATGTATTTCTTCCCTAATCTCAATTGCGCTATGCAGGTTGTTGTGAAGGTGCTTTTTGTCGTTTTTCTTGTAGTCACAAATATTGTTGGTGTTAAGGCTGCAGGAAGAACGAATGATATACTTACGCTGATTAAGCTTGTTCCGCTGCTTTTCTTCGTTGTGATAGGCTTGCTGTTCATCGCCTCAAATCCTAGCGTGGCAGCGAGTAATTATTCGCCATTTATACCTTTTGGTTTCGGAGGTTTTGGGACGGCTTTGGTTTTGATTTTTTGGGCTTACGCAGGTTTTGAGATTTCCACTATTCCAGCTGAAGAGATTAAGGATCCTGGTAAAACTATTCCGAAAGCTATTGTGCTTGGGATTTTGATCGTAACTGTTTTCTATTTAGTAACAAATGCCGTGCTTTTTGGGGTAATGCCTTCGTCATCGATAGCTGAGTCCACCGCACCTCTGACAAAGGCAACAAATACTGCGTTGCTCGCTATGCTCGCTACCCCAACAGTCGCACTGATAGGGACGGTTATCGTTGGTGGTGGCGCCCTGATTTCCGTTGCTGGTTCAGATGAGTCAGGAATGATTGGAACAACAAGACTTGGCTATGCGTTAGCTGTTGACGGCTTGTTTCCACATGCTTTCGCCAAGATTCATCCAAAGTTTAAGACCCCCTATCTGGGAATTTTGATTCAAGCGATAACCACGTTAGTAGCGGCAATCGTTGGAAATTTGACACTACTGATCTCCACTTCAGTATTTTTCATGGCAATCGCCTACCTGGCTACCAGTGGATCCATATTTTTTCTGCGTAAGAAGGGTATGAAGGCTCAGTTTCATCTGCCAGGAGGCTGGGTTATTCCAAGCTTGGGCGTAATCTTTTCGATTTATCTAATCACACAATGCACGCCAACTCAGATTGCGTTAGGTCTAGTCATGCTTGCTGTGGGAGTGCCTATCTACGTTAAATATACTCCGAAGAAGGAGACTGCCGAACTGAAAGACGAGCTGCTCTCGCGCGAATCCAGGTTGAAAAGGGCTGCGAGTCAAGAGGAGAGATTTCTGGCGCACCTGTTATGGCACATAAAGAAATATTATAGCAGAAGACGAGGCGAAAAACAGACAAGCAAACAGACCGAATAGCTTCCATGTGAAAACTTATGTTCGGTTACAAGATTTAAATGTGCACAGGGGCTTATTTTGAAGACGTAGACTTAACGAAAAAAGCGTGGAGGTTTCTTGATGACCATTATTTCGGGTATTGTATGCAAAGATGGCATAGTAATAGTCGGCGATAAGAAAGTGAAGGCTGGTGAGATGACCTACTATGAGGACAAGATTATCTCCGTTGAAAAGTATGAAAACCTAGTAGTGGGTGCCGCTGGTTTTCTGGACATGCGCGAAAAGTTCATTCAGGATGTGCGAAACCTGCATGTTCTGGAAAAGGAGAAGGTAATCAAAAGAGACCCTTCGAGAGGTTTCGTGGGGTTGACTGAGGACATCGCCAACAGGTTGTATCAGATTTATGGTCCTCGGTACAAGGCTGAGGGCTACGACTACGAATCTGAGGCGTTCGAGGCTCTTGTGTGTCACAAGCCAAAGCTGACTACGCCATTTTTGTACTCAGTCGATGCAGTGGGCACTTCGAGCAAAGTGAACGATTACAAATTCATAGGAACAGGAGCGCAGCACGGCTACCTTTTCCTCAAACCAACCTACTCCAAAAACGCCACCATGGACGACATGGCAGTAATCGTCACGTTCACTATACTTCTGATAGACAAGTACAAGATAGACGACTCGATCGGACCGGATGAAGCAGGCAAGGTTCAAATATGGAAGTTTCCAAACAAATCAGAGCCGTATGAGGTCGACAATCGTCAGCTCAAGGAAATCCTAGAAGATTCAGAAGCTAGGCTGGAGAAGTTTGGTAATTTTCTGATTCTCGGAAAAGCAAAACCATGACAATATTCACGTTAATGCTCAACTGATTCTGTGATGCAAATTGCCTAAAGCTTATTAGCCATAGTTTCTTGAGAGTTATCAATGGAATCTGCAAAAATAGTCATAATAGGCGCTGGCGTAGTGGGCTTAAGCATCGCGGCCAAGCTTTCAGAGAAAAATGATGCTGTATATGTTTTGGAAAAGAACCCAAAGTATGGACGGGAAACAAGCAGTCACAACAGCGGTGTAATCCACTCGGGTATTCACTATCCTCAAAACTCTCTCAAAGCCGAGTTGTGCGTGAAAGGAAACCTCATGACATATGACATATGCGAGAAGTATCGAATCCCATACAAAAAACTTGGAAAACTAACAGTAGCCATAGAAGAAGAGGAAATAGATGAACTCGAAAAACTAATGCAACAGGGACAAGACAACGGTGTAAAAGGCTTGAAATTCTTCGACAAAGAAGAAGTCAAGAAACTGGAACCCAACATCCATGTTGAAAAGGCTCTGTTTTCGCCTTCAACGGGCATAGTTGAACCCGATGAGGTCATGAATCACTTCTACACCAAAGCCAGCAAAGACGGCGCAGTACTAGTCACAGAAACAGAGGTCAGAGATCTGAAGAAGACAGGCGGTGGATACGAAATCCTCGGAACAAGTGTCGGCGAAAGGTTCACGATAACAGCCAAGTCGGTCGTTAACTGCGCAGGGTTATACGCTGACAGAATCGCTGCAATGGTCGGACTGGACGTAGACAAGCTAGGTTACAGGCAGCATCCCTGCAAAGGAGACTACTTCAGAATGACAGGCAAGCCACCAGTCAGAATGCTAGTGTATCCGGTTCCGAAAGGAGCAGGCTTGGGAATTCACTTAACGCCAGATCTTGGCGGGTCAATCAGACTTGGACCCAACGCGTACTACGTGAATCGCCTCAGTTATGAGGTTGAGTCCAACGAGCAGGAATTCCGAGAAGACGTGGAGAGGTTCATGCCTCTTATCCGAGAACGCCAAATACACGCCGACTCAGCAGGGATAAGACCTAAACTTCAAGGACCTAAGGACTCGTTCAGAGACTTCGTTATTAAACACGAAGCCGATAATGGTCTGTTCGGCTTCATAAACCTGATAGGCATAGAATCCCCAGGCTTGACGGCGGCGCCTGCTATAGCCAAGTTTGTTTCCGAAATTTACGAAAAAGAAATCAACAAATGACTTCAGAATTCTTCGAAACTCACGATTTGCTCTAATTCTTTCCGTCTACCTATTGCACTTTCATTCTTTAGTTGGATATCCAGTTTTTTACGTGGGTAACCTAGGGCTAACAGGGCGACGATTCTGAAGTTTTTGGGGATTTTCAGCAGCTCTTTGATTTCGTTTTCTGTAAAGCTTCCAACCCAGCATGTGCCTAAGCCCTCGCTCGTGGCGGCTAGAACCATGTGCTCCAAGGCTATAGTGACGTCAACTGTGTACCACTTCGGCGAAGCCTCTTGGTCACCACATCCAACGATTACTACAGGAGTGTCTACGAGAAACTTCGCGTATCTTCCGCCTTCAGCCAATTTCCTTCTCTTTTCACTGTCGGTAACAACAATAAAGTGCCAAGGTTGAATGTTGCTGGCTGACGGTGCCTGCCTAGCGGCTTCTAGAATCTTATTCAGCTTTTCCTTAGGAACGGGTGTTGATTCGTAGGCTCTGATTGACCGTCTGTTCTGAATTGCTTCAAACACGTCCATTTCTAATTGCCTTCTTGCGTTGATTTTGAAGAGAAAATAGAAGCATGACTGATATATGAAGTTGAGCTTACGTTAAACATTTAAGAATCTACACGATACTAATTCTTTCCTTCCACCTCCCATTTAAAGGCTGAAAACAATGAGCAGCGTCAAACATCTCTTCGAACCCAAAAAAGTCGTCCTAATAGGGTCCAGCGAAATCCGTGAAAAAGTGGGCATGACCTCGCCACAACTTTTCGAAAGCGTCATTTACAACATGAAAAAATACTTCACGGGCAAAATTCTCACCTTAAACCTTTCTCACAAAGCTTTACCTGACTTAGAACAAGAAAAACCCGAACTCGGCGTAATAATGCTTCCCCCAGAAATGTCAATTCAGCAGGCAGAAAAGTGTGCAACAGCTGGCGTAAAAGCGCTAGTTCTGATTACGGGTGGCTTCAAGAACCATCAACGTCTGCAACTCCGTCAATTGATTAAGGATTATGGAATTAGAATTCTTGGACCCAACACGATTATGGGTGTGATTAACACTGCGAATGGATTGAACACTACCTTTGAAAGAGATACTATGCCTACGAGGGGCAGTATAGCCGTGGTTTCTCAAAGCGGTGGTGTAGGCGCCTGTCTTCTAGACTGGTCCTGTTCCTACAACATAGGTATCAGCAAGTTCGCGTTTATGGGCGACAAAATAGACGTGAACGACGTAGACTTACTCGAATACTTCAGCCAAGACCCAATGACCAAAGTCGTATGCCTCTACATGGAAGGCATCGAAAACGGAAGAAAGTTTGTAGAAACCGCTCAAGAAGTTGTCAAAACAAAACCAGTACTCGCAGTTAAGGGCGGCATAACACAAGAAGCCGCACAGAGGGCGCTTTCGCACACAGCTTCAATCGCAGGCACAGACGAAATCTTCGATGCTGCGCTCAAAAAAGCAGGCGTGATTAGAACCGAAGATTTAGAAGAACTTTTGAATTCTGCAGTGGCACTTTCGAAACAGCCGCCATTGGAGGGCGATAATATAGCAATCGTAAGCAACGTAGGCGGACCAGCCATACTAGCCGCAGACGCTGTTGCGAAAAACGGTTTAAAACTCGCAACACTCTCCGAGATCACAAAAAAGACAATAGAAAACCGCTATCCAGGCGTAGATGCTTCCAATCCTATAGATTTAATTGCAGACGCAAGAGCAGAACGATACGCCACAGTGCTTCGTCATGTTTTTGCAGACCCTAACGTGGACGGAATCATGATGATAAACATGCTGAAATCCACATTCTTCGAGCCTGAAGACGTTGCAGAGATAATGAAAACTGTGCAGAAATACTCCGAAAAACCCATAGTTGACGTGCCGGCTGGAGGAGAAGACTTTAACCTAGTATACAAAGTGCTTGGAAATACCAGCGTTCCGCTCTATAACTTACCTGAGAAAGCAGCAAAAGCGCTGAAGGCATTAAGGCTCTATTCAAAGATAAAGGAAAAAGAGGAAAAAAGAAAAAGGTGAATCTGGGCTACTTCTTCGCTAAGCCGAGCGC
>DATKLC010000017.1:0-11026 GCA_035542635.1 Candidatus Krumholzibacteriaceae bacterium | reverse complement strand
GATGCTGATAAGATTGTGCGGATGGCGTCCACGAAGTATGTGAAGCTCGAGCGCGTGAAGGAGATTGAGAAGGAGATTAAGCATGACGTGACTTCGCTTGTGCGCGCGCTGGCAGAAGTATGTGGGGCTAGTGGCGCTTACGTGCACTTGGGCGCTACGAGTTCGGACATTCTGGACACGGCTACGGCGTTGCAGTTGAAGGAAGCCGTGGCGATTATTGAAAAGCGCTTGAATGACTTTGAATCGGTCTTATTGGAGAGAGCGGAGAAGCACAAGCGGACGCTAATGATGGGACGAACTCACGGGCAACACGCCTTGCCAACCACTTTGGGGTTCAAGTTTTCGGTCTGGCTGCGTGAAAACGCGCGGCACATTCAACGATTAAGAGAATGCAGTGCGAGGCTTCTTGTTGGAAAGATGAGCGGTGCTGTGGGCACACAGGCAGGTTTAGGCAAGAATGCCATAAAGATTCAAGAACTTGTTATGGAGAGGCTGGGCATTAAGGCAGCCGATATTTCGACTCAGATTGTTCAGCGTGACCGCTATGCCGAGTTCGTGGCTCTACTTGCCTTAATCGCGGCTTCTTTGGAGAACTTCGCGACTGAGATTCGTGAGTTGCAGCGTCCCGAAATCGGCGAGCTTTCTGAACCGTTCGAACGGGCGAAGCAGGTGGGCAGTTCCACTATGCCGCACAAGCGTAACCCTGAAACTTGCGAAACCGTGTGTGGTTTGGCGAGGATTGTGCGTAGTCTGGTGGTGCCCGAGTTGGAGAATATGATTACTTGGCATGAGAGGGACTTGACGCAGTCTTCTGCCGAAAGGTTCGTGATTCCTGAAGCGTGCATACTGACTGATCACATGCTGGTTAAGATGACGGGCATCATCTCTGGACTCGTGGTGGACGAGGAAAGAATGAAAAAGAACATGGGCTTAACGCAGGGGCGGTGCATGTCGGAGGCGGTGATGATAGCCTTAACAGGAAAGGGAATGAGCAGGCAAGAGGCGCATGAGCATTTGCGAGCGCTCACAATCAAGAGCGAGACACAAAAACAGTCATTTAAAACAATCCTTCTAGAAGACAAGCAGGTGCGAAAACTACTGACTTCGGAGGAAATCGACAAGGCACTAAACCCAAGAAACTACCTCGGAACAGCAGTAGAACAAGTCAGACAAATGATAAAGAAAACAAAAAAAGAAAGAAAAGCCAGAGGACTGCGCTGAGTCTATGATCAACCTCGAGGATGTTGCGCACAAAGCCATCGAAGTCTCTCTCGGCGTGAAATCAGGAGAAAACGTATGGATTCACGGCTGGGACCACACCATCGAGCTAATGTCACAGTTGGCTTGGGAGTGCAGAAAACGAAGCTGCCACGTGATTATTACCGTCCAACCAGAGGACTTCTGGTTTCACTCAATAGCCGAAGCGCCTCTTGAACTCGTGAACAGACTGGAAGCTTATCAAGCGTCTATGCTTAGGGAAACTGACGCATACATTTTTGCTCTCGGACCAAAAAAGCCCATACTTTGGGAGAAGGTTCCAAAAGAACGACATAGCGCAGTGAGCATCTGGCTTGATGAACGCTATGACAAAAGCACATTCGCCAAAGAATGGGCAACGATAGCAAGGGCACGTAAAGTGAAAATGCTTGCAATAGAGGCGACGCTTGCTACTCCCGAAAGGGCTGAGGCCTTAGGTCTAAATTATGAAGAGTGGAGAGACGTGATGCTGACCGGATGCGTTGCAGATTATCACGAAGTCGAAAAACGCGGAAAAGCTCTAGCCTCTCTATTGAGTGGAAATGAGGAAGTGCACATAACCACGCCGCCTGGGACCAATCTAAGGTTCAGACTTAATAATCGACCAGTCGAAGCTTCTGGGGGCATAGCGACCGAAGAAAAGGCAGAGAAAGGCTTGGTCACCTTTCTTCCCGCAGGAGACGTGGAAGTTTCTGCGGACGAAAGAAGCGCTGAAGGCAAGGTCGTCTACGATGTGCCTATGCGCGTCAAAGGCGGCCCAGTCGTGGGTTTGGCTCTTCACGTTAGAAACGGAGATGTCGTGGAGTTTGAGGCAAAAGCTGGAAGAGAACTATTTGAGCGCTACTTGAAAGAAGGAAGCGGAGATGTCAACCGTTTCGCATTCTTCGGCTTAGGTCTTAACCCATTTTTGCGTCATGGTTTTACCCAAGACGACAAAGTTTTGGGCGGGGTCACCGTGGGTTTTGGAGACAATGAAAGCAAGGGAGGAAAAAACAAAGCAGATGGCCACGAATGGTGGGCCTCGATGACAAAAGCCACCATCACCATAGGCAATACCCTAGTAATGCGAAACGGCACACTCTTGATTTAAGGAAAACTGCAAGAGAACCTCTAATTCTCTGTTCATATTTGGATCATATTTGGATCCTAGTAGCATCATATATGGAAGAGGATCTAGGGAGCGCAGCGCAGACTCTTTCACTCACGCTGAAACGTTCTAAGCAAAACTCTTCCCGACATCGGCAACACGCCGCAAACATTCAAGCGCACTCTCATAAGTCGGAAACCCTCGCAAACCACACTCAGGCCCAACGTAAGGCACACGCTCTCGCCCAAACTTTGCAATAATCTGCTCCGCTCTCTTCTTCATAACATCTGGCGCATCAACAAAAACCTCGGGCGCAAGCGCATTCTTGCGAAGCTTTCGCCACACTCCGGCAACCGCCTCATCAAGCGTCAAACCATTCAAAGCAGGCGAAGAAGCCTTGAGATCTTCTCGAATAAGCCTGTCAAAATCCGTCACACAAACGCTGGCCTTCAAAACCTTGTCTTCCCTCTCCAAACGTCTTTTTGTTTCGTCCATCTGATACAAGGGATCGTCAACATGCGACTCGACAACATTCAAAGGTTCAACCGCCCAAAAAAGCTCGTCTGAAGTGTTGTGCAAATGCAAACATGTCACCGCCTTTCCAGCCCGCGCAGAATTAAAAATGTCACTCCAAGCTTTGAACAAATTCTCTCGCCCAAGAGAACCATGATCGATTAACGGATCGTCAACAAGACCAAAAAGAGGCTCATCCATAGAAACAAACCCGACGCAACAACTCTTTTCACAAAAAAAGTTCGCTTCAACGATTCGCGAAATTATCTCTCCAAGCTTGCTGAATGTTTCGCTCGTGCGGTAAGGAAAGAAAGACGCCAACGTGTACGGACCCGTGACACAAAACTTCATCAAAAAAGGCTTGCCGGAATTTTCACTTAGCTTACTGGCATTCTGCTTTATCGCCAGCACTTCGGGCAGGCAGCCTTTACCGGCTTTCAGTCGCAGCTTCTCAGTTTCCACGTAACCTTCCTTTAAGCGTTCCATGCCTGCAATCATGGCCAAGAACATCTCATTCATGTCCCGAAACTGCGGAAAATTTGGAATGTCAATCCCAATAGCCAGTTTGTCTGAAAAAGCTTTCACCACACTCTTCTCAAAGAAAACCGCAGATTCGTCATTCATGCCCGCCTCAAAACTCTCAGCACCACTAATAAAAGCATCCAAACTCCCAAAAAACGGCAAACTCCCAACATCATAAGATTGAACCATTCTCAAGCCTCAGCTATGCTCTGCTCTTAAAGTGCTCCCAACCTTTTGGCTCGATGGCGACTGTTTTTCCATTCCAGCGAAGAACCATGTCGGTTTTTTCCGTCACTTCTCCAATCCTCAAAAGTGAACCACCCACCTGATTCACGATGCGTAGCGCCTTCTTCCAAAATCTCGGCTTAATGGTCAAAACCAATTCATATTCCTCTCCACCGTATAAAGCCAGCTCCAAAGGATCAAGCTGATTACGCTTGGCAAACTGCGAAACCTCTGGTGCAACAGGAAGATTATCAATGAAAAAGCCCACGTGGCTGGCTTTAGCGATTTCGTACAGGCTCCACGCCAAACCATCACTAGAATCGATGGATCCGGAAACCACCTTCGCCTTTGCAAGAGCCAAGCCTTCTTTCAAACGAGCTTTAGGCAACAAAACCGCATCCAAAAACACCTTGCTAAAAGACTTTGAAGCAGAAATGCCTCTTGATAGCAATTTCAGACCAGCAGCGCTTTTACCAAAGAATCCAGTAACCGCGACAACATCTCCTGCTCTTGCGTCACTTCTTAGTGGAATCAGCATTCTTTCACCGAGGCCGAAAAGAGAACAACTAATTACTAGATCAGAAGCTTCACCCGTGTCTCCACCGAGAATGTATGCACCATATTCGCGCGCGCCAACGTTCAACCCTCTCGCAAGTTGCACAACATCTTTTTCCAGAAAAGATGGAGGAACACCCAGCGACACTAACACCGCAAGGGGCTTCACCCCCTTGGCTGCAAAGTCACTCACGTTCATCACAACGGCCTTTCGCCCAGCCTGCCAAAAACTCATCCCATGTGGAATGTCGGTTTTTCCAACGAGCATATCCGTCTTCAACACCGCAACCTTATTGCGCTCGATTTCTACTCCAGAAACATCATCACCGAACGGAATCGGTGCACGAGGAAAGATTAGTTCTTGACGAATTGCCTCAATGACTCTGCGCTCGCCAACTTCTTTCACGATAACCAAATGCATCCCGCCAGACAAACCATAGATTAAGCGTAACACCTTAAAATATGCGCGTTTCTAAACATTTAAAACACAAAAACAACACCATAACAAGTGTTAACCTAAACAAGCGCCTCGGTAGCTAAGCTAGGCCATAGCAGCGGTTTCGTAAACCGCAGGTCGCGGGTCCAAATCCCGCCCGGGGCTCCATTTTGACTAAGCTTATTTCTGGCTTATTTTGGCTAGGAAAGCTCGATTTGAGGCAATTTTGAAAATATGGTGAAAATTTGAGCACGTGTTTACTAGTAAAATCGCGCACGCTTTGGTTGGATAAAACTTTACCAAAAAAACCCAAAATTCAAGTCATTGAATTCCTTATATTTTAAATGCAACTTACAGCAAAGGTTCAATTCTGTGGAAATATGTTAGCCTATCCTATGAGAAGTTAACAGATCCGCAATTCAGAATCTACCTTTTTTGGTTATCACCCGATTTGTTACAGGATGAACAGTCACCGGTGATAGACTAGAACCGACTACCAAAAGACATAAATCACCCTGTCGCGCCGTTGGGTTGGAAGATGACCAAGCTTGCCAAGACTTCTCGCCTTCATAGACATCTTCGTAGATTCGCCAGAAATGGACAACGTAGTGGCAGCTCTTTCTAAGCTTGAAAATCTCGAAGAACTGTTCGAAGTAACGGGCGAGTTTGACATTGTGACTCTGTTTTCAGCGGCTGACATTGAGGAGTTCAGGGACATCCTCAAGAACAAGGTGATGAAGATCAAAGGCGTCAAGAGCACCGTGAGCTCCATCATTCTTAAGACACACAAAGGACCCCGCGCTCGCACACGCCAGTAGGCAAACACTAACTTTCTTGAACCCTATCCAGAATTGTGATGCCCCAAAACTTTTATACGATAGTTTATAGTGCTTGTAAATGATGCCAACTGTAAGAGATTTTATGACTACGAATGTCATCACAATTGATGCTCAGAGGACCGTGCTTGAGGCTGCAAAGCTAATGCATCAACAAGATGTGGGTGATCTCGTAGTAATGGAGGACAATGTCGCAAAGGGCATAGTTACTGAAAGAGACTTAGTTCGAAGGATAATGGCACAGAAAAAACCGTTTGAAACCAAAGTCTCCGAGGTAATGTCTGATCCGCTTATAACAATCGAGGAAGAAGCTTCGATCAGAGATGCTGCTAGGAAAATGGTCAAGTACAAAATAAGGCGGCTTCCCGTTACGAAGAAAGGTGCGTTGGTCGGCATAATAGCCACTTCCGATTTTGCTAGGCACCTTAGCAAAAAAACCTTCAGTGAAGAAATAATCGGTGCCATGACCCGATATCCCTTAGCCGACACCAACCGATGAGCGCACCGCGCATGCTGTTCCGAATTCAGATTCGCGAAATATCTGACGCTTCGGGATCTGCTTGTCCTACAGAAGAAAATGATAAGGTTTAAAGGCATAAAAGCACAATAACCGCTACAATCTTGGAGTTTCACAAGGGACCCGAATGTCAACAGAAAAACGAAAGAGTTTCACCCTTAGAGTAGGAAGGAGCGGAAAGGAGCCATAGTGAGTCAGTTTGCTGTCTTCTGGAGTCTCGGAATAGATGATAGATGCAATTCAAGCCATATCAGTCGTCCTCATACTTGGAACAACCATACTTATAGCGAAACTCTTAGCGCCTTACCTTGTCAGGGTTTATAATCGGGCACCAAGCCGTCTAGACAAAGTCCTAAATCCTATTGAGAATTTTATTTACAAAATATGCAGCATAGATCCAGAGCATCCGATGGGTTGGAAACAGTACTTTCTTGCTGGCTTACTACTCAACGTTGCCCAGATGGTTATCGCTTTTCTTATACTGGTCTTTCAAGATAAATTGCCGCTTAACCCTCTAGGCTTCCAAGGTCTAAGTTGGGACCTAGCCTTCCACACTGTAGTCTCGTTTGCAACGAACACTAATCTTCAACACTACAGCGGAGAGGCAACCTTATCCATATTTAGCCAGATGACCGCCATCCAATTTCTACAATGGATCTCAGCAGCAACCGGAATGTGCATGGGTATAGCATTTACGCGGGGATTCATTGCCGGTTCCAAAAACGTTGGAAACTTCTACGTAGACTTCGTTAGAACTATAACCAGAATATTGTTGCCACTGTGCACCATAGCCTCGGTTGTCTTCGTAGTCATGGGTGTCCCACAGACTCTTAACGCTTCCACTGCAGTGACAACATTGCAAGGTACAACACAATCAATCCTCGTCGGGCCAGTTGCTTCTCTCGATTCGATAATGCAATTGGGCACGAACGGCGGAGGATTCTACGGCACCAACGCCGCTTACCCGTTCATGAATCCATCGTCTTACTCGAACATATTTATGATATCCTTGATGCTTCTTCTTCCCACAGCACTCATCTTTGTATTCGGAGAATTACTGGGGAAAAAGAGAGAGGCTCGCCCCCTATTGTGGGGTGCGTACATTCTCTTCGGGATAAATCTAGCTATAGCCTTTTTCCCAAATATCCCACTGGTCGCTGTAAGCATAGAAACGAGGTTCGGAGGCTTCATGTCGAACCTCTATACGATCACAACAACCGCCGCCACAACTGGGTCCGTTAACTCTGCGCTCTCAGGCATGCATCCTCTGGTTATAACTTCTGGTTTAATGGGAATGTTCATTCAGTCAATTCCGGGCGGAAAGGGGGTGGGATTGATGTACATGGTGATGTACATTATAATCACCGTCTTCATCGTCGGGCTAATGTCTGGAAGAACCCCAGAGTACTTAGGAATCAAGATCACTGGCCGTGACGTGAAGCTTGTCATGGTAGCTTTCCTAATCCACCCCATTATAATCTTAATTCCCACGGTAATGGCGTATGCTTCGGGCGCTGTGGCAGCCATTGGAGGCAGTGGAAACTCTGTGGGTTACACGCAAATCCTGTGGGAATTCACCTCAGCAGCGGCGAATAACGGTTCCGATTTCTTAGGTGCCTCAGCAAACACCCCGTTCTTTAACATAGCCACCGGTATCGTTATGTTCATAGGACGATACGCTCCAATTGCAATCTTGCTTGCGCTATCAGGCTCCATGATCGGACGGAAACGAGGCGACACCATAGGTCTCAAAACCGACAACGCAATATTCACAATAGTTCTGATCGGCAGCATAATCATACTCGTAGTATTGACGTTCTTCCCGTTCTTGGCGCTTGGACCAATTTCATCATTCTTCAGGGGGTTACAGAATGGCTTCTGATGACAAGAAAACTTTGGCACCAACAAAAAGTAACGAATCAGCCCCTGGAGGATTGAGGTCAGCTTTCTCTAGAAAAGTGCTAGTCGATTCAGTGGTTCGCTTAAGCCCCAAATCATTGCTCAAAAATCCAGTGATGCTGGTCGTTGAAATCATGTTCTTCATTGTTGTAGCAATGGCTATAGTTCCACAGGCTTTCGGACCGGTAGCCAGTTCCGACCTGCGAATCTTCTACGTTGAAGTTGCCGCAATTCTGCTCATTACGGTTTGGTTCAGCACGCTGTCCGACGCTCTTGCCGAACAACAGGCAAAAAGCACAGCAGGCGCCTTGCGGAAATTGGAAACCGAGGTGTCCAGCAAAAAAATTGTAACGGAAGAATGGGCAATAAAGATTGTAGCCGTAAAATCAACTGAGCTCAGGAAAAACGACCGTATCCTGATTGAAAGAGGCGACATTGTTCCTTTGGACGCTCATGTACTTGAGGGAATTGCCATGGTTGACGAGTCGCTTTTTACGGGTGAATCAGCCCCAGTTCGGAAGGCGCCTGGGGACTCGCTTATTGGTGGATCGCGAGTGGTAAGCGATAGTTTAACGGCGAAGGTCACGACAAACCCTGGAGAGACATTCATTGACCAAATGATAAAGATGGTTGAATCTTCTAAGAGACCAAAAACGCCCAACGAAGTTGCAGTAACTATGGTGTTAATTGGGTTAACCGCCATTTTCACTATCATTATAATTGCTTTGCTAGGCATGTCGGTCACGCTGGATCTGGGGGCTGACCTCTCCGTGCTTATCGCGCTCTACGTTTGCCTTCTTCCCACAACCATAGGTGCCCTGTTGCCTGCAATCGGGCTTTCAGGAATGTCCCGATTGTATAAACACAAGATAATTGCCAAGTCAGGCAAAGCCATAGAAACCGCAGGCGACGCAGATGTTGTTCTTCTGGACAAGACGGGGACCATCACTGTTGGCAACAGACAAGCAATAGAGTTTTTACCGTTTGAGGGGAGTTCAGAAGAAGACGTAGGGGAAGCAGCGTTTCTATCCTCATGGAACGACGATACCCCAGAAGGACGTAGCATACTACGCCTAGCATTTGAGAAAGGTTTCGTGCCGAAAGAACTGAACTCTCTTACACTTTCAGAAACTTATCCGTTCTCAGCCAGCACCCGCACGAGCGGTGTCAAAATAACTCACTTGGGCTTGACGCTTCCCAAAGGGGACAAATCAGGGCGAGACAGACTGAGAATCAGAAGAAAGTCCTCAATAGTATCCGAACAAGGAGTTGCCGCAAGAATCGAACCTGAAATTAAAATTGAAAAAGGTGCTCCAGAAGCTATCAAAAAAACTGTAGCTTCCGTTCCTCCAAACTATGACCTCATTGTAGAAAGCATATCTGCAGAGGGTGAAACACCTATAGCCATCACAAGAAACCGCGAAGCCATAGGAATAATCAGTTTAAAAGACGCCCTCAAAGAAGGCATAAAAGAAAAAATTCAGGCTCTTAAGGTCATGGGAATACGCCCAGTCATGATAACTGGAGACCAACCACTCACTGCAAAAAGTATTGCATCAGAGGTTGGAATCGAAGAATATGTAGCGCAGGCCAAGCCCGAGGACAAGTTCAACATCGCCAAGAAGGAGCAAGCTGAAAGCAGAATTGTCGCAATGATAGGCGATGGAACTAATGATGCCCCAGCACTCGCTGTTGCGGATGTGGGTCTGGCGATGAATTCAGGCACCGAGGCTGCTAAGGAAGCGGCGAACATGGTTGATCTTGAATCAAATCCCGCAAAAATAATCGATGTCATCATGCTTGGCAAACAGTTGCTCATGACTCGAGGCGCGGTTACTACCTTTAGCATTGCCAATGACGTTGCAAAGTACTTCGCCATCATGCCTGTTCTGTTCAGCGCTGCCATACCTCAACTGCAAGCTTTGAACATTCTCCACCTTGGCTTGAAAAGTGCAGTCTTGTCGGCTTTGATATTCAATGCTATTATCATACCGTTTTTGATTCCTCTGGCCATGCGGGGAATCGCTTTCAAACCTACCAGCACCATGACGCTTTTTCTTAAGAACACCTTGATTTATGGCGTAGGCGGCGTCATTGTGCCATTCGTAGGAATTAAATTGATAGATCTGTTCCTTGTGGGAGTATTTCACGTTTAGGAAGCAATAACTATGACAACTAAACAAGAAGAAAAATGGAACCTCAAACCGATTGTAGGATTAGCGCTAGTTTCGCTGTTGATTTGCGGACTATTTTTCCCACTATTAATCACGGGTATAGGCCAGGTTTTCTTTCCATACCAATCGAACGGCGAAATCATCCAGCTTAACGGGCAAGCTGTAGGATCTAATCTTATTGCTCAAAACTTTACCTTGCCCATTTTCTTCCATGAAAGAAACGAGTCACAGTCAGCATCAGGAGTGGACCCTGACATTACACTTGAGCAAGCTTATTCACAGATACCCCGAATAAGCAATGCAACCGGCATTAGTGTTGACGCGTTGACAAACATAGTAAACCAGAATCAGGAAGGCACGCTTTGGATCTTCGGCAGTCCCTACGTGAACGTGCTACGAATCAATCTGGCGCTGATAAGGACATACCCTTCTATCTACCATAGTTTCTCCTGAACCAGAAACCCTCAGCCAAACCATGGAGCTCTTTGGCAACGTCTGTTTTTCAACAAACCAGATTTCATCTCCACTGAAAATCAGCGGACCACCAATCCCGTTTACCGAAAGGTTAAAGGGATGCGGCACATGTGCCTGTGGGAAAGATGACTATACATGTCCCGCCTGCTTGCGTTCGTTGACGTCTTCGTTGAGTCACCGGAAATGGATAACGTAGTAGCGGCACTGTCTAAACTTGACAATATCGAAGAGCTCTACGAGGTAACAGGCGAATTTGACATTGTCGCCGTGCTTTCAGCGTCCAACATAGAGGAATTGAGGGACATTCTCAAGAACAGAGTAATGAAGATCAAAGGTGTCAAGAGCACGGTAAGCTCCATCGTTGCCCGCGTTGGTCAAAGACGAAAAGTCTCTACTTAAGAAATCCCACAACCAATTCTGACAGGATCATTGGTTAAGGGGTCTGGAACAAATAAGAAGAAAAAGACAAAACTTTACCCCTCAAACCCAAACAAGTATATGAGATCACACGCAACGGTAGCCGGAAGAGAT
>DATKLC010000016.1:0-7494 GCA_035542635.1 Candidatus Krumholzibacteriaceae bacterium | reverse complement strand
TGGGTCTGGTGCAGTTTTTTGTATTATTCGTGTCTTTGCGCCCTTGAGCACCAGTTCCGCGTCTGTCAAGCGGAAGGTCAATTCTGCGGGCGCTTCGGTGACTTCCTTTATGATTTCTTCAATGGATTTTTTGGGCTCTTTGGCTATTTTCTTAACGACTTCACGGGCTTCTCTTCCATAAACGGGCTTCTGCGCGATTTCTTGGGCGATTTCCACCTGTTTCGCTGGTTCTTTTATCTGGCGTGTTATGGCCGCGGCTGTGGTGTAATCTATTTTGCCCAGTTCTCGCGGGACTCCTGCCTTTTCAGTCGGGGCAACGAGCTTTTGAAGTTCTTCTGGCGCTTCTGTTAGTCTTAGCCATGTGCTGATTGTTTCAGGGCTTATGCCTATTCGTGTGCTGATTTCCTGTCTCGAGCTGTATTTTTCTGGGAATTTCTGCAGTAGTTGTTTGCAGCAGTTGCCTTTTTCCACGGCGGTTAATTCTTCGCGTTGAACGTTCTCTACCAGGTTTAGTTCGATGACCTGTTCGTCCGTATAATCGCGTATAACAGCTGGAACGGTCACGAGCCCAGCCTGCTGAGCGGCACGATAACGGCGTTCGCCGACGACAACTTCGTAGCCACCATCTACAAGGCGAAGGATTAGGGGCTCTAGAACGCCGACTTGTTTTATGCTCTCGGCGAGTTCGTTCAAGCGTTCGATGTTGATGTCCAAACGTGGGTTAAGCCTGTTGGGACGAATCTTTTTCAACTCAACCTCGCGAAGTTCTTGTTCAACCATAAACATCACCAAGGATATTATGATGTTAGTTTCATAATCCGAGTTGCCTTTATAACTACTTTCCTATATGCGCGAAATATCATTGCTGCCTAAAAACCAATCAAACAGCAAATTGCTAGGCTTGGCTGCATCGAATATTATTGTTGCGCTAGAGTTGCGTTTGCTCGCACGAAAATGTCTCGTAAATCAAAGACTTGTACGGAAATGTCCAACGAAGTTGCAGAGGTGGCTAAGGTGAAAGTTGCTCTGTAAGTGCCGTTGCCGTAATCTGAGAGCGAGTAATTGTCGGCTATGCTTGGAATAAGCCACACGCCCGAATTCTCGTAAAAGACTGTAACATTCTGTGCCAGCGTGGGTTGTCCTTCGTTGAACAGTCTGCACACTACAGTGATCTGCTCTGTTAGGGGTGAAACTTGCGTTAAGTATCCTTCGACTTGAAGCCTCGTAGAAACGTTAACGTAGAATGGATACTGCATCTTTAACTCTCTTCCGTTGGCGTTTAATACAAAGTCTGCGTAGGCTTCGGAAACACCGTTTCCATCAGTGCCCCAGTTTAGGTAAAGTCCAGAAGCATATGGCGGAGTATTTCTTAGCGTGTAATTCAGCGTGAGTGTTCCGAACGTGTATTGTCTCCCTACGACAGTGCTCCATGTGTCCAGATTAGCCCCTAGTGTTTCATTGCCTCCCCCATTGGTTATGTTCGCAAGCGCGCTAATGACAGCATGTTTGGAACCCAATATGATAGACTGAATATAATCATTAAGCATGTATGCTTCGCCATCGCCTATGTTGCTGCTGAGGTCGTAAATGTACGTCGCTGTTGAAATCATAATCAACGCAATCACGAGCGCGCTCACGGCTAGAATCTGTCCTGAACGTCCATGCCTAGCCATCTTAGCGCACCACTGCCAACTGCAAACGCAACGAGTAAACCCTGAACTGTAAACCTTGAACTGCACAGAGATACTCAATCGACACCACGTTACCTACTAATTCGCCATTAGATACAGGTGAACTTGTGACCTGCTGCATGTTCTCATCATAAACTGTCAGGTTGTAAGCAGCGCCGACGGGAAGCACAAGTTGCAACACACCCGACAGTGCTGTCCAATTTCTAGCGTCAATCATTTCACCTAGTCTTCCATCGCTGTCGAGTTGAACGAGCGCCTGCATCCCCTGTGCAACCAAAGTTTTATTGATTCCGCCAGTCGCGGGTGGGGAAAGAGCGGCACTAATAGCCAGCGCGGAGAATATGAGGAGCGCTGAGAGAAACGCTTCCATGACTCTGACTTGTCCCCGCTTGCCCCGCCTCATCCTAGCCCACTTCCCTACATTTAATTTGCAACGCGTACAAGGCCGAGTTTATGGTTACAATATATGTGAACGAAGTCACGTCTCCCTTCGAAGTCGAGGAATCGAAATTAATGCCCATACCTAAAGGAACCTGCGGATAAGTAGTCCACTCGGCAAAGGATTCGGTGTTGTTAAAGCCCGTTAATACCAGTATGGTGGTGCTCTTGTCCAGAAAACGTGGAAATGAATATTCAACTGTCTGTGTTGTGTTCGAGACCTGAGCCAAATTTGTCCAATAATCATAAGAGAATGCATACGCGCCTAAGACTCGTTCCTCGGGGTAGTTGAGAGAAGCGTTCAGCACACGATTCAAGGGACTAAGCCCCGTAAAGGTTTCATTAGGCTCTGGAACAGAAGCGTTGTGTCCGAAGGAATAAACCCCATAACTAACCACACATGGGTTAGCCTCGGCTCTCGCAAAAACGATCAACAAGGCACTGCCGTTCACGCTGTTCGGAACTGTGAACGACGCAACTCCTTTCCCACTCGAATCTGTTGAGATGACCATGTTCTCCACGTAATCTCTGATGACAAAATAACTGCTCAAGTCAGATGCAACCGCAAGTCCCGAGTTTTCGGTAGTGAGCTCGAAATTGTAGCTTGTTTGATTTCCGTTGTTTACGCTGGAAAGCAGAGCAATAGACGTGTTGAATATGGGTTGGATGCTGATCTTTAGGGCTATGTTGCTGACTTTCAGAGCGTTTAAGAGCTGCGCATAAGTTATGGCGTAAAGGTTTCTGCTGTTGAGACGTGTGACTTTGTCCGCGTCTAAGGAGTAGGGCGCCGTGTCGTTTAGCGCCAACCCGAAACTTGACGGTACAACATCAGGACTGTTCCCCCAATCTGTAGGTGTACCCGTGCTCAGCAGAATGTATTGAGCGAGTTGTTGTAGTCGTTCGCTGTCGTTCTTGTGTGCTAGTCCGTCCATGAAAGGATACATGACCTTGGGCATAACAGCCATAGCCGACACTACGAGTATGACCAGGAGCGTGCATGCGAAGAAAGTATCAATGGTCGTTGTAGGCAGACAGGGTACCTCCTAGGTTATGTTGACGGAGAAATGGCAAACATGCCGATGAGAAGATTCTGCGACACTAAGAGCGATACATAAGCGGTCACTGCTAGCACTGCAGAATACTTGAACCCCGCTGCGAACGAGCCTTCGCTGATTTTGCCGATGAAAAAGCCCGACAGCCAACACTGCAGAACAATACCAATCGATAAGACGAGCAACTGCTCATGCACGCTGGCCAATGGGGGTTGTGCATTCATGCCAGGCATGGATATGTTGGCGAGGATGTATATGGTCATGGCCACGATTGTTGTTGTCAGGGCGATTAGAACGCTCCAGATGAAGGCGAGGACAACGTAAGGCTTGAGCGTCGCGCGCTTGTTGGACTCGATATCTTTGCTCTTCTCACTGTACTCGGACAAGATTTCGAGCGCAGCCGCTGAACCACCGCCAATTTCGATAGTTTCAACTAGGATAAAGAAGTGCACTAGTACCGGCCAGCTTCGGATTTTTCGTTTTATGTTCTCGAAGATTTTCCTTAGTGAAACGCCCCACTCGATTTGGCTTCGTACCAAGCCCAAGACGCTGGAAAAACTTCCATAGGCGCTTCTCTTGCTGGCGTGGATTATGCTTTTTTCGGGTGATAGACCGATTTTTCGTGCTTCGCTTACATCTCTGAGAAAACTAGGCATCGAATCTTCGGCTGTGAAGTTAACTTTGGCGATTTTACGGTAACTAAGCCACGGCGGCACGGAAATTATTAGAAAACATATGGTCACGATGCCGGTCATACTTATTCCAGAGATGCTTGCCTGAAGTGACGGAACCAGCAAGAAAACCAATAAGATACCTATCGCGGGGAAAAAGCTGAACAAAGCTCTTCTGTAAACCTCTTTCAAGGTTGTTAAGTTACTTTTTCTGGCAGCGTGTGCGATTAATATGAACACTACAGAGAGCATCGGCATGGCTAAGAAGACGAAAAGATAAAGCAAAGCGTTAGAACTGCTTGTCATTCCAGAAGCCGACGTCATATCGAAGAAGTCACTCGAGGAAATAACTACGTACAAAATGTAAGCGCATAGCGTGACGATGAGCATAACAGCATAGGCTTCGATGAGTGTGCCCAGCTTCTCAATCGCACGGTTAGATGCTGCGCTTTGTGCCTCAAACATTGACCGCATCTTGCTCTTTAGGAAACTCACTACGTTCACACCGCTTTTCACAGAAGACACATAGCCTGCCAAGAAGTCGCGGTACATTCTGGACTTGGTGTTTTCGGCTCTTCGGTACATAACCGTAAGCGGGTCATAACCCAAGACTTCCACCTGTCGCACGACTTCCTCCGCCTCCTTCTGAAATATCGGCAGCAAGTTAATGGCGCGCATTTTCTTCCAACCGTCATAAATAGTCACGCCACTCGCTGCCATCAGAGTGAAAAGCATCACGGCAAAGGGAAGCTCACGCTCGATTTCGCCCGTATCTTGACCTTTTTTTAATGGGCCTAGAAAGCGACCGAACACTTTGCCGAGCAAGAAGGAGAAGGACAATTTTCTTGGTCACCAACCGGATTTTTTAGCCAAGTCTTCGGGCATGATGCGCGGGTTGTGGTAGTACTTGTTTAGGATGTTGTTTACGTCGCGGTAGTTTCTAACACTGTGTTCCATCATTTCGAGCAAGACTCGTTTTCTGTGCTCAAGTTCGTCGAGTAGTCTTTCAACTGGTATGTCCAAGTTTTTGGCTATTTTCTGCAACAGATAACTGTTCGATATGTTCTCTTGAAAAATATCCGAGGACGGGTTCCAACTGAAGACTTCGTTGATTGAATCAGCGCTTTTAATTTCCTTAATACTGATGAATTTTCGACTAGACAATCTTTTCCCTGTTTCGAGGAAGATGGGCGTTCTGACGTGCTTAACAACTATGGCACAGTTCATCAACGGAATAATCGAAGATGGAATGTTCATGGGCGGCTGGGTAAGCCTCTTAATAGCCGTTTCCACATCTTCAGCGTGCATGGTGCACAAACCGCCGTGACCAGTCGCAAGTGCCTGAAAGAGTACGTAGGCTTCTTCTCCTCTCACTTCGCCTACGAGTATGAGGTCTGGACGGTGTCTGACGGCGGATTTGATTAGGTCATAGAGTTTGATTTCGCCCTCGTTTTCTGTGCCGAAACCCGAGCGCGCTATGGTGCTGGTCCAGTTTTCGTGCGGTAGGTTGATTTCGGCCACTTCTTCCACGGAGATGATTTTATAGTTGGGGCGGATCAGGCAAGCGATGGCGTTTAACGCGGTGGTTTTGCCCGCGCCTGTAGCGCCCAGTATCATTACGGACATTTTGTTCTCCATGAGAAGCCACAAGTAGGCGCCTATGGTTTCGTTGATGGTTTCGTTTTCGATTAGGTCGATTATTGTGAATGGATCTTTGCGGAATTTGCGTATGGTGAAACTCGTGCCTGATGGTGTGGTTTCTCTGCCATACGAAACAGCCAGACGGTGCTTGCCTGGTAGCGTCACGTCCACTATCGGAAAGGCCAAGCTGACGTGCTTTCCTGCCTTGTGCACGACTCGCATGATGTAATCGTCGAGTTCTTCTTCCTCCTTGAAGCAGATGTTGGTCTTGATGTTCTCGTATTTCCTGTGCCAGAGAAAGATGGACTTGTCGACGCCGCTGCAGCTTATGTCTTCCACGAACTCGTCGAACATGACAGGGTCAATTTTGCCATAGCCCACCAGGTCTCTTTCGAGATAATAGAGAATCTTCTTCATGCCTATGGGCGTGGTTTCGCTCAGTGCTTTTTTGTGGTTTTCTATTATCTCGGGCATTTGCCTGTGGAAAGATTCTGCGAGAGTTTCGTCGTTTTCTGGCGCTTTCAACTCGTATTCGAGAATGTTGCGCATACACGTGAAGGCTTCGTGTTCTTCTTTGTTCAACGGTAATTCGTCTACTATGTAGAGAAAATCAGCCGTTTCTTCATGCTGCACTACGGTGGCGTAGGAAAAAGGCGGCTTGAGCGGATATGATTCCACTTCAGAATAGCCTTCAGGCGGGCTCCATTTTTTGAGGTCGAGAAAGCCCACTAGCGCTTCTTCTGTTAGCTTCTCAAGCTCTGCCTCGGATTTTTTGCCCTTTTTTTTCGTTTCTTTCCCTTTCAATTAAGATCCCTCGCGTTTATTAGGAGAAGTTGACAAACCGAACCGTTAATCCAGCCTTTTAAAACTGCAGTTCCGTAGATGCTGAGATGGTGTCCTGTGGCTATTGGGTTTCCTGGGAGAAAGACTTTGTGAGTACTGCTGATGTTCCAGTATGTGCCGAAGCCTCCCATTACCCATGATTGGAGCGTGTCGTTTTGTAGGCGTATCCAGTAGTGTTGATCGCCTATTCTGAGGGGCAGGTTTAGGTAGAATTGTGTGTTTGCATCTGTTTGGGTGGAGGTTATGAGCTCGGTGGCTTTTGCAGCTACATAGTTTAGCAGGTTGTCCAGTTGTTCTGTTTCGGGTATATACCGTAACGTTGCGGCGTACGAGTTGAAAGAAAAAATCAACAGCGTGCCCACGGCTATCATGGCGACGAACATCTGTATGTAACTGGGAATTATGGAGGGCATCTTGCTACACCTTCACCCTTTGCAGTTGAACGTTGCAGACAAGCACTTCTACGTTTATTATGGTCCCAAGAGAACTGCTGGAAACCGGAAGGGAAACCACCCCGTTTATGCCGTCGAGAGCGGCTTTCACTTGCAATGCTGATATCTGATAGGAAAGATTGTAGCTTCTGATGTCTGAAACTACGCTTGCGCATTTTGCCTTCAAATAGAAGCCGCTTGGTAGGGTGAGACTCTGTGAGAGGCTCATGCTGATAACGTAAACCCGTATAGTGTTGATTGGTTTGCCGCTGCTTAGACCCGTGACCGTGGATGAGGCTAGTGGGCGGTATGAGAGGACGATTTCTTGTGAGGTTTCGCCCGTGACTATTCTAAGCTGGGTCATCGTGGAGATGCTGCCGTTAACTATGGCTCTGGTGTCGCCTTTCAGGTAAAGTCCGCTTGAGCCTGGTTCTGCGGTTGCCAGTTTGTAAACTGCTTGTCCTGTTGGGCTGTTGAAAATTGTGTCAGTGAAGGTGTTGTCTGTTATGTTTATGAGCAGTGTCTTGGCTGTGGGTGTTATTTCGAAGTTTCCACCAAAATCGTTCACAAAATAAACCTGCGACGTGCCTGGCGACCAAAGGACACTGCTAATACTGTTTTCTAGTCCAATCATTGACTGTTTTGCCGCGTAGAAGTTTAGCAGTTGCCCTCTAGCAGAAATTTGTGTCACAGCAATGTAGTATGTAGCGGTTATTATGAGCATGAG
>DATKLC010000015.1:0-1931 GCA_035542635.1 Candidatus Krumholzibacteriaceae bacterium | reverse complement strand
CCGTTATAGTTACGGCCGCCGTTTACTGGGGCTTAAGTTCACACCTTCGCTTGCGCTAAGTGTTCCCCTTAACCTTCCAGCACCGGGCAGGCGTCAGCCCCTATACATCAGCTTTCGCTTTAGCAGAGACCTGTGTTTTTGTTAAACAGTTGCTTGTGCCTATTCTCTGCGACCTGCTTTCGCAGGCACCCCTTCTCCCGAAGTTACGGGGTCAATTTGCCTAGTTCCTTAACTGCAATTCTTCCGTCGGCCTTAGGATTCTCTCCTCATCTACCTGTGTCGGTTTGCGGTACGGGCACTACTTCTCTCTCTAGATGCTTTTCTTGGAAGCATGGAATCAGATACTTCGGTTCCGTAGAACCTTCCCCATCACGCCTCAGAATTGTTGGAACGGATTTGCCAATCCCAACTCCCTAAACGCTTAGACCAGCATCCAATAGCTGGCACATCCTATCCTTCTCCGTCACACCCTCGATGATAACGATGATAGTGGTATTGGAATATCAACCAATTGTCCATCGACTACGCCTTTCGGCCTCGCCTTAGGTCCCGACTAACCCTGAGAAGACAAACTTTACTCAGGAAACCTTAGATATTCGGCCTGTAGGATTCTCGCCTACATCTCGCTACTAATGCCAACATTCTCACTCGTAATCAGTCCACCGCTCCTTTCGGTACGACTTCAGCCCGATTACGACGCTCCTCTACCGCTCACAATAAATTGTGAACCCGTAGCTTCGGTGGTAAGTTTGAGCCCCGGACATTTTCGGCGCAGGATCTCTTGACTAGTGAGCTATTACGCACTCTTTTAATGAGTGGCTGCTTCTAAGCCAACATCCTAGTTGTCTTAGAAATCCCACATCCTTTTCCACTTAACTTACACTTTGGGACCTTAGCTGACGATCTGGGCTGTTTCCCTTTTGACCATGGAACTTATCTTTCACAGTCTGACTGCCGGACTGATAGTATATGGCATTCGGAGTTTGATAAGGTTCGGTAAGCGCTATGCCCCCTAGCCTATTCAGTGCTCTACCTCCACTACTCACATTTTCCGACGCTAGCCCTAAAGCTATTTCGAGGAGAACCAGCTATATCCGAGTTCGATTGGAATTTCTCCGCTATCCACAGCTCATCCCATGCTTTTTCAACAGCAACGTGGTTCGGTCCTCCACGAGGTTTTACCCTCGCTTCAACCTGGCCATGGATAGGTCACCCGGTTTCGGGTCTACAGCATGCAACTAGTCGCCCTATTAAGACTCGGTTTCCCTTCGGCTCCGTACCTTAAGTACTTAACCTTGCTACATACCGTAACTCGTTGGCTCGTTCTACAAAAAGCACATCATCACACACATATGGTGCTTTGATCGGTTGTAGGCACATGGTTTCAGGTTCTATTTCACTCCCCTCCCGGGGTTCTTTTCACCTTTCCCTCACGGTACTGCTTCACTATCGGTCATCAGGTAGTATTTAGCCTTGGGAGGTGGTCCTCCCTGCTTCCCACAAGGTTTCACGTGTCTCGTGGTACTCTGGTGCAGAACTGATAATCATAATTTTCATTTACGGGACTATTACCCCCTATGGTCTAACTTTCCAGTTATGTTCAATTAACCATGATTTCTCGTTATGTTCTGTCCGCAACCCCAGAAATAAATTTCTGGTTTGGGCTCTTTCCTTTTCGCTCGCCGCTACTAAGAAAATCGATTTTTCTTTCTCTTCCTCCAGGTACTTAGATGTTTCAGTTCCCTGGGTTTACCTTCATAAAGCTATGTATTCACTTTATGATACATGGGGTTTCCCATGTGAGTTTCCTCATTCGGAAATCTTCGGATCTCTGGCTATGTGCGCCTACCCGAAGCTTATCGCAGCTTATCACGTCCTTCATCGGCTCCTGATGCCAAGGCATTCACCATGCGCCCTTTGTAGCTTGACCT
>DATKLC010000014.1:0-6994 GCA_035542635.1 Candidatus Krumholzibacteriaceae bacterium | reverse complement strand
GTTTATGTACGCGTTTAGTTTTGGCAATTGCGTGCTCCTTAGGAAACCTGCTTTCACGAAAATGTAGCGGAAGTCTCCAATTTCATCAATTCTTAAGCCACTGGTATTCATGAATTCAAGTCTTTCTTCAACCAAGGTCAGGTTCTTGATTTCTGCTTCCAGTCTTTCAATGGCGGTTGTGGATTCATCGAGTTTGGTTTCAGCCTTGGTCACGAAAGATTTAAGCTGATCCAGACTAATCTCGCTCATTTTTTCAGTAGGTTCCACTGATGGTTTTTGGGTTTCGATTCCTGTCACGATGGAATTCAGTCTTTCGTAGAGTCTCACGAATTCATTGCAGACTTCCACGGTTTCGCTCTTCTCAGCAGACTCAAATGGAATGTCCCTAGTTAGTTGCACGATGCCCAGTTCGACGATTTTTTTCAGAGTCTCTTCCTCGTATTCTAAGGGCACTGCCAGATAGAATCGCTTCATAGCCGTGGGGCTAAACACTCATTGTCTATCTCCAAGACAGACTTTCATTTACGATGCGTACATTTAAAAATGATTCCTTTCCAAACACACCAAAGTCGTCGGAGCTTATTATCTTCTTATGGAATGGATGCGTAAGCCGTGCAGAATTTGGGTTAAATATTTCCAATGAAGAGGAGTGGGCCCGAAGGGATTCGAACCCTTGACCCACAGGTTATGAGCCTGTTGCTCTAGCCTAACTGAGCTACGGGCCCGAGTTGTTCTCTCTAGGATATAGTCGAATCAAAAATAAGGTTTTCCAAAGAAGGAGTAAGGCGTCGCTTGTTTCTAGCATATATACTATGGGGCGCGCGCTTGTCGGTGGAGCATGCGGAGTCTTTTGTTGATTGTTCCAAGGTTTTTTTGTAGTTGTTTTATCATGATTTGAACTTGTTTGCGTTGCTCCTCTAACCTTTTCACGGTGTCTTCTTCGTTTTCGTAAGTCTCCTTCAGCAACTCGGCGAGCGGACGCGGTATGCTTAACGTCGAATCAAGTTGCGTATCCACTTCTAACACACCTTTCATGTACTCTTCGAACAAATTTTTCATCGTATCAGCGAGCTGATTTTCTTTTGCGAGAGCTCGTTTGAGGACGATTCTGCCTGATCTGGTGATTTTGTATATTCTCTTCTTTCTTCTCGTTTTCGCGTCCCATTCACCCTGAATATATCCTGATTTCTGCAGGTCCTTAAGTATTGGATACATGCCGCCCGCAGTTGGCTTCCAAAAGCCCTTGGTTCTTACTTTTATCTCTTTCATCAGTTCGTAGCCGTGATGAGGCTTCTTGCTGAGCAGTATGAGCGTGGCTATTCTGATGTAGCCCTTCTGCGTTTCCTTAAGCCAGTTTGAGGCAGCGATTTCTTCATCCTGCGGCATCGTCATCATTTCTTGATAATGCATACAGAATATTTATATTTTGCTTCGATATATTGCACTGATTTATATTAGAGGCATCGCTCTTGAACAACGAGTCTATTATCGTGGTCCAGAACTTGACTAAGGCTTTCGGTGACTTCATAGCAGTTGATGATATAACGTTTGATATAAAGAAAGGCGAAATCTTTGGCTTGCTTGGCCCTAACGGCGCGGGCAAAAGCACCACCATTCGGATGCTTTCCACTCTGACTAGGCCAACTAGAGGTACAGCAACCATCGGCGGCTTCGACATTGTGAAGCATGACACCGAAGTTAGGAAACTAATCGGCATAGTCTCAGAGAAAATGATAATGTACAATCGTTTGACTGCCAAAGAAAATCTCTGGTTCTTTGGAAACCTTTTCGGCATGCCGAAAGCGGAGCTGAATAATCGTATCGACGAGTTGCTGGAGCTTGTCCAATTGTCCAAATGGAAGAAAGCTCAGGTAGGCACTTTTTCAACGGGCATGAAACAGAAAATGAACATCATACGAGCACTACTCAACATGCCACAAGTGTTGTTTCTTGACGAGCCAACCTTGGGTTTGGATCCTCAATCAACCGTTGAGATACGCGAGTTCATCAGAAAACTAAACCGAGAGCATAACACAACAATCCTCATCACTACTCACATGATGGGAGAAGCGGACTTGCTATGCGATCGCATAGGTATAATTGACCACGGGAAAATTGTCGCTCTCGACACGTCGACAAACCTGAAAAACGCTATTGCAGGCGCAAACACGACGATACTCACCTTAGAAATCACCAACCTAACACCAGACCTGCTGACAACAGTACGGGCACTCGAATGCGTGGAAACCGTTTCCCAGGAGAATTCCAGTCACTTAAAGATTCATGCTCACGGTAATGGCGCTTTCGACAGCATCATAGACACCATTCGTGCGAACAAAGGAAACATTGCTTCGATCCAGAACATTCAGCCCACGCTGGAAGATGTGTTCCTGCACATAACGGGTCGTGAAGTAAGAGAGACCGCCGACCAAAAGATACCCATTGCAGAGCATCGGCGTTTCGGTGGCGGCTTTGGCGGCGCATCAAGAGGAAGGGGGAATTGAAAATGAGTGCGAAGGCATTGATGTCAAACAGTTTCCGCATCGCTTGGAAAGACTTGATGGAACTCTTCCGCAACAGACTAGGTTTAATCATGCTTATTCTGATGCCTATATTCATGATGGGCATGGTTGGCTTCATATTTCCATCCAACAACTCATTGAACCATGTGGCAGTTGGATTGGCTAACCAAGACGCAGGTTTCGGCGGGTATACCAATGGAAGTCAAGCTTTCCTCACCGCTCTAAATCAAATCAACGATCAGACACATATGCTGGACATAACAAACGCCACTGACTTGGCCGGCTTGAAAGAATCAGTCCAGAAAGGCAACATTCAAGGCGGCATAGTCATACCCAGCAATTTCACTCAATGCATAATGACAGGTCAGCAGGGAACTTTGATCATTGTAACCGATAATTCTAATCCGCAGGTGTCAGCAGCTATGCAAGGCGCGTTGACCGCCGTGTTTCAGCAGATGGGCACGATATTTGCCGAGGCGAAGGTCATGAAACTAAATTCCACAATCAACGAAACCAACGTCTTGGCAATCGTACAGCCTTACAAGATTCAAGTGGAAGGCGTTGTTACGGGGCATTCGAGCTATTTTGACTTCATTGCTCCGGGCATAATGGCAATGACTGTAATGATGAGTGTCATGACGGGTTTGCCTGCAGCCATATCCCAGGAGAAAGAAGTGGGCACCTTGGACGGAATGATGGTGGCACCGATTAACAGGCTCTCCATCATAACCGGAAAAACTCTCGCTCAAACCGCAAGGGGATTGCTGCAAGGTGTGCTTATACTGATATTAGCCTCACTCTTATTTGGGGTCTCTATTCAAGGAAGCATCCTGCTAGTCTTCGCCCTACTGTTGCTCGGTGTTTTCAGCTTCGTAGGCTTAGGCGTTGTGCTCACGTCGTTCGCTAAGGATCAAGAAACGGCCATGATGGTTATGATGACATTAATGTTTCCAATGATGTTCCTAAGCGGCGTGTTTTTCCCAGTACAACAGATGCCATGGTACATGCAAGACATATCCAAAGTGTTGCCGCTTACTTATGCGGCTGACGCCCTGAGAAAAGTGATGGTTCTGGGAGCTGGGATACCGCAAATAACCACTGAGCTTGGTGTGTTAATAGTGTTCGGAGTGGTCATGATCGCCATAGCAGTGCCAGTGTTCAAGAGAGCAATGACCAGATAAGCGCGCGATAGTACGACAGGAGGTAAAAAGAGTGAGTTTTGTCAAAGTAGGCGAGTTATCCGAATTTCCAGCTGGCAAAATGAAGATTTTTAAGGTTGGAGAAAAAGTTTTTCCAGAGTCGCATATTTTCTGGCATATATACTTTGTGTAATTGTGCTGCATACCGCTTTTATACGCTAAAAACGCTTAAACTATTACTGGTGCGGGGAGAGGAGTCCACTTCACGTGGCGAGAGTGGCGCGATAGTTTCCTTTCTTCTCTTTTCCTCCGCACCACCCCAAAAAAAGGCTTCGCTAAGAAAATGAGAGAACCGGCGATACCGAGGAAACGAGTGTTTTTGCATCGTTTTCACTTTAGTTTTAGGTTTAGGCGTTCGAATGTTTCTAGGAATTCTACGCCTCTTCGCGTTACTTGGTAGATGCTTCCGTCTTTTTTGACCATGCCGTTTAGGTATAGCAGTTGCAGATACTTGCTGACTTGGTCGGTGCTTAGGTTGGCGCTTTGCATTATGTTTGTTTTTCTTCTGCCTTCTCGCCTATTCTTGAGTGTTTCCAGAATGGCTACGCATATGGACACTCGGTCTCTCTTCGCAAACAAGTATGCCGGAAACAGGCGGCCTAAGTGCAGCATCATTCCCCACCAAAATTAATATACATATGTTTACCAAAATAAGTCTTTTGCAAAGAAATCCATCAATTTTTATTGATAAGTCACAATTTTGGATTTACTTATGTAAAGAATAGTGTCTTGGTTAAGTTTTAAATAACACGTTAAACAGTCTATAGCTTTCTGCGTGATTGGCATGATAACGAGAGAAAAGCTTGTCAGATGTGCAGCGGCTGTTGTTGACGGCATGAACCTAAAACGTGGCGAAGCTGTGCTGATTCTGGGCGGGGTTCATGCTCAGGATTTTCTTGAGGAGATTGGGCTTTTGTGCCTCAAACGTGGTGCGATTCCGCTTATTAGCTCGACTTCGGACGGTTATAAGGCGAGGACTTTTGAGGAGATTCCCAAGGACGTTCTGTCGATTACGCCGAAGCATCTTCTTGCGGCTGCAAAAGAGATAGACGCACAGATAGCCATAGAACCGTATCGAGACCCCGCGGTCTTGACGCGTATTCCTGTGGAGAAGATCAGTGCGTCTCAGGAAGGTCGTGTTCCTATTCGCAAGGTGCTTTACGGAGAAGAAACAGGGAGAGGAAAAAAATGGACTTATGCCGCGTGGCCGACGCCTGAGGCTGCAAAGTTTTATGGGATCAGTTATGATGACTTGGAACGCTTAACTCTTGACGGCATGGTGGTTCCCGCTTTGTTGTTGAAGGAAAATTGTGTACGGTTGGCTAAGAGGCTGCGTGGCAAGGATATGGTTCGTGTGACTGACTCTAAGGGTACGGATTTTGTGTGCAAGATTAAAGATAGGCGACTTAACGAGGACGACGGTGTTGTGGACGACCATGATATTGAGCTTAATGATTTGGGTAACAATTTGCCCGCTGGTGAACTTTTTATCGCGCCGCATGAAACTGTTGGCGAGGGAACGCTTTACTGCCCAATCACCATGGATAGGTTGACCAACAAGCTCATTAAAGGTGTGGCTCTGCATTTCAAAAACGGCAAACTACTGCTTAACGATTGCACTGCCAAGAGTAATGGTGACGTAATGATTGAATCGTTTAAGCGTTGTTTGAAGATTGACAAGAAGGAGAAAGCGGTGCGCACGACCAACATCGCAGAGCTAGGCATCGGCTGTAACCCGGCGATTGATAAGGCGATTGGGTATATTTTGACTGATGAGAAGCTTATCGGTTCGGTGCATGTGGCTTTCGGTAACAATCATGGTTATGGTGGGACTTCGCGGTCGAGTATGCATTGGGATTTTGTTTCGCATCCTAGCGCTACTATCGAAGTTGTTGGTACTGGCGAAGTCATTATGAAGGATGGAAAATTAGCCCAGGGTGGCTTTAAACCTTAAATATGGCGGGCTTGTGTTTTTGTGTGCGTTAGTGCCGCCGTAGCTCAGTTCGGTAGAGCGGCTGGCTGTTAACCAGTCGGTCATAGGTCCAAGTCCTATCGGCGGCGCCACACTTTGTCTTAGGCATTAGCGTTTTCTCTGTGAGCACACACACAACAGTAGACTAGACTATTCTATTAGACTCCAAATATGCCCAGCACTATTAGGCACGTTTTTGGTTTTGCGGAAAAAGTTATAGCCGAACCAACTTTTTATTTATAGGTGAGCAATAATGTGAGCGTGATAAAGCTCATAATTTTTGATGCAGGTGGCGTTCTCTACATTGGGAACCAGAAAATAATAGATAAGGCTGTAGAGAGATTTCTCGAGAAACATGGCGTCTATGATTTCGACAGGAATGACAGGGTTTGGTCCAAGATTGAAAAACTGGTGTCTGTTGGAAAAATAAGCCTAAGAGAAGCTCATGAGAGATGGTTAGAAGGGGTTGGGTTACACAAAGACTTGCTGAGTGAATGGTTGGACGTTGATAGGAAAGAAATATGGGGAAGATTCAAGAGAACACCCAGAATCAACGAACTATTGGCGGAATTGAAGAAGAATTATGCCTTGGCTCTTCTAAGTGACACACTCGGGAGTAAGTCAGAAAAGATTGAGAGAATGGAAATAGTTGGAGTGAATCACAAATTATTTGATGAAATCTTTACCTCGCATGATTTAGGTGTGTGTAAGCCCAGCAGGAAGGCATTTCACGCCGTTCTAAAAAGGTTTGATGTTGAACCAAGGGAAGCAGTCTTTGTCAGCGATGCTTCTGATGAGCTAGAAGGGGCAAAAAGAATCGGTCTAGTTGCCATCGGGTTCAACAGTAACGGCGGGGACTTCAAAGTCAAGAAACTGGACGAAATCCAGAACATTCTCTCAAACCTTCGCTAGAAGAGAAATTTGCAGAAGCAAAGTTTAGCCTAATTAGACCGAGAAAGAGAGTTACGGAAAAGTTATAGCTGAACCATAGGTAAGAGGTCATATTGGCATATCTATGGTGAAAGATGTGTTAGAGATTTGGTGTCAGAATATACACAAGTTCATTCTCGCCATCTGCATGCAGGTCGGGTATTACTGCGACTGATCGAAATCCGATTTTTTCATAAAGGTTCCTTGCTGGTTTGTTGTTTTCACCAGTGGTTACCAAGACTTTTCTGAGCACATAATGATGTTTTGCGTAGAGCTTCTTCATGTCTTCAATTGATGAACGAAGAAGCTTTTCTCCTAACCCTTTTCTCCTGAACTTCTCATCAATGTAGAAGTCCTGAATATTGGTCAGA
>DATKLC010000013.1:0-9229 GCA_035542635.1 Candidatus Krumholzibacteriaceae bacterium | reverse complement strand
CGTAACCCCATAAGCGCCGTGCAGAGGCACTATCGTGGCACGGTCCAGTAAGCCATGCTTGCGAAGAAAACTCTTCAACTCCTCCACACGAACATCATAAGTCGCAACCAGATGAGGCTTCTGCAACTTCTGCACAAGGTTGTCCGCCGAAACCCCCACTAACACATGCCTGCCTACCTCGAAAGCCTTGAGCAGCAGAGCCTCGTGACCCTTGTGAAATTCATCGAAGGTTCCGCCTACCGCCACGAGCCTCAGCCTCTTCTTCAACGGTTTCATCACACCAACCGCACGCTTTGAAAGTCAATCCTTCCGCAGAGAACCTTCTCTTGTGGCAAAACCCTCTTAAAAACCTGAACCACGGCATCCATAGTATCGATTGTTGTAACGGCGTGAACCGCCTCACCCACCATATTCTGCGCCACACCAACCGCGCCGGCTTTCTCAGCCAGTTCCATAAGCCTCAGAACACGCGGAGTCGCAAAGCCAGTTTTTAGCGCGAATTCTTTGCTGGCGGTTAAGAAGTTTTCAAGAGAAGGGCACACCAAAATCTTGTCCAGTGTCTCGCGACCATGCCTATTGACTTTTTTCTTAATCTCCGGAGACGCAAGAACCTTTTTCGTGGGCAACGGGCGAAACACGCCTGCCACGATGCGATAGTCATCAGTCAACGGAATCCTATCCACAACCGAAATGTCCGGCGCGCCGGGTTTCACGGTGATTACACAACCGCCAATCAGCAGAGGACTCACAGTGCCCAAGCCCGTGTGACACTTAACCTCAGCCACATGCGCTATGCGCCCAAGCTGATTACAAGTAAGACTCAAGCCCAACGCTTTAGACAACGCAAACGCCGTACCCAAAGCACCCGCGGCACTGGAACCAAAACCCGCACCGATGGGAACAGCGACTTCGTGCTCGACAGTAACACTGTACGCTCCGTCGCACATCCGCAGCAAAGACTCCACAACTGCACGGGTAGTTTCCGCCCTCGGCGAAGGTTCACTGTTAATGAAAACCTGAACACGATTTTTTTCAGCTTCTTCAACACTTACTTCAGTTAGCACTCCTTTTTCAAAACCGAATCCCCCACCACGAGCGCCTACGTGTTCTAGATTGATTATGGGTTTTCCGCGGGTTGTTTGGTCGCAGATTTCAAAGAAACTGGAGATTCCCGAAGGCGAAAACGCCTTAGCCTTTTTCCCCACGTATTATTTGCTCTCCTCAATGCGAGGTTTAAGGGATGGGAATGCCCTGTAAATCGCTTTGAGAATCGGAGGTCCTATTACGATTAGGAAGGGAATCTCGGTGGCAAAAGTCCAGATAATCCACACCAGAATGAAGTATGTTGGAGCGCCCACGAGTCCGCCTGGCAATGGCAGGAACTGACTATAGGAGTATAATGCGAACCCGATTATGGTGCTTCCTACACCAAGGCCCACGACGGACGCAATTGTGTAGTTTTTCCATTCGGGCCAGAGGTACGACACCAATCCGATAAGTATGAGGCTGCTAGCACTAACTCCGACAAAAAGTAGCATACTATCGAAAGGTGTCAGTTGCGTTGGTGACAAGGCTGCGTCTGAGGGAAACATAAGCAACGGAACGGATGCACTCAACCCAACGACAGCAGACCCTACGAAAACGCCAGCAACAATTTTCTGCCAATTAAGCTGTCTTCTAGATATGTAACCAATTAGAAAGAACATGGCAAAGTTTGAAGTGACGCCCGCTGTGGCGCTGACGAATGGATTTCCATGGAACAACATGTCTCTAATAAATATGCCAATTGCAGCTCCGAAGCCACCAGTCCACGGTCCATAGATGACTGCAATGACTGCTGGAATCACGGCTGCTGGCCAGAAGGCTACCACGCCAGCTGTGGGTGTTACCAAGCCAAAATCGGTTAATCGGCCTATGACCGCGTATAGGGCGGCGCATATACCTATCATAGCGACTTCGATGGTCTTCAAGCGTTTTCACCATGTATTTTTGAAGGTAGAAGTTTGCATGCATAATAAGGATTTTGTATGGTTTGTTTAAACCTGTATATAGATTGTTTGAATGGGCATTTTTTATGAAGCAGCTTAAAAAGCAATATTAACCTCTTAAACTCACGGCTTGTTGCTAGGTGGACAGTTTTGAGTAAAGAGAGAGAACAGCATCCATGTTTATCAAAAGATCAACTGGAACGAGGAACGCAGCCGCTGCCCAAAAACCAAAGTGTGCTAGGAGGTGAATGCATTGTATGAAGAACTGGCTAAAATGGTCATTAAGGACACTTTGAACATTGACTCAAGTGACATTGTCACGGTTACTACTTGGGATCACACGATTGACGTCGCTAATGCTATGGTGGTTGAGTGCTTCAGGCAGGGCGCTGATGCAATGATGAGTCTTTGGACAGACGAGTACTACTATGGAATGCTCAGGGAATTATCTGAGGAGAGTCTAGGTGTGTGCTCAAAGATTTGCGAAATGTTCACGGAAACAGAGACAGCGACTATCAATATTTTCGGTCCGAAGAATCCGGAGGGCTTGAAGAGCCTTCCCAATGCGAAAATCAATGCGTGGTTTGAAGCAGAGAGGAAAGCGCATTACCCGAGAAACGTGGAGAGGAAAATCAGAAACGTTAGTCTCCCATTTGCGATGTTGACTCCAGAGAGGGCTAAGGTCTACGGGTTCGATCTAGGCAATTGGAAAGCGGCAGTGAATGCTGCTCTCAAACAGGACTTGAAGAAGCTGAAGGAAAGGGGGCATCATTTTGCAGCGGTGCTTGACAAAGCCCACAAAGTACACTTGACAGCACCGAACGGAACAGACCTGATCTTCGAGCTGGACAGAAGACCCGTGCACGTAGATGACGGCATAATCGACAAAGAAGACATTGAAAAGAAATCACTCGACACACAGTTGCCGGCAGGGTCTATCTTGACCACCATTCCAGAAACAAGTGGAAGCGGAAAAGTGGTGTTTGATCGACCGCTCCAAATTATGGGTTTGAACGTAGAGGGCATTGCGTGGGAATTCAAGGATGGAAAAGTCACATCGATGAAAGCAAAGAAGAATGCCGAAGCGATAAGCAAACAATTCGACGCCGCCTCAGGAGACAAAGATAGGATAGGCTGGCTCCAAATTGGATTGAACACTGAGGCGAAGTATGGTTACTTGATGGACCACATTGTCGAAGGAGCCGTTCAGATAGGCGTAGGAGATAATGAGTACATCGGCGGAAAAAACACGTCTTCGTTCGGTATGCCGGCCACACTGAGCAAAGCAACACTCGAAATTGACGGCAAAACAATCATCAAAAATGGACTATTGCTATCAAAATAACTTGAAAACCAATATGAACCACTGATTCGAACACTGAGTAACTTCTTTTTTTCTTTCAAATTGCCTCTATCAAAGCAGCAACTCAGAAAAATGTGTATGCTATTTTTGGAAGTACTCTTTTAATGATTTCCAGTAGAATTCGTTCCATCCCTCGGCTAAGTCGTCGGCTTGTTCTTCTGGAACGTTTGAGTGCACCATCGAAATCTCCGTGCCAGTCTTAGTCTTCTTAAAAGTCAATTCCAGACGGGAAGGCGAATACCCCTGAGGCCAGTCTGTAGTAATCCATTCTTGAACGATTCTATTTCCTTTTTCCAATTCCAAATTCTTCCCAGAAATGTACCCATCCCACGCGGTGAACTTTCCTCCAACCTTAGGGTTGCAGGTTGCTTTGCTGCCTGTGAATGCAGAATGTTTTTTTGCGTCAATAAAGGCTTCGTAGACTTGTTCAGGCGTGGCTGGAATCACTACTCTTTGCTTTATCGCGGTAACCTTTTGCACAAGCAATTCTCCGTTCATTCTGGATTTGATCGGGTCTCTTATTGAACATTGCGTCAATGGTACTCATAAAATTTTAGCAGTACACTGGCAAGAATGGCCTAAACGCGCTCTATTTGAAGCCTATTAGAAGGGTCTAATCTACTGCCGTGTGTGCTCACGCAAAACAGCGGGTATTCCATGCAGAAAACTACCTAGACTAGAGACTTGCGTGCACTCACACAGAAAAAAACGGTTAAGGCCGTAGTTTAGATGGGTATAATTGCCCTCAGAAACAGGGCTATTATGTATGCCATTACGCTGATCACTACTGCCTTTTTCCAAGAAAAGTTCTGCATAGTCTTCAGAGCGATGGCGAAAAGAGCAATCATCCACACATGGGAAACGTACCACACGCCGATAAAAGCATCATAAGCGATGGTTGACGTCCAGTAAGTGTTGTAGATGTTGTTAGTCGCTACGCTGGCGACTTGAATTTCTCGTCCAGTTAATGGAAAAATCACTTTGTTCGGAAAATACAGAGACGGAAGCTGAGAGATGCTAAGAATGTCTATGGTAAGGTACACGAACATTATCGCAAACGCGTACCCTACAACTATCAGAAGCGTCCTGAACGAGATGCCCTGAGGCTGAAAAACCTTAACTGTAAGCCACAAAAGAGCAGCAAAAATAAGCCATCTCAAAAAAATGTCAAAAGCCGAACTCACCACAGTCGAAGACAGCCAATTCAAGAACCCAAAGACGTTAAAAAGGGGGTCGTATTTTCCACCAAAATACAAATCATTAAGAGACAAAGACAACTGACCCGTTTGCGGGAAAACCAGCACAAACTCAATCCCAGTAATGTTCTCCCAGTTGGGATTTCCGTAGGGGGTCCAGCCTGACCGAGTTACGTTTGCGTTGATCCACGCTTGGCTCGTGTTCAGGTACCTTTGGCTCTGGCTGCTCAACAAGTCGAATTCAAAGTATCTACTCTCGTTGTTATACGAGAACATTCGCAACACAGCGTATGTGGCGTTTTGAGGCGCTTGTGTTTGATTAAAGGCAGTGTACATGAGTTTATAATAGAATGTTCTGAATCCCGAGTCTGAGCAGTTTATCGTTCCTATGTCAGTTGTTTTCAGCCATATGGTGCTGTTGTCTGAGACGAAAGCATGGACTGAATAATTACCCGCGAGCAAGTCGCTGTTGGCGTTTGATGCCGCCGTTACGTTTTCTGGTGGCGCGTTCATAGCCCACATGGAGGACGGGGTTGTCATGTTTGTCCATGCGTCACGAGGACTCGTTGGAGTGATTGTTTCCACGTAATGCTTCGAGACGCTCACATACTGCGTGCCTATGGCCAAGAACAGACTGATTATTATGATCAGCACGGGTCCGATGTACCGCGGGTTTTCCAGAATCTCACGGAACGCCTTGAAAGGAGAATATATGACTTTGAAAATGTCGTAAAGGAACAATACGTTTGCACCTTGCGTTTTTGTTCATTTTAAAGAATACTCTTTTCGAGTGCTTCCTAATAACAGTTTACAAACAAGATGTGACAAGAAAAATTTTTAACGCACTTCCCGCGTGAAAGGTCTAACACGCCTTGCAGCGACGTGGCAAGGTTTAATTTGATGCCTTATAAAAGTAAATAGAACACACTCGTGTGCGGGGGTTGCCAAGCATGGCCAAAGGCGTAGGACTGAGGCTCCTATCCTGTAGGGGTTCGTGGGTTCAAATCCCACCCTCCGCACCATGATGCCGGAATTATGATTAAATGCCTAATAAACTGAATAAAATTGCATTTGGAGTGGACTGCGGATGCAGGATGCCGAAGAGTTCAAAAGTTTCCTAAAGAAAAAAGGCAAGAAGAATCACGTTGTTGATGCTTTGATAAAAAGTTGCAGTGCTTTCGAGGTATTTCTGATTAAGAGGCAAAAGCTCAGCATGGACGTAGCAGACAAAGAAGATGTACTGGCTTTTTTTGACGCGGTGAAGGATCAAAAAGCAAATGTAGGCAATCATCTGAGAGCCATCAGTTTGTACTACAAGTTCAAATCAAAACCAGAATTAAGTGCTCTTGTAAGCGGACTTAGGCAACAAAGAATATCGTCAACCAAAAAATCCTTTGAATTGAAAAACTTTAGAGGAGTAAACCCTGAATACATAAACAGGTTGTCTGCCGCTGGCATAAAAAACGCCGAACAAGTACTCAAGTCGGGTAAAACGCATGTTGCCAGACAGAAACTCTCAGAAAAGACAGGAATACCACAAGAAACAATACTGGAATTCGTGAAACTTGCAGACCTATCGCGCATTGAGGGAGTCAAAGGAACACGTGCTCGTTTATACCATGACGCTGGTATCGACACAGTCGAAAAGATGTCAAAATGGAACCCGGAAAAACTGCGAGCTTATCTGACAGAATTTGTGAACAGAACTGGATTTGAAGGCATAGCTCCGTTACCGAAAGAGGCGAGAAACACCGTCGAAGAAGCCAAGAGATTACCAAAAATCGTCGAATACTAATCCATAGAATCCGAGAATATAAAACAAAGGTCAAATCCTCTCTTACAAACCCTTTAAATCCATTAACATATAACCCTGCGAGGTTCTTTATTGACTGGTACGCCGTAGAGTTGCAAGAGATTGTTCAACAGCTGGAAACCGACCAAAAACAAACATGAAAAAGGGTTTTTAGCGCGTTTTCTTGAGAGGGGTTGTTTCTTCTTCTATTTCTTTGACTCGTGTTTGGATGAATTCCGTGACTTTTTCTTCGCTGTATTTCTTAGCCTGTTGCTGTTTTTTCAGGTGCTCTTTAATTGTTTGGAGAAGGGCAGCTATGTCTAGTGGCTTCACTAGATACGCGTCAGCGTCCTTGTTTACGGCTGCGATAGCGTTCTGCACTGACGGATATCCAGTGATGACGATTTTGATCATTTTGGGCGTGGTTTCTCGCATTGCGGTCAGCAGTTTTACTCCTTCCATATCAGGGAGCCTGATATCTACCAATGTCAGATTGTAAAACCGTGCGTTGGTTTTTTGTATTGCTCCTTTCCCATTTTTCACGGTGTCCACATCGTATCCTTCATCTTCTAGTATTGCTGCTAAGGTTTTTCTGATACTTTCGTCGTCGTCAACGACAAGGATTCTAGCTCGCTCACCCATATCTTTTCACCTCCTAATTCTGATCTAGGCTTGATTGGAATAGTTATTGCGAAGGTTGTACCTTTCCCAACAACGCTTTCGACAGAAATGCTACCACCATGAGCTTCCACGATGCGCTTGCAAATGGCAAGACCCAGCCCCATGCCCTTCGCTTTTGTAGTGAATAGTGGCGCCCAAAGTTTCTCAAGTGTTTCTTTTGTCATACCCATTCCAGTGTCAGAAAAAGTGATTTGCACGTTTTCGTTCAGTTTTGTGCTTTTTATCGTGAGCCTGCCGCCTTTTGGCATGACGTCGATGGCGTTTCTTATCATATTGACGAAGACTCTTTTTATCTTGTCGATATCAACTTCCATTGTCGGCTCGTTCTGCGTTAAGTCAGTTATTTGGATGTTTTTGGGCACCTCAAAAAGGGACAACGATTCTCTCATTGCCGTCTTTGGTGTGGTTTCTGTAAATTCCAAACGTATCTCTCTGGAGTAATCTAAGAGGTCGTTTATGATTTTGTTGGAGTATTCTATGTCTTTTTCAATGATTTTCAGCATTTCTCTTGTTTTTGGATCGACCGTTGGGCTTTGCTTCATTTTTAAATAATACGCGGCACTGGCGATTCCTGTCAATGGATTGCGTAGATCGTGACCCACCATGGCAGCTACTTCTCCGATGGCGATTAGTCTTTCAGACTTTAGAAGTCGTGCTTGTGCTTGCTTTAATTCTCTAGTTCTTTCCTCAACCATTTCCCCCAAGTGTTCAGCGTATTCTTGCAGTTTCTTTTCCATTCTCTTTCTTTCTGTTATGTCTCTGAGAATAGTTTGGGTGCCAACTATTTTTCCATCTTTTCTCAAACAGTTACTCTTGTACTCGACGACTATTTTCCCTCGTGGAGTGATTATTTCAGTTTCTCCTTCACTAGGCTTTCCTTGTATTACCTGAGCAAAATCCTTCAGTATCTTTGGCCAGTACTCCTTGGGAACAAACGCGATCATATCTTTTCCAAGGATTTCATTTTTCTTGAAGCCGTATTCTGCAGTGATGTTGTTTATCTCTAAAATCTTTCCTTTTTCGTCTAGTACGAATATAGGGTCTCTTGCATTGTCAAAAAGTTCTCTGTATTTTTCCTCGGACTGCTTAACAACTTCTCTGGCTTTCTTTTGCTCCGTCACATCCATAGTAATGCCTACGCTACCAATTGGATTTCCATCCCCACTACGCAGAGGTGCCGCCGAAACTTGAACAATGCGCGGTTCGCCGTCTTTGCGATACAGAATTAGTTCGTAACGTTCAGTTGTTCCTTTCTTCCTTGCTTCGGTTCGCCTTTTAATCTGTTCAAAACTCTTTTCATCAACGAGTTTTCTCAAATTCATGCCAATAAGCTCTTTTTCGCTGTATCCCAGTATGTCTGCGAATGCTTTGTTCACAAAAGTGATGTTTTCTTTGAAATCAACAAGAGTAATGCCTTCCATAGCAGTCGCAAATATCATTTCGAGTTTTTTGCTGGTTTCTCTCAGGTCTCTTTCTAACGTCAAACGCTTAGTGATGTCCCGAACAATTCCAAAAATGCCTACAATTTTCCCGTTGATCACCAACGGCGCTGAAGAAACTTCGACCGGAATTGTTGTCTTGGAGGCTGTCTTAAGCTCTGCTTCAAATTTGATAGACATGCCACTAACAACATCTAGAAAGCTCTTGCTGGTCTTAGCCAAGTCTTTTGCAGAAATAATTTCTCTGAACGATTTTCCAATGAAATTTTCGCGCTTGAACTCTGTTAGTTCTTCGATTTTACGATTACAACTTACTAGGTTTCCGTGTGTATCCAGAATGTAGATGACGTCATTTGCATTCTCAAACAAATATTCCAAAACAGAAGAAAACGGGACATCCTTAAGGAAGGATGCAGTCACTCAATCGTCATCTCCTCATGTAGAACCAATCCTTCGGCTGTCTTCTCAGATTTCTTCTTCTCCTCAAAACTCCGCCAAGCAGCAGCCACATATTCAGTAAAGGTAAAATCTCCTTTCCCGTAGAATTTGAAACTCCGCCCCAACTTCTCATAAAGCCGCCTCATAATCAAAATCTCAAGAAAATTAGCGCCTAGTCCGAAAATTTTCTCAAGAGCATACGCAAAAACCTCAATCTTCTCAGGGATTTCCTGTTTTTTAATAGCGAACCTTTTCTCCAAATGAAAGTAGATTGACTGCTTGGAAGATTCTCCTAACGTAGATAATCCTTCATCAACTGCTTCAAGGAGAAG
>DATKLC010000012.1:0-18950 GCA_035542635.1 Candidatus Krumholzibacteriaceae bacterium | reverse complement strand
AGGCTGCAGCAGTTACAACAGAGTTTGCAAGCAACTGTAGTGCAAAAACAACAAACCGAACTCGAACTCAACGAAACCGACAACGCACTGGAAGAAGTACAAAAAACCCCAGAAGATGCATCACTGTACAAATCCATCGGCTCACTGCTAATAAAAACCGAAAAAACCAAAATCACCACAGAACTCACAGAACGCAGAGAACTCCTAATCACACGCATCAGCGTACTCACAAAACAAGAAGAACGCCTACGCAACCAAATGAAAGACCTACAAACCAAACTCCAACAAGACCTAAACCCCACAGCACCACCGCCCCCAGAATCCATGTCACCCCCATAGGTGAAATTGTTGGAAGAAATCGGGCTGCTCGAACTCACACCCGAACAACAAGAACAACTATGCCTACTTGCAGAAAAAGCAGCCCGCGAACACATCTTGTCCAAAATACCCTCACGAAAGATCACCACACTAAACATAATCGTGGAAATAGAAAGAAAAAAACCCATAACCGTAACCGTCGAAACAGAAATACAATTATCGCCCTCGATGAAAAACATCGACACAGAACAACTCGCAAAACAAGCAACCCAAAAAGCCATACAAACCGCCGACAAATACCTGAGGCAAAGGGCATGCAAATCAACCAAATAATAGAAATCATCGACCAAAGAAACGCCACACATGCCCTCCTGCTCTGTCACCACAATGCAGACCCAGATGCACTGTGCTCCGCTTACGCCATGGCTCAATTATTGCAACGCATCCGCCCACAGCTTAAAACAGAAATAGCAGCGGCAGAAGGGCCAAGCCACCTCTCAAAATTCATGCTAGCAAAACTTCCAATAAAACTAACCAACACGCCACAAATCGAGAAACCCGACGTAATTTTTCTCCTAGACACAAACACCATCCAACAACTCGACGCATGGGCAGAACGCGTAAAAACCACAAAAGCTCCAATCATTGTCATCGACCACCACGCAGCACACCCAGAAACCCAAAAACTCGCCACGCTATGCATGGCAGACGAAAACGCCGCATCCACATGCGAAATAGTTTACAAATTCTACAAAGACCTACAACTCGCACTCTCCAAAGACGAAGCAAAAGCACTGTTTCTAGGAATAGCCTTCGACACACGCCACTTTATCCTCGCCAAATCAGTCACCTTCAAAATCATAGCAGACTTAATCGACGCAGGCGTGAACGTGGAAGAATCACTATCTCTGCTTTCTCTACCCATGGAAGAATCAGAACGCATCGCAAGGCTAAAGGCATCACGACGCGTCAAGCTCCTGAAAATCAACGGCTGGATTGTCGCGCTTTCACACGTTAGTGCGTACCAAGCATCAGCGGCTAGAGCTTTAATCTCTCTGGGCGCACACGTAGCTGCCGTGGCTGGACAAAGAAACGACACACTACGCATAAGCCTCCGCGCAACCAACGAATTCTACCAACAATCAAAAGTACACCTAGGCCGCGACATAGCCAAACCACTCGGCGAATACCTGCAAGGCATGGGCGGCGGACATTCGGTTTCGGCAGGCGCGAATGGAAGAGGCGATGCGGAGGCAAGCTTGAAACGCTGTGTGCACTTGTTGCGCGAAAAGTTAACTCCTATTTGAGTAGCTACTCTTAAATGAGCGAGTTTTCGCCATGACTACCTGGCAGGACACGAACAGTGGCAGTAATAGAAACCAAAGATTTAACCTACACGTATCAGGGCGGTACCAAACCATCTATTCGAGATGTGTCCATAAAAATCGAAAAAGGCGAATTCGTCATCCTCACAGGACCCAGCGGCTGCGGCAAAACAACACTCTGCAGGTGCTTCAATGGATTAATACCACACTTCTACAACGGAACACTGCAAGGTGCAATAAACGTAGCAGGATTCAATATTGTAGAACATCAGATTCACGAACTTGCTCTGCACGTGGGCTTCGTGTTTCAGAACCCCGAAAACCAATTATTCGCGTTATCAGTGGAAAAAGACGTTGCCTTCGCATTAGAAAACCTAGGAACCCCCAGAGAAGAAATGCAGAGAAGAGTGGAATGGGCCTTGAAAACTGTGGGTGCCTACGAATTTCGCGAAAGGGCACCCCACGAACTCTCAGGTGGACAGCAACAACGCGTGGCAATCGCTTCAGTGCTCGCTATGCAGCCCGACGTTTTGGTTCTTGACGAGCCAACTTCGTTTCTCGACCCTTTGGGCGCTAAGAAAATCTTCGAAGTAATCGCAGATCTGAACAAGAGACTCGGCAAAACAGTCATTCTCGTGGAACACAGACTCGACTTGACGGCACAGTATGCGAGCCATGTTGTGATAATGGACAAAGGAGCCGTGGTCTTGGACGGCAAACCCAGAAACATTTTCAATATGGACGAAGCCCGGCTAATCGGCGTGGGCATACCAAAAGCAACTAGGCTTTTTCAGATTCTTAAAGAAGATGGCATACATGTAAGAAAGACTCCAATCAGTTCGGAGGAAGCAGCTGAATTTTTACGGAGCATTCTGACGCATGATTGAAGTCAAGGATGTCTACTTCACTTTTCCTAGCGGTGTTGAGGCTTTAAAAGGAGTATCTCTCAGCATTCGCAACGGTGAGTTCGTGGCCATCATGGGGCAAAACGGTGCTGGAAAAACCACTCTTGTGAAGCATTTTAATGGACTGCTGAAACCCACTAAAGGCGAGGTCGCCGTGGACGGAGTAAGCACTCGAAAAACGAGTGTGGCAAAACTTGCTAGAAACGTTGGTTTTGTCTTTCAAAACCCTGACAATCAACTCTTCTGCGAAAGCGTAGAAGAAGAAATAGCCTTCGGTCTCCGCAACTTTGGATTCGACGAAAACCTGACAAAAAAACGTGTGGACTGGGCATTGAATCTACTCGACTTGACGCAGTATCGTCAATCGTCACCTTTTTTGCTGAGTGGTGGAGAAAGGAAACGTGTCGCCTTGGCTTCGGTTCTTGCGTGGGATCCGAAAACTGTTGTCTTAGATGAACCCACGATTGGGCAGGATCATCAGCAGAAGGAGAAACTGCGACAGTTTATTATTCAACTCAACGCGCAGGGAAAAACGGTTGTTGTAGTCACGCATGATGTTGAGTTTGTGGCTGAAAGTAATCCGCGCGTGGTTTTGATGACCAGTGGAAAGATTGTGGCAGATGGCATGGCAGAGAACATTCTGACAGACGAAGCACTAGTAACAAAAGCCTCCATTGTACCTCCACAAATCACGCAAATCTTCTTGCGCCTAACCGATTTTGGGCTTCCAACAAACGTTATAGACGTTTATCAAGCCAGGGCTGTTTTGCATAAATACTTGGAGGATAAGCGTAGTTGAGCATTTTTAGTGGTTTTCAGTTCAGACGGGTTTCAACGCCGATTCATAATTTGGACCCGAGAATTAAGTTTGTTTTTGTCATCGCAATCTTCGCGGTGGCGATTATGTTTATTGAGTTACCTGTTTTATTGATCTTATTCTTTATGCAGATTCCCATTGTTTTGCTAGCCAAAGTGCAGCGGGAATGGATTCGCTCCATGCGAGGCGCTGTTTTTCTTGCAGCAATCATTTTCGCTACTAATTTTGTTTTTTCGTATATCTATGGTGGTTATCGTTTTACTCCTATGCTTTTGGAGAGTGCGGTAGCTTTGACGTTTCGTTTCGTCGTGCTTGTCGAGTCTTTTTCTGTGTTCTTCCTTACAACTTCTCCTGACCATTTGGGACTCGCGCTTGAGCAGAGTCACGTTCCATACGAGTTTTGCTTTGCCTTCACCACGGCGGTGCGTTTTGTTCCGGTCCTGGCAGAGGAGGCACAGACGATCATGGACGCTCAAAAAGCTCGAGGTCTAGAATTGGAGAAGGGCAACTTCATGAAAAGAATAAGAAACTATATTCCCATACTCATCCCATTAATCGTAAGCGCCATACGCAGAAGTTTAGAACTCGCCGAAGCCATGGAGTCCCGTGCGTGGGGTGCTATTAAGAAGCGTACGAATCTTTATGAGTTGAAAATGAGAAGAGGCGACTACATTCTCCTGATCTTGACGGTGGTTCTTCTGGTTGTCGCTGTTTATGTTCGGCTCTATGTTCCGATACCATCCATCACGAGCTTGTTAAGACTATGACTAACGACTAACCTTTGGGACTACCTTTCTTCAATCCATAGCGTATGGAGTAGGACACAATTCTTAACGGATTATGGTTACACCACAAGGGTTTTTAGCAAGCGAATCAAGTATGCCCTTCTCGCGGTGTGTGGAAAAGTTTGGATTGGTGGAAGGCAGCAGCGGAAGAAATCATAACTGGTGCAAGCAAAACAATGGAAAACTTGGACGAGGGGCAAGTGAGCAAACTTATTGAGATGATACTTGAGGCGAAAGACAAGAAGATTTTCATCGACGGCATGGGCAGAAGCGGGTTTGTCGGAAGAGCTTTCGCTTTGAGGTTGATGAATTTAGGCTTCAGTGTTTACTTCATAGGCGAAACAATCACACCCGCTGCAGGGCATGGAGATCTTGTCATAGCTATTTCAGGTACTGGGGAAACTAAAATGGTAGTGACCGCGAGTATAGTGGCAAAGGAAATAGGTGCCAAAGTCGCGGCGATTACGTCGTATCCGGGTTCTTCGCTTGCCAAGGCTGTTGATCATGTTTTGATTATTGGGGGCAGAACAAAGATGGGCTGGCCGCGCGAAGAGGACTACTTGACGAGGCAGATTTTGGGCGAGAAAGAATCTTTAACTCCCTTGGGCAGCATGTTCGAGAACAATTGTATGATATTTCTTGATGGGCTCGTTGTGGAGCTAATGTATAGGCTTAAGAAGACCGAGGAAGAGCTTAAAACGAAGCACGCCACGATAGAATAGACAATAAGAGGAGAGTTTAAACCATCCGCGCCAAGTGGAAAAAGAAACGAATGCGAAAGCAAAAGAAGAAGAGAGAAAAGCGGAGACAAAAGTACAAGTAACTTTTCAGCGAGAAATCTCTGCGAACCGTTGAATTTCTCTAGGCGAAAAAACCTCTAAAGCAACGTTAGGAAGCAATCGCCCTATTCTAGGAACCAAACCAGCCGCGTATGTTCCCAATTTACAAACAACCGCATGCTCAAGTAAGCCCAGACTCTCGATTTCAGCAACATCGCGCAAATGGCCCGATACCCTTACTGCCCGTTCTACGTTTTCATAAAAAGCCCCTAGAACGATAAGCCTCTCAAGATTCGAAGAAGTCCATTCTGAGAAAAAAGCAATTTGTTTTTCGCTTAATTCTGCCACAAAACGAATCCGTTCGTTGTCTAAGCGTTTGATCATGATTCTTAAGGGAAAATTGTCCATTAGACAGAAAAGCTTGGCAATATGTCGAAGTGGCAGCTTTTTTCCGTCAGTCATTTGTGCTTGTAGATGTTGCAGCGAGATGGAAGCGTCTTTAGGTCTAGGAATGAAAATGCCTATGTCCACGTAAACTTCCCTGCTGCTTTTTCCAAAGTCAACTATTTTTCCCTTCTGAACGCTTCCTATTTTGACGTTTTTAAGTTCAATAGGAACAAAGCCGCACCTTTCTTCAAGCAGGTTTAATGCTATAGTTTCGTCTTCGCCAGAAATGTTTACGCGTATCCATCCTTGGTCGGTTAATTCGACAACTTTGACCGTGGCTTGAAGTCCTTCGCATAAAGACTGAAGTTGTGCTTCCAAAAGGTTGAGTGAAATCTTCCCGTATAGCTTTTCCTGCAATGTTACGGTTTGCACTTGGATTCACCGAGCAGAGACTGAAATTCTTCGTCCAATGCTTTGAGTCGTTCGATTGCGGGATGGTTTTTTCCCATTTTTCTGGAAAAGTTTGCGATGGTTTGTTTCATGGAGACTTTGTGTGTGCCTTCGATTAGTTTGTCAGCGTAGTTTACTATCCGTTCTTCCAGAGTTTGGGGCATGTAACTTTTTTTTGGCCAACCGAGCTTTTCTGCTTCTTCGGGCGGTATTCCTGCGCCCACGTGTCTCTCAATTATTCTTATCACAGGCTCAGGAAGGAAGGACTCTTCCGCGATTCTAGCCCCAACAAATGCGTGGTCCACACTGTGAGTTTTCGAACGTCCGATGTCGTGGAGAAGCGCTCCGATTTCCACGAGCCTTACGTCCACCTTGTATCCTCTTTTTTGTAGAGTTTTGGCGATTTTTACGGCGAGTTTGGCTACTGTTTTGCAGTGTTGAATGATTCTTGGTGAACAACCGCTTTGTTTTAGAAGTTTTATCGCTGCCTGTCTTGATGGTAAGCGTTCACTCACCAAGTTCCTTCCTTAACTGTTCCACCTTTTGGCTCAAAACTTCAACGATTTTGCTGTTATCAAAATGCATTAACGGCTTGTTACATGTGGGACAGCGGAAAACGAGCTCCATGGCTTCCTCAAAAGTGACGCGGCTGTCGCCTGGCGTGCCACAGTAGTAAAAGTCATGGTTCTTTTCATAATTCAGTCTGGTCTGCAGCTTTTCGAGAACATGTCGTTTCTGGTTTAGAATGAAGCCCTCAAGCTGATCTGGTTGGAGTTTCCAATGGAATATGAACCAGCCTGTGTTTTCGTCGCGTGATCTTCTGAGTGAGACGAGTGAATGATCATAGAGTTTGTACAATATTTTTCTTACAAAGTTTAGCCTTATTCCGGTTTTGTTGGCGATTTCGTCGTCGGTGATTTCGCCTGTGTCTTTTAGTGTTTCCATTATTTTGACGGCGTCCTCGCTGCCCATGACCTCGGCGACTTTCAACAATGTCTCTTCGTCAACGAAAGATAGCATCTATATGCCTCTTTTTGAACCCTACTAATCGCTCTCCATAATATATATCTGTATTGGAAAACTTAAACCTGCCTTAAAAAACCGATTCTTCATCAGCGTCTGATCACGTGCTTTTCACGCGAGGCTGGTTCGACCTTGATTCGCCAATTCTTAAACGCTTTTTCCAATGTTCCTCCTTCAAACAGTCTGTCTAGGAAAATCGCGAGGCTTGAAACTTCGGAATGCGGTTGATTCCCGATTGCAACGTTGAAGTCGGACACTTTCTCCGAATAGAAAGCGCTCGGGACTTTCTGGCTTCCCACAATAACAAGTATGTTCTTGCCTGTGTCTTTGATTCTTTGCAGAACGTCGCTTGTCTGGATGTTTTCGCCGTAGACTGTTAAATGAACGACGATGCCGCCGTTTTTCTTCCATTCTTTCACGGCTTCCTTCCAGGGAACGCCCATCTTAAAAGCGAAAGGTCCACCCCACTGCTTCACTACTTTTTCAATGGTCGTTTTGATTCCTTCATCTTTGACATCGGCAAGGATGAACTCAGAAGTGCCTAAAGCTCTTGCAGTCAATGCGACGTGTGTGGTTAGACGTTCGTCTCTGAATCGGTGACCCCACCTTAACACCGCAACGTGCTGCACAGTTCTTTCACCTAACTCGTCGCAGCGCTGAATGTTCCATTGAGCTTCTCCACACGCCCCTTCACCTGTTCCGCAAACTCAGGCACTGCCTCAAAAACTACAGTCGCCTCGCTACCTTTGTAATCCACTTTTTTGACGTCTGCGTTGGCAAAAAGCCATGAGAGAAGCGATAACGAATCATTGTTCACGGGCACGACGAAGGATGTTTGAACATACGGCTTCAAGAAACGGGTCAACTCTGTCTTTAGTGCATTTATATTAGTCTTATGTAATGCGGAAATTGGCACAAGATTAGATGCTTTGCCCTTTAGTAAGTCTGTTTTGCGCTCGGCTTCTTCTTTTGGCAGCAAGTCTATTTTGTTGAGCGCCGTGACTATTGGAACGCCAGATGCGTCTATCTTTTCAATCGTGTCCAAACTGGCGGACAATTTTCTTTCTATTTCGTTTTCCGGTTCGCTCAGGTCAAGCACGAGAAGTATTAGGTCGGAGAGGATGGTTTCTTCAAGTGTGGAGTGAAAGGCTTCTATCAGAGGAATTGGCAGTCGGTCGATGAACCCAACGGTGTCTGTTAACATCGCCCTTTTTCCGAACAAGTCTATTGCGCGGGTAGTCGTTGACAAGGTCGTGAACAGACCCGCACCTACCTTCACGTTTTCTTCTGTGAGAGCATTGAACAAGGAACTCTTACCCGCGCTTGTATAACCAGCTAAAGAAATCGAAGTAAACCCTAATTCCTCTCTTCTTGTGCGGTGCAGCGTTCGTTTTCTTCGTATCTTTTTGAGCTTGTCTTGTATAAAGTGGATTTGTCGTTTCACGGCTTCATAGTAAACGTCTACCTCATAGGCACCCAAACCACCAAAGCCAGGCTGCTCTTCAATCTTGGCCAGCTTCACTCTCTCCTTAGCGTGCGCAAGCTCGTACTTCAACCGTGCCAACTGAATCTGCAACTGAGCTTCGCCCGTGGATGCTCTTTTCGAAAAGATTTCCAAAATGAGTTGGAAGCGGTCGATGATTTCTATTCCGGTTTCTTTGGCGAGGTTGTAATTTTGGACGGGTTTTAATTCGTTGTCGAAGATGATTCTCTGCGCACCCGTTTTAGTCACGAGCTCTTTCAGTTCACTGACCTTTCCGCTGCCAATCTGATAACGCGGGTCTGGCTCCCTCACTTGTTCGAGCCGTGCCACAACATTGTATCCTGCGGATTCTGCGAGGCTTTGAAGCTCTTCTAAGCTTGATAATTCGTGTTGATGGCGGCGTTGAACTATGACTACTTTCGTGCTCTGGTTTCCTCCGTTTTTTTCTCCTTGATGAGGTCGCCAAGGGTAAATTCCTGTCTGGTTTTGGCAGCGGTTAACACTTTTTGCGGAACCTTGACCTCCATGGCAGGTGCAAGCAGTTTAATTCTCAGTACGTGTTGGAGTTTTTCTGCGAGACTTTGGGTGGGCGTCATTTTTCCCGTTTCGATCTTTTTGAGAAGTGAAACTCTCTCGTTTATCTTTCTTCCTAAATCCTCATGGGTCAAACCGAGCTTTTCTCTTGCTTGCCTAATCTTCTTTGGATAGTCTTCAACCAGCTCTAACGCGGCTTCTTGCACAGTCTTCTGCACCGAAGGAACGGGCGGAGAAACAAGCCGTGGCTTCAGTGCTGGCATGGGCTTTGGTTTGGGTGCGGTTTCTGCTTCCCAGCTTCTGGAGCCGTAGTGTTCGCATTCGCTGCAGACGAGCATGATGGCGCCTTCGATTATGGCTTTGTACTGTTTGCCGATTATTTTTCGTCCGCAAACTTCGCACTGCATAGCCTTAGCATCTCCGTGTAAACGGTTATTTAGATTACTTAACAGTTCTTTATAGTTGTCGAAAAGGAGACACTTAAGCTTGCAATCTTCCGAAGCGTTGCTACGGATTAGGAAAACAGCGGATTACCAGTTTGGCAAAAGCGTGGGCGAAGTGCTCTTTCCTGATTCCGTAACGATCGGTTTTTCCAAGAGGACGGGGCGAATTAGACACGTATTTCTTGATGGTAAACTTCTTGCCACACTGCGCCCTACTGACGGTATGTTTTCACTAACTATTCACGGTGCAAGACGAATAGTGACTAGTTCAAAGCCTTTGCATCATTGGGTTAGGGTTAATGGGGATATTGTTTCATTCATTGCCGAGGGCAAATCTGTTTTTGCCAAACACGTAACCGATGCTGATGTGGAAATTCGTCCTTTGGAGGAAGTGATTGTTTTGGATGAAAAGGGCGAAGTTCTGGCTGTGGGCAGGGCTGTTTTGACTGGTCGTGAGATGAAGGTTTTCAGGCGTGGAGTCGCTGCTAAAGTGCGGAGAGGAGTTAAGGAGGAAAGTTAAGAAGGACAAACACAAGAATAATGCTGTGGAGTGGTTTAAGTTTGAAGCGTGTTAATCCTCGTGAAGCGCGTAGAATGATGCAGCGCATGGGCATGAGCATGGATTCTGTTCCAGAAGTCACGCAAGTGATTGTTAAAACCGTTACAAAGGACATCATAATCGACGAGCCAGAAGTGGCCATTCTGAACATGCAGGGACAGAGAGTCTACCAAGTGATGGGCGGTAGAGTCACTGAAAAAGCGGCTGTGGTTGAGAAAAAACTGGCAATCCCCGACGAGGACGCTCAACTAGTCGCGGGACAAACAGGTAAGAGTGTTGAAGCAGCGCGCAAGGCTCTGGAAGAAAGCGGTGGCGACCTAGCGAAAGCCATACTTCTCTTACAGAGCAGTTAGCTTATCGTCACCATGGCAAGTTATATTTAGTCTAGAGCTTAACATAGCAGATTTGAGGTGGTAGGAAGATGAGTGAAAAAGAGCTCGAAGAAATTGGAAAGATTACACATTTTTTCACTAAAATAAGTGTTGCCATAGTCGAATTAAGCGGCACGCTTTCGGTGGGCGACCAGATTCTCATCAAAGGACCTACGACCAGCGTTGAGCAGAAGGTGGATTCCATGCAGATAGAACACGAGAACGTGCAAAAAGCCACGCGAGGTCAGAGCATCGGACTGAAAGTTAACGATCACGTGAGAGAAAATGACATCGTTTACAGGGTGAAAGCCTAGTTTTCTTTTTCTCGTCTAAAACTGTTTTAGTATATCCTGTTTTTCCATTATGTAGCCGCAGTAGTGACACTTCACGCTCAATGGCTCCTCGCTTTCCACATAGAACATCGGCTGCACGGGCTCGTTGCTGTTTGAAATACACGCTGGATTAGCGCATTTTATGATGCCCTTCACTACCTTTGGCAGTTTAACCTCTTCCTTTTCGGTCACTTCATAGTTACGTATTATATTGATGGTTGCGTGGGGTGCTAAGAGCGCGATTTTATCGACTTCTTCAGGGTTTAGTTCTCTTCCTTCGATTTTGACCATGTCCTTCTTGCCAAAATCCTTGCTTGGAACGTTCATCGCAATGGTTACTACAGCACTGCTTCTTTCTCCGATACCGAGGATTTTGGCCACGTTCATGGCGTGTCCCGCGGTGATGTGGTCGATGACCGTGCCGTCTTTGATTTTTGCCACGTAAAGCATCTTTTTTTCAGACATGTACGTCGCCATTTTCCACTTTCTAGCTACGAAGTAACTAAAAGAGTTATCTATAACTTATTACGTTTCACTTCTGGTGTCTGGTGTGGAATTCAAGAACAGAGACATCATATCCATCAAAGATTTTTCACGAGAAGAAATCGACTATATCCTCAAAACCGCAGAGACTATGGAACCCTTAGCCAAAGCAGGCTCGGACATGCTAAGAGGAAAGACGCTTGCCACACTGTTCTTTGAGCCTAGCACACGGACGCGATTGAGTTTTGAATCTGCCATGTACAAACTTGGTGGCACGGCTATTGGCTTTGCTGAGCCCAAGGTTTCGTCTGTCGAAAAAGGCGAGAATTTGGCGGATACTGTGCGGGTGGTTGAGAGTTATGCCGATGTTTTGGCTGTGCGACATCCACTGGAGGGTGCGGCTAGAGTGGCGGCGGAGTTTGCGTCTGTGCCCATAATAAACGCTGGTTCGGGCGCTGAGGAGCATCCCACTCAGGCGCTGTTGGACCTTTACACTATGATGAAGGAAAAGAAAACCATCGATGGCTTGAGCATCGCGTTGGTTGGTGACCTGCGTTATGGGCGCACAGTGCACTCGCTTTCGTACGCGCTTTCAAATTACAAAATTAAACTCTACCTAGTTTCGCCTGAGACATTGCGAATGAGGCGTGAAGTGCTGGAGACGGTCAAAGGCAAGATGAAAGTAATAGAAAAGACGGCTTTGGAAGAAGTGATTCCAGAATTGGATGTGCTCTACGTGACACGAATTCAGAAGGAACGTTTTCCAGACCCTGCTGAATATGCCAAAGTGAGAGGCGTCTACAAAGTAGACTTGAACCTGCTGAAGAACGCGAAGAAGAACATGATAATACTTCATCCCCTGCCTAGAGTAGACGAAATAGCGCCAGAAGTTGATGCAACACCACACGCACGATATTTCCAGCAGGTCTGGAACGGCATAGTCACAAGAATGGCACTACTGGCGTTGATGATGGGCGCGATTGAGTAACTTTATTGAAGTTACATCGAGCTGTATTTTGCCGAGGAACGCGAAAAATTGATGAAATTGTTTGCAGCGCCGCAGGATTGGCATTTTGGAAGAATTCTGTAGGTTAAATTGTTGCAGTTGGTGCAGTAACTGAGGGTTCTATCGTAAGCGAAGAGCCCAACGCTGTAGGTGTTTGCAATCTGCCTCGTAGTGGACAACAACTCTTCAGGAGAAATAGACTCTGTAGAAATCGGCAAGAGCGCGAGATGTCCGCCACGAGTCAGTTTATGGAAGCCTTCCTCGGTTGCGAGTCGGTCTTGCCACGAAACCTCTTGACTTTTAGGTATTATGCCCACGTTCGTGTAGAATGGTTGCTCTTTACCGCCCTGCGCGTTTATCATCGCCCATCCAAACCGTTCAGCATCAAGCCCAGCGAATCTTCTCGAAGCCTCAGCGCTCGAGACTAAAGAACACACGGTGCGATTTTCAGGCTTTCGAGAATGTTCTTTGGCAAAAGTGCTGGTTGATTTTAAAATCTCTTCGGCAAACTTTAAGGCTTCAACGTCTTTAGGTAATGACTTTCCGTAAAGTGCATAAATTGCTTCATACAAGCCGCAGAACGAAATCGTGCGAGTGGCATTCTCGCGCCTAAAATAACTGCTGTTTTCGCTCGTTTTCTGGTGAAGAAATGGGAGTAAGCCTTCGTCTAGACGCTGTTTAATAATCTGGTGCTTAATCTCCAGCGCTTGGGCGGCGATTTCGAGTTGTTCGTCTAGGAGTTGAAAGAATCTCGCCTCTTTTCCCTCGCTTTGGTACGCGATTCTAGGCAGGTTAACGGTCACGTTGTCCATGTTTCCAGTCTGCAATGTGTCGAGTTCCCAGTCGCCCTTCCATTCGACTCCGAGCCTGCTGCCCGTGGCGGCGTAAGAGGCAAACCTATTCTTCTCGGGACACAGGTTGGCGAAATAAGGCGTGCCGAGAAAACCTGCGAGTTGATGCGCCAGAAGAAGAATGGACTGGCACTCGCTGCTGTTTAATGCTTCTGAACGCAGCTTAACTACAATACTAGGGTTGAAAACAGGCTTTGCCTTGCTTTCCTCAAGAATCAACTGAAATAGGATAAGTGCGAGTTTGCGGCTTTCCTCCTCGAGATCTTTGTAAAAGCCGTTTGATTTGCCTTCTGGGCCGATGACTTCTTTCTCTTTTAGAAAGTCTGGAGCGACAAGTTCCAAACCGAGTGTGATTGTAATTGGCATATCTTGGTTGAGACTGTAAATGAAGAGGCGGAGTTTTTCTTTCACTTCCTCAGGTAGTAAGCCTTTCGTAAAGGGCGCGAGGAAGAAGTTGAAGTAGTCTAATGTTTGTTCTCCGCTGATCTCACCTGATGTCATTTTTAGCACGTTCAAAATAACTGCGAGTAGTTGTTCGAGGTTTTTGGGCGGTTTGCTCGAACTTAAGGCTGCGTAGTGACTTGTGTCACGTATGTCGTTTTTCAGAAAATAGTATAGGTCATGCATGATTTCCTTGGGTTTGAGTATCCATGTGCCGAGGTTGCCCAGCTGTATCGCGCCTGACATGTGGGCGTCGGCTACTTCTCTCGGCAGCACATTGAGCAGTGTGTATTCTTCTATGACCGCGTCGCCAGCCTTCCTATGCACCGCTTCTACGCTGGGTGCACTTGTGTTTGCTGCGTTTTTTATGAGTTGGGATACGTCGTATACTGGTACGCCGAGGCGTGTGAGCTTGTGCCTGTAGTCTTCTAGGCCTTTTTCGAGCAGTATGGTGTTGACTATTTCACGTATTAATGGCGCTGTCAGATACTTCGTCTTAAATGCCTGAAGCCTCTTCTCGGCCTCCCGTGCGATTTTTTGGGCTAAACTGACTGGCACGTTGGCTTCTCTAATGAGCGAAAGTGCGATTTTGTTTCGGTCGAATTCTTCCATAGCTAAACGACTTGTGCGCACCATGGTTTTCTTCTGCTTAAATGTGTGGCGTTCGATTTCTTCGGCTATGTCCACTATCATCTTGCCCAAATCAGTGAGTTTGTATTTTTTTGTTTCCAAGTCGGGTTCGATGAGGTCGGTTCTGAGGAGGAATTTTAAGTGGTAAGCGAATTTGCCCGCGTCTTTGCTCTGGTTGAGTTTTAGGTTGGTCATGATTTCAGTGTAGCTCAAGGCGCCCTTATCGTAGAGTAGCGTTAACACTTGTAATCGTATGCCCGAACCGATGGCTTTGAGCACTCTGACTCCTTTCTTTCGAACCGACATAACTGCTCCTTCTCCCAGCGTGGCACTAAACGTATTCGCTTAAGACTGTTTTAAACTTTAAGCAAATCCCAGCGATTACCATGTGGTGGGCCGGGCCGGACTTGAACCGGCGACCTTTGGCTCGTAAAGCCAACGTCCTACCAAGCTAGACGACCGGCCCTCTTCTCCTAAATCGTCAACTGAAACAGATTTAAGCATTTTTAAGTCAACTGGGATTCACGTCATAAATCAAAAAAGCTGAATGTGAATCATGAGAAAAAAGAAGAGATTGCTTCGGGTTTAGCCATTTGCTTTCTTTCTGTCTCTAATCCTGCCTTTTAAGAATAAGGTGAGGGGCTCATTTGCAGGTCGATGTAAGAGTTTTGAGTAGTTTGCTCGTTTCGGAGATATTCTTAATGAACTTGATTTGGCTTCCACGAGGATATGCTTCGATTATTATTCGATCAGGAACTGAAGAGCACATTTCCTTAATACCTTCTATCCGTTTTAAAACGTATCTGGTATCTTAACTCATAATAAACGTTTCTCTCAACCTGAACAACACAAACACACGAGCGGAACGCAACTCTTCTAAGGGTTTCCTGAAAACCAAAAGAACCAATTTCTCCCTAGCTAATATTCCACAATTCGGAGTGGTCGAAATTGCTTGAGGGCAAAACTGTTAACCTCAGAATAGTCGAAAGACAAGACCTGTCCATCCTGCTCGAATGGGACAACAACGTTGACTTCATTGGCCGATTTGAGAATCTCAAACAAGAAACGATGATGGACTTGGAGAGGCTTTACGATAATGTTAAAGATGCACAATGGTTTTTCATCGAGAAGAAAGACAGGACAAAAATCGGTTTTATAGCTCATTTTCTGTCAGCGGGTGAGACAGAGATAGGCTATAACATCATACCCGATGAGAGAAACAAGGGCTATGTCAGCGAAGCGATTCAGGTAATGGTCGATTATCTGTTTCTGTCCAAAGACATCGTGAGAATTCAGGCGAAGGCTGACACAGAAAATGTGCCTTCATGGAAAGCACTGGAGAAGGCTGGGTTCAAACGAGAGGGTATTCTCAGAAGAACTTTCTACTGCCGAGGAACGTGGAGAGACGACTGCATGTATAGCACTCTGCGCGAAGAATGGAAAGAACCGAGATTACTGACAAAAGCAGCACAGAGCACTTAGCAAACTCATGCGCTTGTTAAGAGTTATATTTTGAACGGCTTATCTGCTATTACAGTGAAAACGAAGGGAAAAATATGAGTGAAGAAATAGAAAGGACTGAAACGAATCGGCGTTACTGTGTTGAAGCCAATTCTTTGCCGTTTGGGTTTGTCTTGGGTATCGTTATGGTGAATTGGGCGCCTTTGCCGTGCTTGCCTGTTTCTTGTATTGTCCAGCCGTATACTTCGCATATTCTTCTTATCATGAATAGTCCATAGCCAGTGCCTTTTCCTGAAGTGAAGCCTTCTTTGAAGAGGTTGCTTCGCATGTTGTCGGGTATGCCTACACCATCATCTTCGTAGACGAGTTCGAGATCTGCACTTCGTTCTTTGTAGTATACTTTGATCTGCTTAGTTCTTTCGCCATACTTCAGTGAGTTATCGATTAGGTTATAGAAGAGTTGGCTCAGCAGCGAATCAGCCAAAACGGTTAACCCACCACACTCGTTCACTATTTTGACACCTTTCAAGTCAGAGAAAAGCGACACTGCCCCCTCAACAGCCTTACCAACATCCATATTGACTAATTGTTCAGTACCCAGTTTCTCATAGGCTCTTGCAAACTCAAAAATCTTCTCCACCAGCCGAACTGCTGTTTCCATGTCGTTCAGCTGTTCCAACGCTTTCGGATCCTCAGTCAGTTTTCGCCTCAGCAGATAGACGTTTCCAGTTACAGCGGAGAGCTTGTTTCGCACATCATGCCTCGTCAGGCCACCGATAACGTTCAGCTTTTCATTCGTGACTTCGAGTATCTTGTTTATTTCTTTCAGACGCTCTTCTGCTTTCTTGCGTTCAATGATTTTTCCCAATCTCTCTGCAATGGCATCTATTAGATCTCTTTCTTCTTTCAGAAAGGGGCCGTCAGCAATTGCAGGCAGTTCTTCAAGGTAACGGACTTCCACAAAGCCAGTCTTTTCTCCAAGTGCATTAATGTCGGCCTGCAGCTTCCATATGGTCTCCTTGAAGTTTTTCGTCGAAAACTCTCGATTCTCAACAACTATTCTTGCACATGTAATGTCTGGATATTGCATAGCAGAAGGAAGCAGATCAGCGGTTCCTTGCAATATGTCATCTAACGAAATGCCAGATTTCTCAACAAGCCTTGACATATCAAAAAGACAGTTGAGCTCCTTCACACGCTCATGAAGGTCATGAAGAAGCCTGCTTTTTTCGTCCTCCACTTTCTTGCGTTCAGTGATGTCTCTAACAATCCCGGTGACTGCTATCACATTTCCTTTATCATCTCTAACAGGATTTAGGCTGGTACTGCTATACAATTCACGACCTTCGATAACCATTTTTTCATCTATGAGCATGCTCTTGCCAGTATCAAATACATTTTGGATGTTTCTCGAGAATTGGGTTGCAATTGTTTCTGGGAATTTCTCAGATATTAACCTGCCAAGCATCTCTTGAGGAGATATCCCGAAAAGAGCTGCCGCGGTCTTATTTACGGATAAAAACCTGCAGTCCCTATCTAACATGAATATCTGGTCGCTTGAGTTTTCAACAATACTCCTTAATCTTTCTTCCGATTCTTTTAACGCCTCCTCCATCTGCTTGCGCTCGGTGATGTCGATGCAAGTACCAACCCACTCCCTAATGCTTCCATCCTCATTAAACACAGGAACGCCGCGAGCCATGAAATAGCGATAGGCACCATCATGCCTGCGCAGTCGATACTCGGCTGCATATTCACTTTTTGTTCTGGTTGCTTCTTTCCATATCTGTGTTGTGCGTTCAAGGTCATCAGGATGCAGAGCTTTTGACCATCCCAAACCTTTGATTTCCTCGTAAGTTTGACCAGTGAATTTCCTGAAGGAAGGCACGTCTTCCACCACCTCTCCGTTGGCGTTTGTTGTCCAGCCCAACTCCCCCGTTAGTTCAATGAAAGACCTATATCGGTCCAGACTCGCACGCAAAGTCTGCTCTGTTTTCTTGCGTTGAGTTATATCGAACACGACTCCGTCAATGCCCTCAAAAACACCATTCTCCGAGAAGAATGACGTCTTATGATCTTCAACCCAGCGAACTCCATTGTCTTTGTCGACAATTCTATATTCTTGTGTGATACTTGCTGGTCGTTCTAGAATCATGCTTCCTTCCTTTACAACTCTTGCTTTATCATCTGGATGAATAATATCTAACCAGTTTACTCTTCCAGAGTCAAAATCTTGAATCGAATACCCACACACGCTTTTACTATTGGCGATTATTCCTGTTGACCAATCAGGTCGTGCTCGGTAAACCATACCTGGAATGTTTTGAAGCAGTAGTTTGTATTTTGCTTGAGAACCTCTTAAAACCTGCTCAATCCTTTTCTTTTCTACAATTTCGTTTATGCTATGTGCCAGCTCGCGATAGACTGCTTGAGGTTCACCGTGTTTTTCAAAATATCCGTCAATACCCAGGTTTAGGGCTTTAACGATTAGTTCTTCTCTTCCTTTTCCTGTAAAAATAATGAAGGGAATATGGTTGCCCTCTTCTCTTAGTTCCCTAAGGAATTCCAAGCCATCTTTCCCTGGCATTTGGTAGTCAGAGACAATTGCATCGTACTTTTCTTTTCTGAGCCTGTTCTTTGCCTCTTCAACGCATCTTGCAGTTTCTACTTGAAATTCACCCTGCATTTCCAGACACTCTTTTGCAACTCTCAGGAAGCCGGCGTCATCGTCAACATGCAAAACTCGGATAAGATTTTTTTCGGCAAGCTTCACAGAGATGTTAGTTGAAGACTCTACGGTGGACATATTAATCGAGATCAGCCCTCTTTTCATCATATGCGGTAACGAATCTTGGTTGATTCGTCCATTTCTTTGTTTAGAGGATAAAATCTTTGTTAAGCAACTCTATTGATTACAAAACTTTGAAATTCGGATTTAGAATCCAAACTTGACCTTCATTATCAGCGGCATGCTCACTGTCAGAGTCATCAGCACACCAGAAGAAGTCAAAGCTTTGCTTGAAGTAGGATTCGACAATGTTGCCAAAAAGATAACCTAATATTCTTGAATAAACGAAAATGAATTCCAGACGCAAAGCCAACACCACCATCCGCAAAAAGGTGGCGGAGTCAGGTGAAAACAGGGCGGGGTTGCCCTAGCCTCACAATCAGTGGAGATATCGCCACTGCAACGCTTCTTCGCGGCCTCTTTTTCTTTTTTTGTGCAGAATTTCAGTAATCCGACGATACGGTAGGAGGCTTCTGAGCAAGTATGACTGACGGGCAGACTATAGTTTGCGAGGGCTGTGGCAGTGAGTGGCGAATTATTGATGTCGGTAACGAAATTATCGCTGTGCTTGTTACTTGTCCGTTGTGCGCAAAGAGAGAAAATAGCCTGACAGAAGATGCTTCTCGTAAAGGTGATCCTTCTGGCAAAGTCTCACTGTGAGAGTAGTGATAGTCTCAGCATCCGGAAGCAAGTTTTTGATTTTCTCAAGAAGAATCCATTGTTGACTTCGAAAGCCTTGTGTAAACTGATGAATATCGAATATGCGATGCATGGAAAGT
>DATKLC010000011.1:0-20071 GCA_035542635.1 Candidatus Krumholzibacteriaceae bacterium | reverse complement strand
CGCGAAACTCTCCGAACGGATTAGCCGAAACCAATCTTTTTCACTCTTTTTTTGCTAAAGTGGCGGGCCCGTTGGGATTTGAACCCAAGATCACCGGCTCCGCAGGCCAGCGTCCTAATCCGGCCTAGACTACGGGCCCCTTAGACTTGCGGTAGCCTACAGTAGTTTGAACAAGTCTGGCATATAACAGCTTTTTCTCTCCAAAATTCTTCTTTGTGTTTCGTTCGTCATGATATGTTTGAATCGATTGTTTTCTGTTCAGTCTTGATTTCGCTTTGATTGAGTAGAAGTCGCAAGCTGACATATTGGAAAGCACCATATGCGATGAGCAGTCTGAACCAGAAAGTTATGAATCGCGAAAGCAGGGTCGCGGTCAAACTCACTGCTAAGGGAATGCTCAGAATAGTATAGAGTGTGCTCGTTATCACTTCGGTTACGCCGATGAAGGATATGCCCATAGCTTGTAAGCCTCCTGTTAAAGCGTAAACTATCAGCACCTTGTCTGGTGTGACTGAATAACCAATTGAAATGAAAACCAAAAAAACGGCAGACACATCGAAAGTCCAAGACAGAATAGATAACAATACAGGCTTAATCAAAGCTTTTGGTTTGGCGGTTAGAGTCTGCACTCCTTCATGAAAAGAGTCCAACAGCTCATCGGCTCTTGCTTGAAGTTTTGCCAAATCCCATCGTCCTCGCAGAATGAAGCAGAGCAGCCCTATAAACCCGTAGACTACTCTCTTGCTTGCTTGCGGCCTAGTGCTTATGTAGTATAGGATGACAAGTGAGGAGGCAAGCAGGACGAGAAGAATCAATATGAAGATGAGTATCTCGTTGACCAGATAATAATTAAAGACTAATAGGATCAACCCTGCGACTAGGTTACCTACGGTGATGATGATTCCGAGCGTTTTGTGGCCTATAACCGAAGCTGTTGTCTTTCCTGAGCTTTCACCAGTGACTTTTGAAACAAGATACGCCTTTGCCAAGTCTCCTGTTATGTTTGCGGGTTCTGGCACGAGGGAGTCAATAAACATTCCAGCATAAACGAACAAGAGCGCTTGGCGTACCTTTATTTTGATTGAAAGGTTAGCGAGTAGGCTACGCCACGTTAACGAAAAAAATGTGATGCCTGCCAACACTGCGAGAAAAGCTGCTGCGTAATAGTAGAGGTTTGTCTTTTCAAATTGCGAGACGACGTTTCCAAAGCCGACGATGTAGTACATGTAGAGCAACAGTGCGAGCAAACCCGCTGTGATTAGAAGAAGAATCCCTCGTTTCATAGGCAACTTCGTCATGGTCATGCAATGGTTCCCGCATCACGCTTGAGTCGCGTTACAACAACAAATTCCTTAAATTATGTGTCCTTTTTAACCTAAACACATTGGGCACTGTCGATAAAAGGATTTAGCTGTTCTTCGTGTTTGCAATCGCTCGATTGAGGGCGTCCATTACGTTTTGTCTGCCCATCGTGACTATGTATGGTCCGAGCCTTGGACCTTGCCGTGCACCTAGGAGTATGGTGTATAGCGTTTGGAAGAATTTGGCTGGTTTCAAGTCGTGTTCTTTTGCGATTGTGAAGATGGCTGTTTGTATTTCGTTTTCGTCGCCTGTTTTCTGCAGTGTTTGGACGAGTTTTTCGATGGCTTCGACTTCTTGTGGGTTGAGTTTTGTGGTTGTCTCGGTAATTTCTTCAAGATCCCTAATCCAATTGAAGGCATAGTCAATTCTTTCCAAGAGCTCTTTTGGCACTGCTTCTTTTATGTAGCCGTATTCACGAAGCTTCTGTTCAATGTACTCATTTTCTGAACCTTTCGGTGCCACTTTGGCTAAGAACACGAGCAAGTTGTAGGGTACATGCATAGCTGGCTTTTTCGGCGGTTTCATCATCCAAACGTACTCGTACAACCCATTCAGCTTGGCTAGTTCTTTTTCGTCTGGGATTTTTGTTTTTCCGAAGTAGACATCTTCTAAGTCGTCCAGTTCGTTCATGTACTGCGGAATCTCCGTGACAGAAAGCGTCCGTGTGCCTACAAAGCGTTTTAGCATAAGTAAAAGAAGTGATTGAGGAGAACCATAGCGGAACCAAACCTGCGGGGTGAACACGTTGCCCGCGGATTTCGAAATTTTCTTCCCGCTCTTATCCAAGAACATTTCATACTGTGCATGCATAGGTGGTTCGAAGCTTAGAATGTCTCTGCAGATGCGGTCATTGATTTTTACTGAGTCGGCGATGTCCTTTCCGAAGGGTTCGAATCTTATATCCAGCGCTTTCCAGCGTGCTGCGAATTCCACTTTCCAGGCCAGTTTGCCTTCGCCTTTTGTGTAGTCTGCTTCGCCTTCATAGCCGCATCCTTTGAACCACTGATCTTTAACTTCCATGCCTTCGCAACGATATAGCACCTTGTGCTCTTTGGGCTTAAAGTCATAAGCACTCGTAGTATAGATTCTTCCACAGTTGCTGCATACCGCGAAATAGGGGAGTTTTTCTTCAAATTTTTCTTGCCCGATTTCTTCTCTGATGAGTTCGCCCACTTTTTTGGAGTTGCCGAGTATGGTTTCTATCTCTTTGTTGAAAACACCCTTTCGGTAAGACTCATCAGCGGATATCAACTTGTATTCGATTCCACATTTGTCGAAGGCTTCCAAGAGAAGGTTAATCATGTGTTCGGCGAAGCTTTCGTGGCATTTGAAGGGATCAGGAATAGCTCTAACAGGATAGCCCAAATATTTCTCTAACTCTGAAGGCAGTCCCACTGGAACTTTGCGCAAACCATCCTTGTCGTCAGCGAACGCAATCATCTCAGAATTGAATCCTTGTGTGCGTACACCAAGAGTAACCGCGAAGGCGCGTGAGGCATCTCCAATATGACCGACATGTGGGATGCCTGAAATTCCGATACCCATTTCTGTTCGGACAAGATCGAGCCTTCTGGCGAGCTTCCGCTCTCTAGCCAAAAGCTCTGCGGCTGTTTTGTCGTACCATGTGCCATGTCCGATTATTTTTTCTGGCATACCAACCATATTAGTGTGTGTTTACGATAAAAAATGTTTCATGCTAGAAAGCAATATACACCTTTAAACGAGACAGACGAGCATGAAAAAAGAAGCAAGAAAATTGAAGGGCAATCGTGTTTGGCCGTACGTTCTTCCTTTTCCGCTTGAAGCCACAAAGCGTAGACTAATTTTGTCTATTCTTCAATCGAAAATGGGAGTCAATATTCTAACCCGCATAGGAATTGATGCGCGCACGTTTCAGCACGATTTGATTGGACGGTTGGGTTATTCAAACAAGTCGATTATCAAGTATCTTAAAAAAATGGTTGATGCGAGTATTCTTGAAGAAGGAATGGAACGGGTTGTGGAAAAAGGAAAAGCCACGTGGATGAAATGGTACACTCCAACCAGCCTCGGCAAATGGGTTATACTTTTTCTAACACCACCTGAAGAGATACGTCCAGAATTGGCAAAACAAATAATCGAAGAACTTTTCAGGCTGTACTCTTCAAGCGTGGTTGAAGTATGCGAGAAATACGGCTTCACCGTTGACTCATTTCAGCAAGTTTTTGACGAAGAATACCTGAAAGCCTTAATGGATAAAACTAAAAAAACCAAGCCTAAAGCTGTTGTTTTCGGAAGCGCAGCATTGGACATTTACGGCAATTTGGAGAGACTTCCGAATGCTGACGAAACCGTGTACGTTGAAGAAACAGGAAGATATGCTGGCGGCATGGGTGCGAATGTCGCATCGGCACTTGCCCGGTTGAAGGTCCCAGTGGCTTTCGTGGGTAAAATTGGCAACGACTTTATAGGAAGAGTTCTGCTGGACAGTTTGGTCAAAAACGGCGTGGACGTTTCCAACGTGACGCTAGCAACGCTTAGGTCTCTTCGGACTCTCATTCTGCAAGATAACAAGGACGGTCGCTGGCTACTAGCTCTGGGTTCTCCTGAAAGTGCGATTTCGGTGACTAAACCTTCAGAAATTGATTGGGACTTGGTGGACCAAAGCCAAATTGTATACGTGGGCGAGGTCTTTGTCGAGATGGCTTCAACAATAGCCAATTACGCCAAAAACAAAGGAAAAACCGTTGTTTATCGCCCAGGTGTTCCTTATTTGCGATTTGGCGTCGAAAAACTGCAAGATGTACTCAAACACGTAAGAGTGTTTATCTTGAACAATGTTGGCTGGAAGACACTGCAAGAAGCGTCCAAAAAACCCTTGGAAACTCCTGCTGAATTGCTCAAGAATGGTCCCTCGATCGTAATCGTAACAAGAGGTAGAGACGGTTGCAGCGTCTACACGTTGGAGGATAGCTATGACATATCTGTTCCAGCTGGTTTGCGGGTTAAGTACAAAGTCACAGACACAACAGGCGCTGGAGACAGCTTTTCCGCCGGGTTAATCAGAGGATTGTTAGAAGGGTGGATGTTGAAACAAGCGATTTCGTATGGGCAAGCGGCCGCGTGCATAACGTGTTCCAGAATAGGTGCGGCTCCCGCTTTTCCTGCGCTTAAGGAAGTTGACGAAGCAGTGGCAGAAAATTTTTGAAGAGCAAATAGGAAAGGAAAAAAGATTAGGCTTTTTTCTGAGTGGTTTTCAAGGCCGCGACGACGGCTAATATGCCTAATAGCAGTAGAACTACGGCTAACGTGTACACTAAAGGCAAGCCTCTGTAGGCAAAGTCTAGTCCGAACCCAATCGCTGCGAGCAGCATGCCCCAGCTGAAAAGACTGAGAGCGCTACGTTCGTATTTTGATGTATTTCTTGTTTTGATGCCTGCGGCTATTATGAGCCAACAGCCGTAGAAGGCAATTATCAGTGGAATGACCTCATACCATATGTTAAAAGCAGCGCCAAGGATTATTGTGACAGCGATGATTATAATAAGGGCACCTAGAGTTAAGAGCCCTTGTTGCGATTTTGACATGTTGTTTCACTGTTATTCGAGTTTTGTTCCGCATTCTGGGCAGAACTTTGCCGTTGGAAGTACTGCGTGACCGCATTTTGGACATTTTTTGGTTGCTTCTTCAGGTGGTGCGATTTCGGTTCCGCATTCTGGGCAGAATTTTGATGTTGCTGGTACTCTTGCGCCGCATTTTGGACAGATTACAAGCGCTGCTGCTGGTGCTTGTGCTGGTCCTGTGGGTGTCATTATTTGTGGTATTAATACCATGCCTGTGCCGAGTCCTGCGCCGGATGATTTTCCGAGTTCTTCGGCAGAGCGCCTGACAGTTTCCATGCGGAGTACTTCTTCTGGTGCTGTGCGTCCTGTTCTGAGCCAGAACAGCCTTTCACGGTATTCTGGCGTTGTGTCGATGCCTTCGAAGCGTAGATCTGTGAGATCCAAGCCGATTCTTCGGAAGGATTCGAGTATGGCGTTTTTGGTTGTGACTGAGGTTTCGTCCAATCTTGTGAATACGGTTAGCAGGTCGTATCTTGAGAGTTCATCAATTATTTTTTCGTTCAGGAAGCCGCGTAAGTAGTTGTCGACTTGTTCGGTTGAATAGGCGTTTTGTCCGCCGACGACTTCCATTACGAAGAGTTGTGGGTCTTCCACTTTGAACCAGAATGTGCCGAATACTTGTAGTGGTGCGAGTTCGGTGGTTTGTGCGCGTGTTCCGAATTTGCCTGCGTTTACTTTGGTGGACACAAATATTACCGTGGCTTTGAAGGGTCTTTGTCCATATCCTGCGATGGCTGTAAAGAGTCTCGTCAACAGGGGTAGGTTTAGTGTGGTCAGTGTGTGTCTTCCTGGTCCAAAAACGTCGTATGCTTTTCCGTCTCTGAAGAATACGGCGGTTTCGTATTCGTGTACTATGAGTTGTGCGCCCCATGTGATGTCTTCGTTTGGGTAGCGGTATACTATGGCGTTTTCTGCGGGGTTTGTCCATTCTATTACTTGTGGCATTTTTAATTCACTCCTAGTATTACTTCGCCTCTTTGGTCGAATATGTCTTCCAAAGTTTCAAGCGCGTCGTTCACTTCTTGAATGTGGTCCGCTGCTTTTGAAAAGTCTTTTGCCGTGATTTCTTTCTTGAACGTGCTGGTTTTGTCTGCTACGTTTTGTACTTCGTCGATGAGTTGTGTGTCGAATTCTATCATTTTGTCGAGTTTTTCTTCGTCGACTTTTGTTACGTCAAAAAAGCCCGTGTAGCCGTAAGAAGCGTGGTTGATTTTTTCTGCTACGCGGTCGTATTTTGTTATAAGCTGGTCCATGTTTGTTAGGACTTCGAAGCGTCTCTGCTGTGATAGTATTTGGAAGGTTTCTTTTAGGTCGCTTCTGGCTTTCGTGAGTTTTTGGTAAAGGTGATTTCGGACTTGTTTGTCGCTTTCTCTTCTGAGTTCTTTTTCTTTGTAGCCTCTCCAGCCTGGAAGCGCTGCGAGTATTCTTTCTGAGAGCCGCATTTCGCCCTTTGCTTTTTCGTACAGGTCTTTCTTTTCGGTCAATTATTTCTTCCTCTTGTGCTTTCTATTCATATAGAGTGAATAAATGAGGCTTTTAAAGTTTAATCACGCGGTTTCTCTCTGTGTGCACTTCTCTCTACCCCGGTTCACTATATGATCCAAATATGTGTGGCACTTTTTGGGCTTTTTTGGGCTATGGATGTACGTCGCCGTTTAGGCTTAACGCACGTTTATGTGCATGAATGCAAAAATTTGTTCTTTGTTGGTTAAAGAAATAAGAGAAATGATGGATGTTGTTGTTTAGAATGTTATGCGATTATTGCGATGATTGTAAGTTTATCGTCTTGCGCTTCTTTTCTTTGACCAACATTCTCTGCAGTAGACTGGTCTACTCGGGTCGGGCTTGAAGGGAACTTCGCATTCCTGGCCACATTCCGCGCAGACAGCCTTGTGCATCTGTCTTTCAGACAACTGACTTTTCACACTCCACTATATTAGATGCTTACGGATAAGCCACAACAACATATAAACTTATAGCCCAGCACGGTGTGAGCACACACAACAGCAGAGACTAGACTATTCTATTAGGCTCCAAAAAGACATATTGCAGTAGGATAGAAAACGATTAAATCTGAGAAAAATCAAGAAATATGCAAGTTTTGTAGGAGTGAAACGTTTGTCTTCGTATGATGAGAAGACGGTTTTAGATATTCTGGAAAAAGTGAGCAAGAGCGTCGTTAACATCAGCACTACACGTCTGGTTTACAGCATGTTCTATCAGGTGGTTCCAGTGAAAGGCGTGGGCTCAGGAACCATAATCGACGAAGAAGGCCACGTGTTAACCAACAACCACGTCATCCAAGACGCCGAAAAAATAAACGTAACTCTATGGGACGGCAAGATGCTCAAGGCAAACTTGGAAGGCTCGTGCACGACGCATGACACAGCCGTCGTAAAAGTCGAGAAGAAAGGAGATTTCACAGTTGCAGAGCTCGGCGACTCAGACAAGCTCAGGGTCGGTCAGAGAGTCTACGCCATTGGAAATCCTTTCGGACTGGCAGGAGGACCAACAGTTACTTCAGGCGTAATAAGCGCGATTAAAAGAACCATCGACTCAGAGAGAGGCTTGCTGGAAAACCTCGTCCAAACCGACGCAGCCATAAACCCAGGCAACAGTGGCGGACCACTCGTAGACCTCGAAGGCAAAGTCGTGGCCATAAACACCGCCATCGTCCCATTCGCGCAGGGCATAGGCTTCGCCATACCCATAAACTCGGCAAAAGAATGTTCACGCGAAATCGTCGAAAAAGGAATCTCAGTTAGGCCATGGCTCGGAATAGTGGGCTTGAGCCTTACGGAAGAAATCGCCCGTTACTATGACCTGCCAGTCAACAAAGGCGTGGTTATCACGAGAATCATGGACGGCAGCCCAGCCGAGCGTGGCGGATTGATAGTGGGTGACATCATCCTGAAACTCGACAACGCGCCAATTCCGCACATCGAAGACCTCAGCAGGGAGATACATAAAAGAAAAATCGGTGCAAAAATGCGAGTAACCGTCTTTCGCAACGGTAGAGAACGCACACTGGAAGTCACTCTAAGCCAATTACCATAAAAACACTTAAAAAAGTAATATACCGCGTTAGACTAGGAATAGTTGAACAGGGGAAGGCAAGATGAAAAAAATATTAATGCTATTAGACAACGGCGCCGAAGATTCCGAGTTTCTGTACCCCTACTTTCGATTTCAGGAGGAAGGCTACAAAGTCGAAATCGTCGGCGGCAAGGCAAACGAAACCTATATCGGAAAACATGGTGTCCCGCTAAAATCAGACCTGTCGCCTGAACAAGTGAAACTCGCAGAATACGATGCTATAGTCATTCCAGGCGGCAGAGCACCTGACATTATGCGCACAAACAAAGCGTTAGTGCAAATAGTCAAAGATGCCTACGCAAAAGGCAAAGTCATAGCCGCTGTATGTCACGGGCCACAAATGCTAATAGAAGCCGACATACTCCGAGGCAAAAAAGCCACCTGCTGGAAATCCGTGACAACCGACCTGAAAAACGCAGGTGCGACCTTTGTGGACGCGCCTGTGATCGTGGACGGGAATCTCGTGACTTCGCGCATGCCAGCCGACCTGCCGCAGTTCTGCAAAGAAGCCATAAAACTCCTCAAAAAACAATAAGCCCTTTACTTTTTTTCCAATCTTTTAGTCCATTCCACTAAACTCTGCAGCAGCGCGGCTACGTGTTCCCGTGTGTCTTTATCCGTCAATCGTCCGTTTTCATCAAACTTTTGAGGCGCATATGTTACCATAACTTCTGGTTTATTTAAGGGGTACATGTTGAGGGTAACGAAGCACTGCCGCAGGTGATACTGCGCTCTGGCTGCTCCCAGCATTCCTATTGATGCGCTCATGATTGCCACGGGTTTGCCGTAGAACGCATTGTCCGGATAAGGTCTTGAAGCCCAGTCGATGGCGTTTTTCAAAACGCCAGGTATGGAATAATTGTACTCAGGTGTGGCTATGAGAATTGCATCTGCGGCTTTGATCTTCGTCTTGAATTCTTTTACTTTCTCTGGTGGCTGCTTCTCAAAATCCTGATTGAATGGAGGAATCCCATCCAAGTCGAAAACTTCGATGTTTACATCTTTTGGTGCCAATTCCACAGCTGCGCGGAGTAATGCTTTGTTGTAAGAGGCTTTTCGCAGGCTGCCTGCAAAACCAAGGATTGTTGTGATTTTGCTCATAGTTTCAACATTCTCCGTTTTATTTTTCGTTTGATTTAAGATTTAAATCATTCTCGGAATTGAGTTGTTTTGATGGAAAAAAAGTAGAAAATTGAGCGAATTATTGCATTTTTTCGAGGAATTTTTCGATTTCTTCGTAGTTCGGCTCTATGCCAGGGTTATCGGATATCCAAACGTAGCGGACAATGCCATTGTTGTCGATGATGAAGATGGAGCGTTTAGCCGCGGTATAGCCCTCCAAGCCTGCGAAATTGTTCAATTCGATGCCGTAAAGTTTTACGACCTCTCGATCATAGTCGCACAACAATGGGAAAGTGAGCAGGTTTTTTTCGGCAAAAGCCTTGCTGCTGAAGGGGTCATTCACGCTTACTCCTACAACCTGCGCTTTTAGGTTGTTCAGCCTCGCGAGCGAATCTCGGAACGTGCACATCTCCCTGGTACAAACAGAAGTGAACGCACCTGGGAAAAACGCAAGCACCACGGTTCGTGTAAGAAAGTCCGAAAGTTTTTTAGGCTTCAAATCCGTGCCATTAAGAGTGAAATCAGGAGCTTTATCGCCAACTTTTATTTTGCTTTCCATTCTGGAATCATCTTTTTCACTATATTTTTCACAGCTGAAAGAATATAGGCGTTGTGTTGAGAGCCTCTTTACGTTTATCTGTGCGCCAGTTACCTGAAACAAGCATTTCTATCCCTCCAATAAAACTCTTTGCGAGAGCACGTTGTCTTCTAGTCGAAGGTGAAGGCTGAGGGACAGAAATCATTCAGCATGCATCCTGCACAGTTGGGATGTTTTGCCGTGCATATTTTTCTGCCGTGGAATATGAGTAAATCAGTGATTCTCGCCCAGCTTTTCTTGGGTACTATTTCCATCAGGTCTTTTTCTATCTTGTCAGGATTATCGTTGTCTGTTAAGCCTAGACGTTTGGCTAATCTGCGAACGTGAGTGTCCACGGCGATTCCCTCAACAATTCCATACGCGTTAGCTAAGACAATGTTCGCCGTTTTTCTAGCCACTCCTGGCAATTGAAGCAGTTCTTCCATGCTCTTAGGAACCTGCCCATTGAACTCTTCAACGAGCATTTGGCAGGATTTTTTGATGTTCTTAGCTTTGTTGTGGTAGAAACCCGTAGATTTGATTTCTTCTTCCAGCGTCTTCAAATCCGCCTTAGCATAGTCTTGGGCTGTACGGTATTTCTTGAAAAGACTCTTCGTGACAATGTTCACCCTCTTGTCTGTGCATTGAGCGGAAAGAATCGTGGCTACCAAAAGCTCCAAAGGATTAGAGAAACTTAAAGCAATCTTCGCGTCTGAGTGCACTTTTTCTAGGCGCTTAATGGTTTCTAACGCGGCGGTTCTTCTGCCGAGCTTCATGATTAATATTCAGGGTGTTTCTCTGCTAAAAAGGTTTGAGAAAATCTTTTACTCTTAGGACTTAAGATGATAAGCCGAGGTGATAGATATTGGAGATTGAGCTTCTTGTCGACGATGCGAGTATAGACCTGAACGAATTTGTTAAAAAGATTCTAACTGGAACGCTTGTGGGCGCGGTGACTTCTTTGCGAGGGATAAAGAAGGACTGGAAAAACATCGAGATCAAAATAACAAAATAAGAACAAAACTGCCCATTTACTATGGGTTCCAAGCATCAGGATTTTGATACCTTACCGTCGGAGTATTGTCGAACTCTTGTTTCGGTTTTTTCGCAATCATTTCCTTGATAGTTGAAAGAAGTTCTATGTGATGTTCTTCTTCCTCGATTATCTTTTCAAATAAGCCTTTGATGCGCCTTAGGTTCACGTTGTAGAGTTTGTTTATCTCCTTTGCCATATACTGCAGTGTCTTCAATTGCACAAGCATATTGTACTCCTCGCCGGCCACACTCTCTAAGACAGTGAGCCTCTCTACCAAAGAGGGCAAATCAGTATTAGATATTTTTTCCATTCTGGAGATTTCCGAAGAAATCGCGTTTATTGTGTTCCAAGCCTCACCATGCTGCTTATCACAATCCCTAGGTGTCTTCTTCGTTGGTGCAATGCTTTCGCTTATTCCTCTAAGTGTAGTCGAATGTTTTTGGCTATCATACGCTATTTGAAGCAACAGAGACTTGATTAATGGCAGATCCACTTTCTCCGCCATTGTTTTGAATAATAAAAAAGTCTTCCCTTCCAAGATGCTCGAGCAATAGAGAAATTCTGCGATGTCTTTTTTGCTTTTCTGCTTTGCCATACAAATCAGCCTAATACATCAGCAATCTTGCTAGTTATAAATAATTTGTTATACATTTCCGAGCTTTCTATACGTGTGCTTTTTCGATATTTCTCAGTAAATGGTCGCTCTGTAAAAAAAGAGGAGAAAGCCAGTCATTTGCTTCTATGCTTTCACCGTTTGCTGACTAAATGAGCAGCGTTATGTCCGCGTCTGAAGCCACGTCAAGGAAAGTTGAAGCGCCGGCCAGCTTGTCCACTTCGGGGATGAGCATTTCCTTCTTTATGCCGAACATTTCCATCGTTGGCGTGCAGGCATATATGGTGAGCAATCCTGAGGCTTTCATACGTTTTAGCATCTCATAGGGTGTTGGGTACTTCATCCGCTTCAGCGCCTCTTTCATAGGCTCTTCCATGTGCTTGTAGTCGCTTGGCAATCCAGCTTTTTCTAGACCGCCTTTCACCAGAGCGTTTAGTCCCCAGAAAGTGAAGTACAAGTGAACCTCCATATCCATAGACGTCGCCGTGGAGCCGAGTATGAAGGCGCAGAAGAGTTTGTCTAAGGTGCCGCTGTGAACGATTAAGGCTAATTTCCTTCTTTTTTCAGGCATATTGTTCACTTCATTTGTTTTCTGAATTATTCTTTCTTATAAGACTACAATAACCATGACATGCGTCATACTTATGTCTTTCCAAAGACGAATACTTCTGGAGGATGTAATTGATCGAGTTTAAATCATTCTTTGTACATTATGGAAAATTTCAACTGCTTAACGTGCTTGTTGGCTTAACCATACCACGCAGGGTGCTTAGCATTTATATCTACGAAACATGGAATATAACGGGGGTTGGCGGGATGAATCTGCCGGAACTCAGGCGCTGGATTCCCATCATCATCGTCTGTGCGATAATAATGGTTCTTATACCTGTTTGGTACTTCACCTTTCCTGCTTCAGCTTGGGCAGATACGCCAAACTACCTTCACATGTATGCTGACTTTGTCATCAACAGACCTTTAAACGCGTTCCTAACTGTAAACACAGGTCTCAGAGGAACAGTAGCTTGGGTGTTCATTCCCGTATACTTAGTGACCATAACTTACATCATTCTCTACTTTATTGAAAAGAAAAGAAACCAACAATACATCATCACAACCAAATACTACCTCATCTACCTCGTGATTCTCGCGCTTTTCGCCATCTCGTTCCAAAACGCCAGTCAATACTATGGTTGGTACTGGAACCCCACACTCAACGCTCCAGGCTACGTTGACACATGGACTCACATCACTTCCATGTGGCTCTTTGGAGCCCTAATCGCACCACTCGCGATTGAAAGGTTTTTCGGTTGGGACAGAAAATCCATGTGGTTCTTCATATTCGGCATACTCGCAATCATAGCGCTCTGCTGGGAAATCGGAGAAACAGTGGACGCCTATTATCTAAGACCTCAGCCAGGCTTCTTCAACTACCCAATGGATTCTTTAAAAGACATGATTATGGGAGCAGGAATGGGCACACTTCTATCATGCTTCATATACGAGCTTCTTGTAACAGATCTAGGTGAATAATCAATACGTTTTTATTCCTGTTATTGGTGATGGGGACTATCTTCAGTGAGCTAACTTGCCTCCAAATCCGCTGCATTTCTTAGCCATTCTTCCATTATATTTTAAACGACCAGAAACCTTCGATGTCACCGCTCTGCTTTTTTCATCCACCCTTGTTGATCTCGAGTTGGGGTATTTGTTGCTGCTGGGTCAGCCTACGGTTCATGGCTTGTGGCACAGTTACCTCTTTGTCCTCACAATCTATCCAATCACACTAAGCGTAATTCTTTACGTAACAGAACGGAAACTTGAAAGAACCATTTTCAGAATTTACGGCTTTTTTAGGCTTTTCCCAAAGAAGGTAACGTATTCTTTCAAGACGATTTATCTTTCTTGTCTCATCGGAGGGGCATCTCACATATTTTTTGACATGTGGGTTCATGAAGACATGCCCTATGTTCTTTTCCCCTTCTACCGAGGAAACCCGTTTTGGCTTGGCCAATGGAACATAATCGTTTTTGTTCTGGTGGGCGCGCTCAGTTTGTATGCGGTGTTTCTCTGGATAAAACAGATGTAGACTAGTCAATAGACTGCAAGTTTCTTTCTTTTTCCATGCATGTGTCTCTTCCTCCTACATTTTCTTATGGTTAGAGACAGACTAAATGACGCTTGTCATGTTTGACAGTATAAAGGCCAAATCAAACGGAGCTATTCACGAACGTTCGTCTGCACCGTCAGTTCGGCGAACATCTCTCTTTTCGCCTTGCAAATCGGGCACACATACGGTGGGTCCTCGCGGTATGTGACGTAGCCACACTGTTTGCAGTACCACAGTTTCTTTTTAACTTCACCAGAAGGCGGTTTTACCGCAACGCGAGCCTGCACTTGAGCGGCTGGCGCTTGAGCAGAAGGTTGCACAGTTGCCGCGTATGCTCTGGCTTGTTTTTCAGTCGGTCTCCGTTCTGGAATTGGTCGAATGGGTGTTTTGCCTTCGTACAAGTCTTTCCTCACATAAAGTGCGCAGTAACAGCAGCCATATTCTGCCACATCCGGGTCACGGTAATCACAGGGACAGAATATGTCGCGGTCAAACTCGAAAACTCCCGACGCTAACCTGCAGGGACATGAGGGATAGCCATAACGCTCTTCGTTCGCCTTAAGCCCTTCCAAAAGATCATTAAGAAAAGCAGGATCAGGGTGCAAATAATAGCCATACGTTCTGGCGTCGACTTCGGCTCTTTTTCGCACCTGTTCCAGCGTTATTGTCAGATTTCTAGAGCCTCCTTGATTTCCGCTTCATCATAGCCCGTGATGACTTTCTTGTCGTTGACGATTATCGTGGGATAGCTGAGGCTTCCTCCATGGCGGATAATGTCTTGCCTAATCTTTTCTTTATCCTCCTCACTGCACAAGTCTATATCCACATACTCGAATTCGACGCTGTTATTTCTCAAGAACTGCTTTGTCCTTTTGCACCAGGCACAAGTGCTAAGCGCATACATGAGAACGTGGTGCTTATTGTTCTTACCATCAACCTTAGTCGTTTTCATCTTTACACTCTCTTCTTCTTTTTAAAGCAAGCATTTGATATAAGCGTTTATGAAATAAAGAAAAAACAGGAAGTTTTTCGGAGTAATTTGCTGGCACAATTACTTCTTTGCTGCTTCGAACCTTTTGCCTATCTCGTCCCAGTTGACTATGTTCCAGAAAGCCTCGATGAATTTGGCTCGATCGTTCTTGTAGTCAATGTAGTACGCGTGTTCAAAGACGTCAAGCACCATCAGAATCCGATATCCTGGGTAAACGTTGGTGTTGTGCTTCTCAATCTGCATTATCAATGGTCTGCCAGTCATCCTGCACAAAGTCAAAGCAGCCCATCCAGAACCCTCCACACTCGCTGCGGCCTGGGTAAATTCTTTCTTAAACCTGTCGAAACTACCATACTCCTTGTCAATCGCCTCAGCGAAAGCGCCTCGTGGTTTTCCGCCGCCGCCTTTGTTTGCCGGTGCCATGTTGTTCCAGAACAACGAATGTAGTACGTGGCCACCTATGTTCCATGACAGTTCTTTTAAGGTGGCTTTAACGTCAAAGTCTATGTTTTCCTTGTGTGCCTTGTCGAGTCTTTCTAAAATGGCGTTAGCACCGTTTACGTATCCTTGGTGATGCTTCTGATAGTGTATCTGAAGCTGCTGCTCAGAAATATACGGCTGCAGGTCTTTGAAATCATACGGAAGCTTAGGCAAAGCGTATAATTTGGTTTTTTCCAAGTTGTTCACCTTGTTATTCAGTTATGCACTGAGCCTTTTTTTAACTTTGTTACTGTATCATCACAGTCACACCCACCTGAGAAACTCAGCATCCAACAAAATGCCCAATATTTAGCTGGAATTCATAACCCATTTAATAATCAAACAACAGAGGATGTCTAAAAATCAACCATGCACTTTCACCTTGAGGAGTCTTCTTGCTAGAAAACGATTTCGAAAAACTTCTACTCTCAGCCGTGGATCAAGCATTGTCCTCGCTGGGCGAGTCTTCAAAACAGGCTATTTATTTTTATTTGGACAAAAGTTTCAGCATCGAAAAACAAGAAATCCCCAAAAAAATTGAACCCTTCAAAGAAGCTCTTGAAGAAGTTTTTGGAGTGGGTGCCAGTTTTCTTGAAGTTTTGATTATGAAACGACTTTACGAAACCATCGGTGGAAATTTTCAGTGGAAAGATTCCCAAGAATTCACGTTTGCCGAATACATCGCTGCGGCTAGACGAGCTTTCCACGAGAGAAAACAAATCAAAGTGTCGGAGACGGCAATAAAATGCGAAGCCGAAACCAGGGAATAGCAAAATCCAAAAATAAAATGGACGTTTCGCAAAAGAGTGAAGAGAGGCTTAGGAGCATTTTTGCCGCTTCGCCAGACACTATCACGGTCACAGACCTGAAAGGAACAATTGTTGACTGCAACAAAGCAGCATTAGAAATGTATGACGGCAATTCAAAACAAGACTTAATCGGCAAATACGCCTTTGATTTAATCGCCAAAAAAGATAGAAAAAAAGCAAAGGAAGATATGAAGAGAAGCTTGAAGCAAGGGTCGCTGAGAAATGCTGAATACATGCTTCTAAGAAAAAACGGCGCAGAATATCCTGCGGAACTTTCGAGGAGCATTGTGAGAGATGTTTCAGGTAAGCCTACGGCTTTTGTTGCCATAGTCAAAGATATTACAGAACGAAAGAAGGCAGAAATGATATTATGTGAAAGCCAGCAGAAATTTGAGAGACTATTCATGCGTAACCCTGAAGCTGCTATCTATGCCGACGCAAAATGGCACATAATAGACATCAACCCCCGCTTCACCCAGCTTTTTGGATACACAAAAGACGAAGTCAAAGGTAAACGAACCACCGACTTACTAGTGCCGAAGAACAAGAAACAAGAATCAGCGATGCTCGGCAGAAAATCGAAAACAGGATACACCTATTATGAGACCGCTAGAAAAAGAAAAGATGGTTCTTTGGTTCCTGTTTCTATTTCTGTGGCGCCAGTAAAAGTTGATAGACATCTTGTAGGGTATGTTGGGCTGTACAAAGACATAACTGAAAGGAAGAAGGCAGAAAAGGCACTAAGCGAATCCGAGAAACGATACAGAAGTGTTGTCGACAACGTTGGAATAGGTGTCTCGGTTATCAGTCCAAAAATGGAGATAATTTCTTTAAACAAACAAATGAAAAAATGGTTTCCCAGTCTCGACGTTTCAAAAAAACCAATTTGTTACAAGAGTTTTAACAACCCTCCTAGAAAACGTGTCTGTAGTTATTGCCCCACTCTTAAGACGCTGAAAGATGGGCGGGTTCATGAATCCATAACAAACACTCCGAGTGGCGACAAGATCGCAAACTACAGAATTGTTTCATCTCCGATTAAAGATAAAGATGGAAAAATCATAGCAGCTGTAGAGGTTGTCGAAGACGTCACTGAACGCAGACGAATGGAGAAGCAGCTAAAAAGTTATTCTGAGCGGCTAGAAGAATTGGTCGAGGAAAGAACAAGAAAACTGCAAGAAAGCGAGGAACGCTTCCGCTCAGTAGCAGATTACGCGTCCGATGCTATCGCCACCATGGACATTCGCGGAACCATAATTTTCTGGAACAAAGCAGCAGAAGATATCTTTGGCTATTCGGCTGACGAGGCAATTGGCAAACCTATCATGTTCATTACACCTACACGATTAAAGAAAAGCCAACAAATTGCAATACGCAGAATAATTTCAACTGGAAAAAAGGGCTCACTGGACAAACTGTTCGAAGTTGTTGGACGTAAAAAAGACGGAAGCGAATTTCCGATAGAACTTTCATTTTCCGTCTGGAAAACTAAACAACAAACCTTCTTAACAGGTATCATACGAGACATCACGGAACGTAAGAAAGCAGAAGAAAACCTGATAGAAAGCCAGAGGAAACTAAAAGCACAATATAAGGGCATCCCTATTCCAACTTACACTTGGCAGAGAGTTAAGAAAGACTTCGTGTTAGTAGATTACAACGACGCTGCCATGACGATTACGCACGGATACGTTGCTAAGTGTATAGGCAGAAAAGCCAGTGAAATGTACAAAGACAGACCCGAGATACGCAGAGAACTATTGCGGTCCTTTGTCGAAAAAACCTCTATTAAACGAGAGATGTCTTATCAGTTTATGTCGACTGACGAAACTAAACATCTCGCTGTTAGCTACGGTTTCATACCTCCAGACTTGATTCTGGTTCACACAGAAGACATCACTGAAAGAAAGAAGGTCGAAGAGGAAAGAAAACACCATGAAGAAAGACTTGCTGCATTAAACTCTTACAGCGGAAAGCTCAACGCAGCAAGAAACCTTAAACAAATCTACAAATTGACTTTGGACGCTATGGAGCAAACATTAGGCTTTGAAAACGCGGTTTTCCTAATCGTGAAAAAAAGCAACCTCGAAGTCGTATGTCACCGCGGACACGAAAAGCCTATCATTGTCAAGTTGCCACTGGACGGAACAAGAAAAGGCGTTACGACTAAGGCTGCAAATTCACGTGAGCCCATACTTGTCCCCGATGTAAGTAAGGATAGTGACTACGTCGAGGGCTTTTCAGGTATCAAATCAGAACTCGCTGTCCCCATCATAGCAGAAGACGAAGTTTTAGGCGTCCTCAACGTAGAAAGTAGAAAACTAGGCGCGTTCGACGATAAGGACACAGCTTTGGCTCAGATTCTTGCCTCACACGCCGCGACTGCAATGAGCAACCTAGCAAAAAGAGAAGAAATCGAGAAACGCATCAACCAGCAAGCATCGCTGATGAGAAGTTCAGCAGAAATGATTCATTCCACCGGCTTGCGCCAGCGTCTTCAGGCTATTCTTGACGCCATTCAAGGTCTCGGGTGGCGAAGAGTCGTCTTATCAGTGCGAGACGAAAACCTAGACATAGCCAAACCCGAAGATATTGTAACGGCTGGTTTGACAGGCGAGGAAAGAGAGTTCCTATGGACTAATAAACAACCGGGGCAAGTCTGGGCTGAACGCTTTGGTCCAAGCTACGCTCGCTTCAGAATAGGAGAATTTTACTATCTGCCATGGAGCGACCCCTTCGTGAGGAAGAAATTCAGCCAAGGCACAGTGGAGAGTCACCTTTCACCAGAGGAAATGGTGGACTGGAACCCAGACGATCTGCTCTATGCGCCGCTTCGACTCGCTGATGGAAGAATCGTCGGTGTGGTGAGCATGGATGATCCTGTCGACGGAAGACGACCAAACAGCGAATCTCTGGCGCCTTTGGAGCTATTCCTACATCAAGCCGCGGTAGCCATTGAGAACGCGCGGTTAATCAAACAATTGAATGATGCAAACGCGCAAATCCAAGATTATGCAAGCAAACTTGAGGTCAAAGTTGTAGAAAGAACAAGAGAGCTCATAGACGCTCAAAACAAGTTGCTAAAGGCTGAAAGATTAGCCGCAATCGGTCAACTCGCCGGAATGGTCGGGCACGACTTGCGAAATCCATTGACAGGTATCGCAGGGGCTACGTACTATCTGAAAACGAAATACGGCTCAAAGATGGAAGAAAAAGGTAAAGAAATGCTGAGAATCATCGAGAAGGATATTGAATACTCCAACAAAATCATAAGCGACCTCTTGGATTATTCAAAAGAGCTTCATTTGGAGTTCACGGAGAGCACGGTGGACTCGATAGTGAAAGAAGCAGTTGCACAGGTTAAAGTTCCAAAGAATGTTAAGATTTCAAATTTGACTCAAGATGCTCTGACGATTAAGGTTGACAAAGAAAAAATGAAACGCGTTTTCGTTAATATCATAAAGAACGCTATAGATGCCATGCCCAAAGGGGGGGCCCTCAAAATCACGTGCAAAGCGTTAGATGGTAACGTGGAAATTGCCTTTAGAGACACAGGAGAAGGCATAAAAAAGGATATCATGGAAAAACTTTGGTCGCCATTCTTCACAACTAAAGCCAAAGGCATGGGACTGGGGTTGCCCATCTGTAAACGCATCATAGAAGCACATGGAGGCAAGATTTCAGTGGAAAGCAAATTGGACAAAGGAACCACGTTTACTATAACATTTCCTGTCAAACCAAGCTTGGAAGGAGGTGAAAAAGTATGGGTGAACATACCCGAATCATTATTGTCGACGACGACGAAGGCATAAGAGAAACCCTTGCAGCCATACTGCAAGAAGAAGGGTACCAGGTAGACACAGCTGAAAATGGAAAAGAAGCGATTGAGAAAACCAACGCAAAATTCTACAACCTAGCACTAATCGACATTCGACTCCCAGACATAGAAGGAATAGACCTGCTGAAGGAAATTAAGGAAACAGTGCCCAAAATCAGAAAAATAATCATAACGGGCTACCCGACCTTACAAAATGCCATAGAAGCTGTAAACAGTGGCGCTGACGCTTATGTGCTCAAACCTTTCGATATAGAAAAAGTCCTAAAAATAATCAAGGTCGAACTGGAAAAACAAGGAGACGAGAAGAAATACAGCCAAGAAAAAGTCACCGAATTTATTGAGACCCGAGTAAAAGAACTGGAAAAAGAAAAGACGATAACCCGCAAATAATCAACCCCCTCTTTTTCGTTGTCCATTTTTCGCATAATTTCTGGACTT
>DATKLC010000010.1:0-8488 GCA_035542635.1 Candidatus Krumholzibacteriaceae bacterium | reverse complement strand
CCCCATGGAAATCTTGGCAACCGTGTTCGATGTTGCGGGTGCGATGAGCAAAAACTCAAACTTGCCTGCTTGTAATTGCCCCGCTAAGAATGGTGCGTTTGCATTGATTTCGACCCGGATTTTGTTGAAAGTCTCCTTTAGTGTGTTGGCTAGCTTATAATATTTCAAGACTTGGTCGCCAGCCTTTGAAAGGTAAACGGTAAGTTCAACTTTGTTTTCGTATTGCTTTTTAATTTTCTTCATGATTTCTATCGTTTCTGCGAGTTGTTCGCCGCCGCCGGTTATTCCCCATGCTACTCTTTTTCTCTTCTTTTCTTCTTCTTCGTCGCTAATGGTTACGGCTTCTTTTGTCATGATTATGTGTCTCAGTTTTTGCTTTCTGTTTTCTTTAGATATTCGGCGAATTTTTTTATGGTTTTCTTTAGTGTTCTAAAGCCTTCTGTGTCGGTTTTTACGCCTTCTAAAGTGTCTTTTGACCAGAAGGTTGCGCCCAGGTTTGCGCCGAAGAAGCCTCCGCTGATGGGTATGGCACCGTTGAGTATGTAGAAGGTGTGGATTTGTTGTACGGCTGATTCTTGGCCGCCTATTCTGTCGCCGCCGATGGCTATGGCCATGCTTGGTTTGTATCTGAAGACTTTTGGATTTTCTGCGAGCAGGGCTCTGCATCTGTCCATGATGGTTTTGGTTTGTGCGCTGATTCCGCCGTTGTATACAGGTGTGGCGATGATTATGCCTTCTGCTTTTTTTAATAGGGGGTAGAGTTGTTGCATGTCGTCTTTTATGTTGCAGGTTCCTTTGTTTTTTAGGCAGTAGTCGCAGTGGGTGCAGAAGCCGATTTTTTTGCCTCTGACTGTGAAGAGTTCTGTTTGGTAGCCGTGTTGTTCAAGCATTCTTAGGGCTTCTCTAAGCACGTATTCTGTTGCCTGCTTTCTCGGGCTGCCGGATATTCCGAGTATCATGGTTGCATCCTTGGTGGGTGTTTAGGTAAGCCTTATTCTAGTTTTGCGTGTTTAGCTTTGCATTCGGCGTTGTAGGTGCGTTTGCCTCTTTTGTCTGTGGTAAAACTTATGCCGTTTTGAAAGGTCACGCCTGTTAGTTGTCGCCAGAATTTTGTAAAGTCTTCTTCTTTGTCTTCGAACCAGCATAGCACGTAATGGTCGTTTTTTCCTTCTTTTGAGGTCATGTAGTCAATGTTGCCCATTATGGGGAAGAAATCTTTGATTGTGCCTGTGTATTTGTTTTCTTTTTCTTCTGTCTTTGTAACTGTGAGTTTTCTGGCTTTGACCACGGTGAACGCTTTGGTTTCGGGGTCTTGTGTTCTATCTTTGTAGAATATTATGACGGGTTTTTCCCATACGTGGCTCAAAATTTGTTTTTCCTCCTGTGTATTTTGGATGTGTTTTTTGGATTTAAGAGTTTGCTGGAAGTATCGACATCCAAATATATTGAAACCTTCTATTTCTGTGGTGATATGCGATGAGTTCTGAAGATGCTGAGGATGTTCTTCGCGGTTTGACGTTGAAGGTTTATCATTACGTTCTCAAGAGTGGGCATGAGGTGGGAATTCGCGAGGTACAACGTGCTCTGAAGCTGAGCAGCCCCACATTAGCTGTTTATCATTTGGAGAAGTTGGAGCAGGCGGGTTTGTTGAAGAAGGGCGCGATGGGATACACGGTTGATAAGGTTTATGTGCGTAATCTTGTGCGGTTGAGGCGGTTGTTGATTCCGAAGTATTTTTTTTATGCTTTGTTTTTTTCTTTGGCTGTTGTTTTGGAGTTGACGGTTTTTAGGCCCGTGGTTTTCACACGAGAGTTCGTGTTCGCTCTTATCATTTCTTGTGCCGCCGCGGCTTCGTTCATTTATGAAACAATCAGAACTTGGATGAAAGAAACAGTTTAACAACGTTCTCCGAGTGTGTATCTGCGCTGCGCTCCCCCCTACCCCGTTCCATATATGATACTATTAGGATCCAAATATGACCCAAATATGAACAGAGAACCCATTGTTCACTTGGCTAAGAGCTGAGAGAAAGTGCAGTGTGTCTTATGTGAGTTTTCAGGTTTGGCAGGAGAAGCAGACGAGGGCTTCTGCTTATCAGAGGCGTGTTGAAGGCTACCTGTTGATGCATCCTCATGCGACTTTGGCTGAAGCTAGAGGTCATAAAAGGAAATGAAACGGAGATATACGCGCGCGTTTTTCAGTTCAATTGAACACATGCATATATCACGTAGAGCTTAGAAAAGCTGAATCGGACGCCCTGAAAGAATTATATTTGCTGCGCCACAATACACTTTGATTGGGAGATAAAATTGGCTGGTTCAGAGTTCCTATTATCATTAGGCTTGTGGTTTGTTCGTGCGTTAATTTCAAGCATGATTTGCTTGTTGATTTGGTATTGTCGGTTTGATCTTGCGTCTGCGCTGAAATTCTAGGAGGTGATTTTTTGGAGAAAATGGTAGTTGTTGTCTTTGACACTGAACCTCAAGTATCTGATGGGATGTTGGCTCTAAAGCAACTTGATAAGGAAGGAGCAATTTCGGTTCATGCTGGACAAGTGATTAAGAAGAACCGTAATGGCACGGTTGAATTATTAGAGAGGAAAGATGAATTTCCAATTGGTACCACTGGAGGAACAGCAATCGGTAGCCTGATCGGACTCCTTGGAGGTCCAATAGGCGTGTTTACGGGGGCAATGTTTGGTGCGCTATTTGGCTCTTTCCGAGACTTCTACAGATCCGGAGTAAGTGACATATTCGCGGAAGACGTTTCCAGCAAACTTACACCTGGCAAATTCGCAGTGGTGGCGGACATCAGCGAGGAGTACGTGACTCCACTGGACACTAAAATGGCAAACTTGGGTGGTCAAGTAATCCGCACAGCGAAACGTCATGTGGAAGTAGACCAGATGAAAGATAATATAGCAGCGTTCGATGCAGAGATTGCGCTGTTGAATAAGGAGATGAAAAACGCCACAAGGGAACAGAAGACAAAGCTCCAAGCCAAAATTGACAAACTAAAAGAAAAACGACAAAAACAGATAGAACACGCCAAAGAACGATCAGAACAAATGAAAAAAGAACACGGCACTAAAGTTCAAGCCCTGAAGGCGAAGGCGGCAAATGCGCGCGGCGAAGCCAAGGCAGCCATAGAAGCCCGAGTAACTCAGATTAACAAAGACTTTGAGAAGACTTTGACAAAGTGGAAGAACCTGGAAGCTGAGAGACTGGAGAAAAAGGCTAGTCGGCTAGAGGAGAAAGCTAAGAAGCTTAGAAGCTAAACAAACTAGAGGCATAATGGTGGGCGAACGAGAGGATGATACAAGCATGAGCAGCACAGAAAAGACCAATCTTAAAGACGCGATATTGCGAACACTTCATAGCCAAAGCAAGAGCATTCTGGAAAAGACACCGAATCTATCCCCAGAAGATTATCTCCTCCTCCTTTATTTAGTAATAGGATATGATTTGGGTAAAGGTAAGTATTTTCGGTTAACGTTCCCTTTGGAAGACAGCTCTCACATAACTGAGTTGAGAGCCTTAAGCAACGGCTATCTCGAATTTAAAGGTGGTATTGTGGATATGGGAGTGCTAGAGTTGGAGAATTTAGAAGAAATATTGAGAGCGCCCTACATTAAGCCCAGAAGTGTGCATATTTGTTGAAATCATGCAAAGTTTTGACAATAACAATTTCATAAAGATAGACTTGATGTGGTAATCATGTCGAAGCACTCGGGCATAGATCAAATAAAAAAAGAATTAGACATGAAGCGAGCGGAAATCAAAAAGGACTTTGAAAGAAGAATACAAGAATTCGAAAAGAATGCAGAACAACATAGAGAGAAAATAAATGCTCACAAAAAGAAAAGAGACCGGGATATCGCCAGAGTCGAGCAGAGCTTTGACAAGACAGCTGCTGCGACACTCAAAAAACGGCTAGGAGAAGAACACTATAGACGATTGCGGCAATGGCTTTTGGAAAAGAGGAAGAAAGAATTACAAGGATTTAGGAACAAAACCCAACCTACTGAAGATGAAGATTATGATAGACAGCTTGCAAAATCACAGGACACAAATCCTAAAAGTCGCATCTGGACTTACTATTTCGACAATAAAAAGAAGTGCAGCGAAGAGTTTGAAAGAGATACCGGAATAGAACTAGAGACTTTCAGAGAACATTAGAAGTATCTCCCATTACGCCTGGAAGAGTACATATTTTGTGAAATTAAGGCGCAAGTTCTTTCAGGCGTATGATATCAAAGAAATGAGAGAAAGAAAGGATGATTTACGATGTCAAAGGAACCGACTCTTAAACGCGTTAGGAAAAAGCTCGAAGAAAGAACTGGCGAAATCAAAAGAGAATATGAAACGAAAGTAAAAGAACTAGAGGAGAAAATTGAGCAGCACAAAAGAGAAAGAGATGCTAGACTTGTTGAGGCTGACAAGAACTTTCACAAGGACTTCTCTATAGCTGTCAAATGGCTTGTAGGAGAAGAAGATTATAGTTGGCTCTGTGAATGGCTAATGAAGAATAGAGAAAAAGAAATCGAAGAAGCAAAAAAGAAGCACGAAAGAAAGCGACTACACGAATTGAAGAACTTAAGCGCTGAAGATTACCTATTCTATTATTTGAACAATCCAGAAATTGAACAACAGATAAAGAAAGACACAAAACACAGCGAACCAGAAGAGATCAAACGGCTTACTTTCAACCTGTCGAAATTGAAACTCGAGAAAATTAGAGAAGACAGAACGAGATTCTAATCCGCATCTTCCATGTACAATTCGGTCGCAGGCTGATATTAGTTTTCTCGTCTTCCGATCTCTAAACAGATTCTTAGGCATTCAGCTGCTTCTTGGGCTATGAATGTGTGCCCTAGTGTGGAACGGAATTGTTGCAATCGTTGCAGGCGTCACAGGTGCACCATAGAGACAGTTGAACCTAAGACGCTAATCCGAATGACTCTCGAAGGAACGAGTGCGCTTCCGTCATCACCACCGCAAGAAGGTGAAAAGGGCGAGTCTAATCCTCGCCTATCTTCTTCTATTTCTTGGCAACTCATTTCAACTAGGTTCTCTGTTCTGATGTCAAAAAATATTCTCCTTTCTGATGCACTCATCAAAGACTAGCTGAATGCTGTGGGCTGAAAGTTTTATATTTGCTGCGCCGCAATACACTTTGGGAGATAAAGTTGGCTGGTTCAGAGTTCCTAGTATCATTAGGCTTGTGGTTTGTTCGTGCGTTAATTTCAAGCATGATTTGCTTGTTGATTGGGTACATTGGAATTAGAAGCATCACACTCATGACCACGAAGATCAAAGAGTTCGAAAGCATCAAGGGTAATCCTCTGGCAACTAGCCTTTCTGTGGGCGGTTTTTTTGTTTATGCTGGCTTGGTTATTTACGGTTCGATGGTTAACCCATTCTTCCTTTCGCAGTCAGTGACTTTTAGCGCCTACTTCAACCTGCAGCGGCTCCTCGTTGTCGTCCTCAGCTTCTTCGTAAGTCTGTTCTTCGGCGGCTTGTTTTACCTAGTCTTTGAGAAACTCAGGCTATTCGGCATTGAACTGGACGATATTAACAAGCATCCCATGGCTGTTGGAGTCTTCCTGTTCTGTTACGAAGTCTTCTTGGGGCTCATAATGCTTGCAAGCCTAACCGTCCCAATAGGATAGCCGAGGAAAACACATGACTCACATGCGATATCTCATCTTATTCTTGCTTCTCTGTGCTCCAGCTATTGCTCTGATCAAAACTAGCAGCGGGTTTCCAGCTTCCACCTTCAGGCAGCAGAATGGTGACTGGTATGACAACTGGCAAATAGACAGGAATAACGCAGGAATTAGCGGAGACCTTCCAGGATACTTGCCCAACCTTGCCTATGAAACGCTCGGCGATAACAAGGAACTGGCTTATAGCATTGGCAAAGGGTTTCAAAACAACTATTCGAGCAGAAACGATATGGCTGTTGCCATCCTAAAGTACGTTCAAACATGGACAGAATACGGCTACGACAGCGACAATTTCATCAGAAATGGTGTCGCCCAAGACGAGTGGGCGCAGAACGCTGACGAATTTGCACACGCTTTCAACAAAAATACTGGCGTCAAAGCCATCGGAGACTGCGAGGACATGGCCTTTCTCTGCGGCACAATCTATGTCGGTGCAGGTTTTGACGCTGCCATCATTGACGCAACCGATCATGCTGCTTTGCTGATTTGGCTTCCAGAATTCCCAAACGCAAATGACTATTGGGATATTAATGACGGCAGAGGCACTGGTTGGATATGGGTTGAAGCTACAGGCAGTTCCAATCCTTTGGGGTGGACTCCGGACGACTTCGAAGACGGCGGATGGATTGCATACCCAATCGCGAATTCTTCGCATTTTGTTGCTGAACCAACTGGGTATAGCCCAACCCCGACTTCAAATAATCTGGATTTGGATGTTCTCGGCATTATCGTTGCCATAATCATCGCAATCATATCAATTCTGATTAGGATGAGGCGCTGAGCTAAGTTCTAGCCATCATTTTTCTTTTGACTTTCTCTATCTTCCGCAAACAGTTTTTTATTTTTGTTTGTTTATGTCAAGGTGTGGAAAATCAGAGAGATAATTAATGGTAATAAGAAAGGATATGATCCAAACATGAACAGAGAACCAGAGGGTTCCATCGTTAGTTTATGTTTGCATTTTGTCGAGTTCACATAATAGTTCCGCGAGTCTCTGTGTGGCTGTTTCCCACGCTTTTGTGCCTTTTTCTTTTGAGGCTTTGGTCGGGTCGCCTATCACGCCCGTTTCGCTGAGTTCTTTTGTCCTAAACGCCCAGTACACTTTAGGTCCTGTTTCTTTCAGTCCGATTTTCATGTATTTAGAAGCTGGAAGCGTTAGTTTGGGCTTTTTTATCCTGTCCGTTTTCACGTATTCTTCACGGTTGGCGAGAGAGGTCGAGGTTTCGAATTCGCCCGCATGAGCATCATACGGTGTTTCAATTGATTCTTCGATGTAATCGGGTATTAGGCTAACCGTATCGACCACCGTAAATGCCCCTGTGTCAGTCTTGATTCTCTGTGCCGCAGACTCGAGCGCCGGGGCATTTCCACCATGACCATTCTCGAAAACGATTTTCCTAAAACCATGCTTGATTAAACTGATGCCGACCTCGTAGGCAACTGCCTCTAACGTGTCTGATGCGAGCGTCATTGTTCCTGGAAAGTCCATATGATGCATCGACATACCATAATTGATGGGCGGTGCAACCAAGGCGCAACCTGCCTCCTTAGCGGCTCTCAATGACAGCCAAAAAGCGTCATAGGCATCTGTGTCAAGTGGCAGATGTGGACCGTGTTGTTCGCAGCTTCCCACGGGAATGATTATAGTTTTGTGTTTTTGGAGGAATTCTTTCACGTCAGGCCATGCAAGCTCGCCCATGTAAAAACTCACTTTCAAGTCACCACGAAAACAGTTTGGCTTGATAGTCGTTAAATGCTTTGCCTCTTGGTTTTTAAAGGTAAACTTCAAATAACTCCACGCATGATGTTTCTTTTGACCGTTTGAGGGGAAAAAATGAAACCGAAAATTGTTTCAGGAATTTTAATGCTTCTTCTTCTAACAAGCTTCGTCATTACAACAATAAACGTGACAGGTGTATTCGCCTTTTCCAATAACTCAACGAATATCCAGAACACTGCAAATGACCTTCTAAAAGGTGTTGACTTCAACAACTCTCAAAGCTCCGCTAATGCCACTCCCAAAGATTCGATGAATTTGTTGGACTTCAACACCCTGCAAAACAAAACTTCGCCTGGTCAATGGGGCTCGAGTTCTAACGAATTTGTCATAGGCGTCTCTGAGGCGTGGCAATCATATGGGAAAGTGGAACAGTTTGCGCTAGCGGAGAACGTGAAAATCGTCAACAAGATTTTAATGAGAAACAGGATAGAGGCAGTCGTGGTCAACATACCACAGAACAGCGTTATCTCTTTCATGAGAGACGTCAAGAACACGGGATTAAGCACCTACGTCGAACCTCGAGTCACTTATCAGGCTTTCATGGTTCCAAACGACCCGTACTGGAGTATGCAGTGGGGTCCCGCAAAAATCCAAGCAGACTATGCGTGGAACATAACCACTGGTAGCAAGTCCGTGCTGGTAGCAGTTATTGATACGGGAATTGCCTATAATCATCCCGACCTAGCTGCAAACTATGTGCCGCTGGGCTATGACTGGGTAAACAACGACCCAGACCCCGTGGACGACAACGGACACGGCACTCATGTTGCGGGCATAATCGCAGCCGAGATAAACAACGGCATAGGCATCGCAGGCTTGGCGCAGGTTAGCATAATGGCGGAGAAAGGACTGGATGCCTATGGCTCAGGATACGACGATGTGTTGGCTCAAGCTATCATCCATGCTACAGACCAGAACGCGAGTATCATAAACATGAGCTGGGGCGGTTCCTCTCCGAGCACGGTTATCGAGGACGCTTT
>DATKLC010000009.1:0-3008 GCA_035542635.1 Candidatus Krumholzibacteriaceae bacterium | reverse complement strand
GTTGCTATATTCTTTCTGAAGTTGGCGGACGATATCGGCTGTTCTGTCTGGGCTTGAGTCGTCGATAACTATGATTGAACTGTTTAGGTTCAGTTTTTGTATATCTCGGATGAGGCTTTCTATGTTTTGTGCTTCGCGGTATGTTGGAAGCATTATGGCCACAGCTGGTTGATTTTCGGCTTTCAGTTGGGACGCTTGGTTTAGAGTGACATCTAACGAGATTTGTGAAGAAATGTCGTTTTCTTCGATAGCTTCGCGTTGTAGTGTTTCGTTCACCCGTTTCCACCTTGCGAGAATACTTACGCTTAAACTTTTTTCAGCCTCAAATATTCTTATTTTTGTTATATAAGCCTATGTGCTGGTTTTTGCGTTAAAACGGGTGGAGAGGGCGCTTTGATTTTGTTCTATCTCTAGGATATCGTGGTGTTTGGGGGTTTGGTGCGAAAAAAAGTATAATAGGAGGTGGTGTTGTGTGTTTAGTGCTTAAATGCTGAATGTGTGATTGTGATGAAGGCGCCGAAGGAAATTACGACTTATTGCCCCAAGTGTAAGGTGCATCAGGCGCATACGGTTACTTTGTACAAGGCTGGTAAGCGTCGAGCTTTGGCTGTGGGTGCGCGGCGTCATGAGCGTGAGAAGCATGGTTATGGTGGGCAGAAGTATCCTTTGCAGAAGAAGTTTGCGAAGACCACGAAGAAATTGAGCCTTAAATTGAAGTGTAAGGTGTGTGGTTTTCAGCGGCAGATGCCTGGGATGCGTTTGCGGAAATTGGAGATTGCATAACGGTGATGTGTGTTGAGTGAATGGGATAGGTTGATTCCGAAGCCTCGGAGTAAGTTTTTGCGTGTGAAGTGTCCTGATTGTGGCAACGAGCAGGTGGTTTTTGACAGTGCGAATTCTCAGGTGAAATGCAACGTTTGTGGTGCGGTTTTGGCTGAGCCCAGTGGCGGCAAAGTTAGGGTTCGCGGTGAGGTTGTGGCTGAGTTAGAGTAAACGGAGATGCGGTTAAAATGTCGAAGAAGCCTGAGTGGCCCGAAGTGGGTGATTTGGTGATTGTTACCGTGAATCGTATTACGGATTATGGTGCTTATGTGACGCTTGATGAGTATGGTAAAGAGGGTTTGTTGCATGTTTCTGAGGTGGCTTCTTCTTGGGTGCGGAATATTAGGGATTTTGTTCGTGAGGGTCAGAAAACGGTTTTGAAGGTTTTGCGTGTTGACACGGAAAAGGGGCATGTTGATCTTTCGCTTAGGCGGGTTACGAAGCGGGAAAGAATAGAGAAGGTTATGGCTTTTAAGCGTGAGCGTAAGGGTGAAACTTTGATGCGCAGTGCTGGGGAGAAGTTGGGTTTGTCTTTGGATGATGTTTATGCGAAGGCGGGTGTTTTGATTGAGAAGGAGTTTGGTGACGTTTACGAGGGTTTAGAAAGAGCAGCGCGTGAAGGTCCGAAGGTTTTGGTGAATGTGGGTGTGCCTGAGGATTTGGCTGCGGGGTTGGAGAGTATTGCGCGTGAGAAGATTCGTTTGCCGTTGGTGAAGCTTAAGGGCGTGTTGGAGTTGAGTTGCAGGAAGCCTGATGGTGTGCGACTTGTGCGTGAGGCTCTGTTAAGCGCTAAGAAGGTTGAGGAAGCCAAAGAGGGCATTGTGCATGTTTATGTTGTTGCTCCTCCGAAGTACGCGCTTGAAGCCGAAGCTGAGGATTACAAGCGGGCGGATAAAGTGTTGCAGCGTGCAAGCGAGGAAGTGATTAAGTCGATTACGAAGGCGGGCGGCGAGGGCGTTTTTAAGCGGCAGAAGTAGGAAGCGAAGCTTGGATGGTTTGGTTGCTTAGGAAATGCGAGAAGTGCTTGCGTTACACGTTGAGGCGCGATGTGTGTCCTTACTGCGGTGGCGTGGTGCATGTGCCGCATCCGGCTAAGTTTTCGCCTGATGATAAGTATGCGAAGTATAGGCGTCGTGTGAAGGAGGAATAAGCGCAATTATGGAGAAAACTGAGATTGTTGAAATTGTCGAAGCAGCTGAGTTGAAGAATCCCATTTTGATTGAGGGTTTGCCGGGTTTGGGTATGGTTGGGAGGATTGCTGTGCGGTTTTTGTCTAAGCAATTAGGTGCTGAGCGTTGGGCATTTTTGTATTCGCCTCATTTTCCGTATTATGTGGTTGTGAATAAGAAGGGTGATGCGCGTCTTTTGCGCGGAGAATTTAGATTCTGGCGTAACAACAAGGGCGGTGAGAGTGATGTGGTTTTTTTGAGTGCTGACAGTCAAGCGCAAACCATTGAAGGTCAGTATGAAGTTGCTGATTCGATTTTGGAGTTTTGCCGTGTGCATGGGATTAAAACTATTGTGAGTTTGGGTGGTTTTCGTGTGGAAACTGAAAATACGCCGCGTGTGATGGCTGCTGCTACGGATGCGGGGCTTTTGGACAAGGCTGTTGCTGTTGGTGCTGAGGTTAGTAAAGCTGGAAGTCCGATTGTTGGTACGGCTGGTTTGCTGCTTGGGATGGCGCATTTTAAGAATGTTGAAGCGTTGTGTTTGTTGAGTGAGACGCGGGGTTATTTGCCTGATCCGCTTTCGGCTAAGAGTATGCTTACGATTTTAATCAAGTTGTTGGGTGTGGATGTGGATTTGGCGGGTTTGGATAAGGAGATTGCTAAGGCGGAGCAGATTGTTGACAGGATGAAGCAGATAGAGAAACGCCGAGAAGAACAACAGCAGAAGCTTAAGGAGCAAGAAGAAAGCAAAGCCAAGTATATTAGTTAAAGTGAAGAATCTGCGCACACGCATCTCTCTAGTATAGGTAGTTTTTTCAGTGTGAGAATCTGTGCGCAACGCCCCCTACCCCCCTTCACTATATGATACAAATATGATTAGGCATATTTTGGCACTTTTTAGGCTCGAGCGGTGCGCACACACACAACAACAGACTAGACCTTTCTATTAGGATCCAAATATGCCCAGCACTTTCCAGCATTTTCAGGCTTAAGAGCCAACCGTTCCTTAAAAGAAAT
>DATKLC010000008.1:0-2432 GCA_035542635.1 Candidatus Krumholzibacteriaceae bacterium | reverse complement strand
GCTAGGAACGCAATCTCGGCGAACTCTTCTGGTGTGGCTCCATACATTTGGGCAACGCTCTTGTGAAAGAGCTGGCAATACGGGCATTTTATGTTAGCTGCTACCGCTAAGCCCAAGAGCTCCCTGTACTTTGCGGGTATTTTGCTTTCTCCGAGAGTGTACTTTTTCATCAGAGGCCAATCATGGATAAGAACATCATGTGGCAGTCCTTTCATGAAGCCTGGAACAAATCCAAAGGTCTTCTCAATATCCTTTAACGTGTCTTCATATTCTCCCATTCATATCACCTCCTTTCATGTTCAATTAGTTTCAGCTGTCTGCAATTGACTTATGCGTCCTTTATCATCTTCTTCATGTCTTCCTTGCTATGCTTCAACATCTCAGGATGATGGTTCTTTGCATGAAGCATCACATGGTCTATTACGTCATTCTCTCCCCAAGGCGACTTCACAGTCCAACCGCACTCGGGGCAAATCGTCGTCTTCATCTTGCCTTTACTCATAGGATCACCTCCATTCCGAACTACAACCAATAAGCGTGCGCGCAGTTTTTCATCGCTTTTACTCTTGAATTCCTATTTGCTTGGCCCAAGTAACTAGTTCTGAGAACTTGAGTACGGGGGTTATGGTTACTTCTCCTACTAGCCTTAGTGGCTCAACGGCATTGTTGAGAGCTGCATTATCGTCTGTTTCGAGAACAAAATAGTAAACATGGCCTGGTGCATCCGTGTATCCTGCTATTTCCTTTACTCCAGATTTCTTCATGCTCTCCTCGAGCTTCGCTGCGAACCCTTTGTCGGGGCGAACTGTGCCTCCAGGGCACAACTCAGCACTATGCCTAGTGACAACCATAAACAGCAAACAAACTCACCTCATAGCGAGGATAATGTGCCTGATACTTAAGCCTTTATGACTGTAATGACACAGTAAGACGTGAGTTTGAGTGATTAATTGAGTGGCTGGTTGGATTAAGCTTTAACTCTGCCTAGGCGTAGGGTGTTTAAGAGTAGTAGCATGGTTACGCCATCATCGCCCGAGGCTACTGTAAACCACAACGGCGTCAAGCCCATCAGCCCCAGAGCGCCCAAGAGTAGTTTAACCCCGAGAGATGCGGCTATGTTTTGTTTGGCAATCTTCACAGTCTTATCGCTCAATTTAATCAAGTAGGGAATTTTACTTAATTCATCCCTTACCAGAACCACGTCTGCCGATTCCAACGCAACATCTACACCTGCGCCGCCCATCGCGATACCCACGTCTGACGCGGCAAGTGCAGGAGCGTCATTAACGCCGTCTCCAACCATGGCCACCAAACCCTGCTTATTCTTCATTTGTTCTACGATTCTCAACTTGTCCTCGGGGAAGAGTTCCGAGTATACCTCGTCGACATTCAGTATTTCGGCGATTTCGTTGGCGATTTCAGGCTTGTCTCCTGTTAGAATCGTGGTTTTGATTCCAGATTTTTTGAGGGATTTTACGGCTTCGATGGCGTCTATTCTTACGTCGTCCATAACGCAGATAGATGCTGCTCCTGCTCTTTCGATGGAAACACACACGGCTGTGTGCTTGTCATTCTCAGAAATCCCCATGATTTGCTCACAGTCGCAGCCGTATTCTTCCATCAGTTCCGTATTTCCGACGGCTACGTGGTTGCCTTCGACATAGCCCACTATGCCCTTGCCAAGAACTTCTTTGACTTCGGTTACTTTGAGTTTGCTGAAATCCAGATGTCTATCCAGCGCTTTTCTTACGATAGCCTGAGCCACGGGATGATTGGAAAACTGGTCTAACGCAGCCGCGTACGTCAACGTCTGCTCATAAGATTTTTCCAAACCCCTGACCTCGTGCACCACAGGCTTGCCCAAAGTCAATGTGCCCGTCTTGTCGAATACGACTGAATTGACTTTCGCCAGTTTTTCGATGTAGACGCCGCCTTTAACGATGACGCCCTTTCTGGCAGCGACTGTTATTGCCGTGAAAATCGTCGCGGGCACGGACACTATAAAAGCGCTCGGGCAGGAAACCACGAGGAGTATTAATGAGCGGTAGAGCCATGTTTGGAACGGTCCGCCGACGATTCTCGGCATGAGCACGGCGGTGAATAACGCTAGTCCTATAACTATTGGAACATAGATCTTGGCGAATCTGTCGATCAGTTTTTCGATGGATGCTTTTCTCTTCCTGGACTCTACGACTAACTTAACTATTCTGGAAACCAGAGTTTCTTCTGCCTTTTTGCTGACTGTTATTTTGAGCACGCCACTCGTGTTCAGTGTGCCCGCGTAGACGCAGTCGCCTCGTTTTCTCGCTAGGGGCAGTGATTCGCCCGTTACTAAGGCTTGGTCAACTTGAGAAGTGCCCTCGATAACCGTACCATCTAAGGGAATTCTTTCACCGGGTCTCACCAGTATAATCGTTCCTGGCTGCACTTCT
>DATKLC010000007.1:0-1651 GCA_035542635.1 Candidatus Krumholzibacteriaceae bacterium | reverse complement strand
ACAAAAGGACACACAGGAGATAAACCAACATGACCGAAAAACCAGAAAAACCAGAAAAAAAAGAAAAACCCAAAGAGATGAAGAAAATGGAAGGCAACGTTGTCCTCATCGGTAAAAAACCAGTGATGAACTATGTGATTGCCTGCCTCACCTTCTTTAACTCCGGCGAAAAAAATGTCACCGTGAAGGCGAGAGGGCGAGCAATCAGCAGGGCCGTCGACACCGTCGAACTCTTGCGACGCGCCTTCGTAAAAGACCTGGAGCTATCTGGCATCTGCATCGGCACCGAAGAGATACAGCGGGTAGAGGAAAACAGGAAATCGAACGTGTCAACCATCGAAATAAACTTAGCCAGACCATAGATTAGCCTGTTTTCTAAACTCCACGAAGACCCAAAAAGGGTTCAACGCTGCTCAACGACGACGAATAGCGTGTAGCTTGAACCCAAACTTTTCTTTTTTGGGCGTGTTCTAGGGTTTGAATCTTTTTTCTTAAAATCATACCTAAACTTATAAAAATAAGTGTTGCACATTCTTAGTTTCCTCTCAAGGTGATATGATATGCCTACGTATCCGAAGATTGTCGTTAGTCCGCCTGGTCCGAAAGCCCGTGAGATAGTTGAGCGGGATGATAAGGTTATTAGTCATTCGTTTGTGCGGTTTTATCCGCTTGTCATCGAGAGCGGTAAGGGTGCTGTTTTGCGTGATGTTGACGGTAATGAGTATATTGATTTTAACTCGGGTTTAGTCTGTTTGAACGTGGGGCATTGCCATCCCAAAGTTGTTGATGCTGTGAAAAAGCAGGCGGAGCGTTATCTGCACTATTCTATTACTGATTTTCTGTACACAGGGGTCATTGACTTAGCGGAACGGTTGAATGAAATCACGCCTGGCAAGTTTCGGAAGAAAGTGTTCTATGGCAACAGTGGTGCTGAGGCTGTTGAAGGCGCTGCGAAACTGGCTAGGTGGCATATGCGCAGGCCGCGTTTTATTGCGTTTATCAGTGCTTTTCATGGGCGTACTTTGGGTGCGGTTTCGTTTACGGCGAGTAAACCCGTGCAGATGCGTTATTTCTTTCCGTTGGTGCCTGGTGTGACTCATGTGCCTTATCCGTATTGTTATCGTTGCCCGTACAAGATGACGTATCCTGATTGCGAGTTTTGGTGCGTTGACTTCATCGACGAGTACGTGTTGCAGAAATACGCGCCGCCTGAAGAAGTGGCGGCTTTTGTTTTTGAGCCCATCCAAGGTGAGGGTGGTTATGTGGTGCCGCCGGATGGATTTTTTCAGCGTTTGAAGAAGTTGGCGGACAAGTATGGGATTTTGTTGGTTGACGATGAGATACAAGCGGGTATGGCGCGGACGGGTAAGTGGTGGGCTATTGAGCATTGGGGTATAGCGCCAGACATTATCTGTAGCGCGAAGAGTATTGCGGCTGGTATGCCGCTAAGCGCTATAATAGCCAATGAGAAGATTATGGATTGGGAAGGTGGAACGCATGCGAGTACGTTTGGTGGTAATCCTGTTTCGTGTGCTGCTGCTTTGGCGGTTATAGATGTTATCAAGAGTGAGAAATTATTAGACAATGCTACGCAGCAGGGTGTTCATATTATGAAGCGTATGAAAGAAGTCATGGAGGACAGCGAAATCGT
>DATKLC010000006.1:0-3758 GCA_035542635.1 Candidatus Krumholzibacteriaceae bacterium | reverse complement strand
CGGCTTTTAGCAGAAACGTAAGCGAACAATCCACATACTTTGTGTATATTATCTACACAGACCTCGCGCTTGTTATAAAGTTTCAATACCCAGGAACTCAGCCTGCCGTGGACGGACATACGGTTTTCACTTACTTGGGCTTTGACGGAAACGCAGATGGAATACTTAACCCCGCTTCTGACCAAGCCTTCAACTTCACGAACAATGTAGACACAAACGCCAGCATGCTCAAAGTCTACACGCCAGCGAATGGCTCTTCATGGAACTCAACACCCACAAACACATACTCTTGGAGCGGTAACACGTCCTCCGGCACCGTACCAGTTTCCACAGCTTCTATAATCATCACACCTGATAGAAAGAACGTCACGTGGACTATACCCTACACAGCAATTGGCGCAAGCAAAGACAGTTACATAGGAGTCGTGGTACAGGCATTTGGCTACGACTTTTCCCCGACAGGCGCAAACCAGACCCCTGCCAAATATTATAGACTTGCCTGTTTTCCTCCTCAGGTTCCTACATTTGGGTTCACAGTTCCGCCCACAACGACGCCCGAACTGACGGTTAGATTCTACTTTAAAGTTACGTTCTCCACCAACGCAATCGCCGACACCAAATACACCTTCAACTTCACGGCTACCAGTCCGAGCTGACCGCGCGAATCGCCTGTATTCTCGCTCTTCTATTGAACCTTTTTTCGACGATCGATGATATCGAAGGCTGAAGGTCCCGTGCCGATTATGGTGACGGGCACGCCTGTGCTTGTCTCAATTCTGTTTATGAATTCCTTAGCTTCGCTGGGCATCTGCTCAAAAGACGTGGCGTTTTTGCACGCTGGGAATAGTATGTCGAGCTTGGTGACCGCGGCTTCGGTTGCGCCGTTAATCATAGCAGCGCGTCTAGCGAGGTCGAAATTGAAGGGTGCCGAGCGTCGTTCTCTTCCTGTGCCGGCTGCGATTTCGAACCAGCCGCGTTTGATTGCTTCTTCCTTCGATAGCTCGTCTGGTAGTGGTCCTGTGCCGACGCGTGTGATGAATGACTTGTAGACCAGGAGCACGCTGGTTATTTTTGTTGGGCCGACGCCTGCTTCTGCGCAGATGGCGGATGCGCTGGTGTCTCTGCTGGTGACGTATGGGTATGTGCCGAAGAACAATGAGAGCATCAGGCCTTGGGTGCCTTCTAGGAGGACGTTTTTGTTGGCGTCGATGGCTGTGTTTGCTTCTAGTGTGACGTCGGTTAAGTATGGCGCTAGTTCAGGGATGTCTTTGGCTATTTTTCCTGTTCGTCGTACGCGTTCCTCTTGTGCGGGTCCGACGCCCCAGCCCGTGGTTCCCAAGCCCTTAAGATGTGCGCTGGATTTGTCGGTGGTTGAGTGTTTTTCTTCGATTATTGAGCATTGTGGGTCTATGCCTATGCGGTTTTTGACGTTTGTTTCTTCGATTTCTTTGAGTAATTGTGGAACATGAATGTTGACGCCTGCGCCTATGAGTAGGCGGCTTTTCTCATAGACGAACGTGCTGGGTACCATGTGGAGGGCGTGTTTTTTGTCCCTGTACACGACGGTGTGTGCGGCGTTGACTGAGCCTGTTCGTACGCAGACGTCTATCTTATCCTTGAGCGCCAAGTATGAGATTATCTTTCCCTTTCCCTCGTCTCCCCAGAACGCGCCTGCGACTACTGTGCAGACCATGGTTTTCTCACGGTTTAAGAAAATAATCTCAGTGTGTATTTAACTATGTTTGTCAACTTTGTGTAAAATGAATCTGGATTTTTCATTAAATGCGTCAAAACCTATATAAGAGAAAAAGAACTGGTTAAACTCTCCTATGCTTAGGCGCTGGTGAAGGCTGTGGTGGTGCGGGGTGTGATGTTTGATTTCGGTTCGACTCTGATTGAGGATGACAGGTTTGATTATCTGGGTAGTCTGCGGAAGGCGCATAAGGTCTTAGAAAACGCTGGTGTTGCGCCGGGTTTTGAGGAGTTCCGTCGTGTTTATCTTCAGGTTCGGGAGGAGTTGTGGGGTGGTTCTGAGTTTAGGGAGCATACTTACGTGTTTCGTTTGGCTGAAACGCTGAAGAGGCTGGGTTATACTGTTGTGGAATCTGACAAACGTCTGCGTGAGGCGGCTGACGTTTTTATGTATGCCTTGGTGGATTCGCTCTACATGCAGCCCTTCGTTCCGCGTGTGCTGGAAGAGTTGCGTGGGCGTTATAGGTTGGGTGTGGTTTCGAATTTGGGCATTCCCGAAGTAGTGCCGATTACGTTGGAACGGTTTGGCATTAAGCAGTACTTTGATGTTATTGTGGCTTCGGGTTCTGTTGGTTTTCGTAAGCCGAGTCCTGTGATTTTCAATGAAGCGCTTAAAGCGTTGGGCACATTACCAGAGGAGACGGTTTTTGTTGGTGATTCGTTGTATCATGACGTTCAGGGCGCGAAGAAGGTGGGCATGAAGACAGTCTGGCTGAAAAGAGGCGATTATCATGAAGGAAACGTCAACGTCACACCAGACAAAACAATAAACACGCTTGAGCAACTACCCAAGGCGTTAGAGAGCATGTAATTCAGACGGGTTTTGATGCAGTTGGAAAGAGAGTGTGAGCACACACAGTTGTAGACTAGACCTTTCTATTAGGCGCCAAATATGTTGGGCTTCTTTGGCACTTTTTAGGCTCTGTGGAGACATACGCAGGGGGTTGCAGTTAATGTTGAGTGATTGTAAAGAAGATGAGAAACGCAATCGGAGTGAAGCACGAAGCAGCACGAGGGTTATGCTTTCAAAAACTCTGGCGGGATTTTATCTAGAGCTAGACTCGTCTGTTTGTCGACGATTTTTTGGATGACCCAGTGCAGAAATTCGTGGCTTAGTACGTCTTCGATTTGGTCATCTTGTTCTCCGAAAATGTATATGGTTCCGTCTCCGGTGTCGTAGATGCCGTATAGTGGTGGAAAGCAGAATCTTAGTTGCAGTGTTTGTGTGGTCATAGCTTTTTTCTTCCTCTGTGAAATTCTGTTTGGTTTTTCAACCCGAAATTACTGTGATTAAGAACTTCAAAATAATAGGTTTCTGATGTTGTAATATGAATTCAAAAGCAAGCTAACAAAAGTCAATAAGCAACGCGCGATAATCGCAACTTCGCTTAGCTCGGAAACCCTAGGAAAAATGTGCGGGATAAAACTTTACCCTTTTCTCTCTCTCATACGCACTCTCACACTCCCTCTCTCTCCTCGCTCGCACTAAGCTAGGTTTTCCGACCTGAACGGAATGGAGAAACTCCAAGTATGGTTCAAGCTTGGCTTTCAAAGCTTCCTATGTTATGTATTACGTGTTAGTTAATCATCCAAAGTTTGACAGGCACAAAATGAGCCTTCTGATTCATGATTTATGATTTAGCCCGCTCTCTCACGTATGCTTCAGTTTTAGAGAAAGAGAACAAAACCCAACAATCACACTTCAACTAAGTTGAACCTGTGCTTCTCTGTTCATATTTGTAGCATATTTGGATCCTAATAGCAGCATATAGTGAACCGGGTCTAGACCCGCACAGAGCAGTATTCACGCTGAAAAAACTACCTGTACTGGAGAAGCGCGTGCACGCACAGAGAGAAGAAAAGGCTGCTTTAACTTCTTATATAACCCTCTTAACAGAAGAATACACCACATGGAGGCTAAGCGTAAAATGCCCACGAGCACTGAACAAGAAAAAGATGCTTTACTGCAAGCAGCAAAACTCATGCTACTCTCGGCAAGAACAGCA
>DATKLC010000005.1:0-1785 GCA_035542635.1 Candidatus Krumholzibacteriaceae bacterium | reverse complement strand
AGATACTGTTGGCAAACCTGAGAGGGGGTTGTAAGATAAGGTTGGAGGCAGAAATGTGTTTAAAGGTACAACCACCCTGGTCGATGCCACCCGAAACGGAACGGATCGGGAAGAGATTATTGAAAGAGAATGATGTCTATCGATTGATTGGCGAGCGGTTATTTGAGCAAATAACCGAGGAAGAATATGCAGATTTATATTCCGTGGAAGGGAAACCAGGCATATCGCCGGTCATCCTGGCATTTATCACCGTGTTTCAATACATGGAGAAGTTATCCGATCGGCAAGCGATCAACTCACTGCGCATGCGGCTGGATTGGAAGTATGCCCTGCACCTGGAATTGGAGTATGAAGGATTTGATTTCAGTGTGTTGAGCGAATTTCGAGATCGATTGATCGAGGGGCAGGCAGAAGGACGGGTATTTGAGAAGTTGGTGGAACAAATCCGGAAAATGGGATTAATCAAAGAACATGGCAAACAAAGGACCGATAGTATCGCCATGCTCAGTAAGGTGAGGCGGCTTTCGCGGCTGGAGAGCGTGGTGGAAACCTTACGCCTGGCGATTGTAGCGATCGTGGATACGGATCGAAAGTGGAGCAAGGCAGTCATCCCGCCGGATTGGGAAGAGAAATATGGAGAACGATTTGTACGGCAGAGGTACAGCGAAAAAGAATGGCAAGAATATGAAGAGCAAATTGGAGATAATGGACACTGGTTACTCGGACGACTTGAAAAAGGAAGCGCACCAGCGGAAGTACAGAACCTGCCTGAAGTGCAGGTTTTGAAAACCGTCTGGGCGCAGCAGTTTCGAGAAGAAGCGGGGAAAATGGTCTATAAGGATTTGAAGACCTACGATGGGCACACCCAAATCCAAAGCCCACACGACCCGGAGGCTCGCTATAGCCGTAAACGTCGTTTTGAATGGGTGGGGGATAAGATCCAGATGACTGAAACAGAGGACGAAGGCTACCCACACATCATCACAGACATAGTAGGAACCAGCAGCAATCGGACGGATTATGAAGAATTGTCTGCAATCCAAGAGCGGTTAGAACAAAGAGGCTGTCTGCCGAGCCAACAGTATGTAGATGCGGGGTATATGAGCGGTCCCAATTTAGATGGCAGCCAAAAGAAACACATTGATTTGATTGGACCGCTCTCTACCGTGAGAACGCCACAAGACTTGTTGCCGGATGGAATCACACGGGCTCGTTTCCAAATTGACGCGGAACAGAAAACGGTCACCTGTCCGAAGGGATATGTTGCCAGGGATCCAATCCCCGTCAATAACAGCCTGAGCTTCCGATTTCCTGCGGTAATTTGTAGAGCCTGTGAATTCCATTCCCGTTGTTGCACAGGAAAAGCTGGACGAACGATTGGGATTAGTGCTTACTATGAATTGACTGAAGCGGCCCAAGAGCGCCAAAAAACAGAAGTCTTCAAAAAAGACTACCACCAGCATCGCAGCGGTGTGGAAGGCTCGTTGTCGTCTCTGGTGCGCGGGCATGGAATGCGAGTGGCTCGTTATATTGGGCAAAGAAAACGCAACCTGCAGGCGGTTTTTACAGGTTGTGCTGCAAACCTAAAACGTACAGCCCGTTGGCTGAATGGAGACCGTCCCCAACCCCGTCACCCCAAAAGTTGGTCTTTGAACCAAATTTAAAATGGCTAATTCTTCTTGGCAAACTGAGCGACTGACCAGTCGAGATTTTCGACCGGTGGTAGACATGCCTGTTCATCCCTTTTGCCTTTGGTTTGCCAACAGTATCTTTAAGAAAGCCATA
>DATKLC010000004.1:0-3265 GCA_035542635.1 Candidatus Krumholzibacteriaceae bacterium | reverse complement strand
TCCTCTTTATCTTCGGGATAAGATCCAAGCCCTTGTAAATGTTGAATTGCCCATTATAAGTCAAGAAGCCATACGACTGGTGCCCGCGGTGATTCTGCGCTCGCATCCCCCAATACAGGGTAGGGAATATGTCCTTACCTGAGAAATCGACCGCGCCGAAAGCGCCGCACCACATTTTTAAATAATCATCCATATTTTCAACATGCAAACAATCAATATTTAATTGTTTTTGTACACATTTAAATCAAATTTCAAGGCAGCAAGCAATGGTGGAGAATGATACTTCTGCAGTTGGCTCATGAATTAATAAGCCCATTTTTTATGATTATTTTGGCTTTGTGTTTGGGTATTTTTCTCTTATTTTTGCGTCGGCTATTTTGGCTATCATGGCGTTTGATATGAGCACGTATTTGACTCCTGTGAGTTCTGCCAGTTCGGCTGGTTTTGGGTCCTGTGTTATGAGTAGCAGGTTGTTACTCTTCGCGTATTCCACTACTTCCTTATCTTTCGCAGCTTTCAGTCCCACATCTTGAACAGTCAGCACTTCCCAGCCAAGGGTTTCGAAATATTCTCTAAGCCCAGCATACATTTCGTCGAGTAATAGTCTCACAGAGACACCTTTTTGCGTATTTAGCATGCCAAGCCTTAAAGTGTTTTTCGAGACAATTTTTGATAGGTCGAAGCGAGTATGAACTAGAGCATATTGACAAATTTTGCAAAGCCTTAGTTTAGGAAGACTACAAATCTACTAAATCCAAAAGAGTCTGCGTGCTAACAAAAAGGTCTAATTCTATTGGGTGCATCGCCACATGTCAGGGTTCTGAAATCTTACCTCGGGACTCTGATGTGCCCATAAAGCATGCCACAACGACTGAAACTCTTCCGATGAAAGTCGCCTATGGCTCAATTTTATTACCTCATTTTATTATAGAGGTTTTTTCTAGATTTAAAACATCCTTCGTCTCGAAGAATATATCGATAAATAAAATATTAGGCGTAAGAATAGTTTGATGCCTAATGATCCTGAATCGTTTGATAAACTAGATGAATATTTTCTCAGGCGTCGTGTTCAAAAAAAATGATGGCTCGTCAAGCCAAGCATTGAATCATTTTCTGGCAGAGTAAGCATTCGTCTGGGATCGGAGTGCCTTTTTGTCTTTTTTTCAAGTATCCGAAGCCGTGAGAGCATTTGGTTTCGTCTGTTTCTTTCTTTTCGGCTTCTTCTTGTTCTTTTTCCAGCGCGGTTCTTATTCTCAGCGATGTCAGCGTGTTCTTTGTGGGTTTTTGTTCTTCTTCTGCTATATCTATTCTGCTCATGCAGTATGGGCACGCCGGGTAGGTTTCAACAGGGTTGCTGGATAAGACGGTTAGTTCGATAGGGCGGTCGAAATTTTTTCCACACTCGTCGTTAGGACAAGTGCATGTTTCATGATTGAAGGGTTCGTTTTTCTTTAATGTGGTCAAACTCGAGTTAGCCTCCATTGATGCTTCTGCATACGTGACAAACGTGTCGACACATATATGTCTTATATCGTTAGATTTAATAAACATTTCGCACTCAGAAGACATAATATACATAACTAATCGGACCAGAGTTTCTGAAAATAATATATTCAAGGCCGTGCTTAGATAATTTGAATGCCGAAAGGCTGTGAAAGCAGATATGCATAGGGAGTCGCTTGAAAACCTCTTGTTATCAACGATGGTAAACCCGTTGTTGAAGGCGGCCATATCTGTAATTGACCAAGATTGCTCTGAGGATGGTAGTTTGTTGCTGAATTCGTTGAAGTACTACCTTGGTGCAGATGTTAAACTATGCGGTAGATGCACCACCTTGAGCAGTAGAGTGGCGAAACCCTTCTATGATGTTGGTGCTCGGGCCTTTCGTGTGAAGAAGGATTTTCTTCAGGGGCAATTCATAAACGCGCCCTACAGCGAAGCTTGGCTCAGAGGTTTCGGTTTGATGATGAAGGGCATACGTAAATACGGTGCACGGATTCCCTTCACGCCTGCTGGACCTTTCGAAATAGTTTGGAACTTCACGTACTCGTGCAACCTTCGTTGTAAGCACTGTTACGAGGACGCGGGTGGAAAACGCCCTGAATTGTCAACTGATGAAGCGTTTGAATTGTTAGATGTGCTTTCTAAAACCGCTGGGATTGGGCTTCCGGCGTTGTCTTTTTCTGGGGGAGAGCCGTTGGTGAGGAAAGACTTTTTTGAAGTGGCTGCTTACGCCAAAAAGAAGATTCCTTACTTGAGCATAGCGACCAATGCGACTTTGTTGAACAAAGATAATGCAAAGAGAGTTAAGGACGTGGGCATAGATTATGTGGAAATAAGCCTTGACGGTGCAAGCAAGGAGGTTCATGAAGGCTTCAGGCGTGTGCCTGGGTGTTTTGAGAAAACCATGCAGGGAATACACAATTCGATCGATGTGGGCTTGGACACGTGTATAGCCACAACAATACAGAAAGAGAATCTGGGCGAGGTTGAAAAAATAGTCGGCACAGCAGAAGAGTTGGGTGTCAGGTTCATGCATTTTAATTATATTCCCACGGGTCGCGCGAAGGCTTTTGTATCGTTGGATTTGACGCCTAAAGAGCGCCTTGGCATTTTGGAGTTGATGGGGCACAAGATTTTTAATCTGTACCTGAAGTCGCAGGAGGAGGAGAGAAAGTTTGGAATGTCGAAGGTGGCTGTTGACAGGTATTTCAGCACTTGCCCTCAGTATGCGAGTGTGGTTAAGAAGCTCGCACAAGAGAAGGCTGAAAATTACAGAGTTACAGCGCACTACGCTGCCATAAAAGGCGTGGAGAACGTTGCCAACTTTCTCGGAGGTTGTGGTGCGGGAAGGCTTTACATGTGTCTTGAGCCGAATGGTGACATGAAGCCTTGTGTCTTCTTCGGGTCAAGCAAGCGTACGGTTTTGGGCAACATTTTGAGGGATGATTTTGAGCGGGTTTGGGATTCGCATCCGTTTTTGTGGGCGTTGCGTTCTCGGGAGAGGCTTGAAGATTACAGTGTTGATGGGCGTATGGTGGGCTGTGGAAAATGCCCTGACAGATACATTTGTGGCGGCTGCAGAGCGCGGGCTTTCAGCTATTTTGATGGTGATCTAAACGCGCCTGACATTGGCTGCATCGATAATGAGCCGCTTTGGGAAAGAATCATGAAAACATTGCATTGAAAAAAGTCAATGTTAGGCTTTGCCTCTCCTATTCTCTGTGCGTGCACGCTTCTTCTAGTATAGGTAGTTTTTCTGTGC
>DATKLC010000003.1:0-7210 GCA_035542635.1 Candidatus Krumholzibacteriaceae bacterium | reverse complement strand
CAGTGTTGAACCGTTGCTGTACGACACCAGCATGGGCAGCGCGAGCAGGTCCTTCGTGCGTTCGAACAGGAAGGCTTTATGATCCGTCAAGACAGGAGTGTCCGCTCGGAATCCTTCCGACACGTAAGCATGGAGCTCAATAGGCGCAGTAACATTGGTTACGTCGTAAAGCGAAACCTTAACCTTTCCCTGGTCGTCCATCCCAACGCCCAGCACATGATCCTCATCATACGGGTGCAGGTAGCTAGTGAAGCCTGGAACCTTCAGGTACCCCAGAATCTTTGGGTCGGAAGCATTTGCGAGATTGATGACGAAGAACGGGTCTCGGCGAACTACTGAAGTTGACAGGTAGCAACGTTTGTCGATGAATCTGGCTGCGTCGAAGACTTCGCCGGGCGCAAGGTCTGGCAGTGTGCCCGTTACGTTGAGGTTCATGTCGAGCACGTAGATATTAGTGGCTTGAGTTCCGTTCGTTAGCCTTACTTGAGTGGCTATTCTGAGGTGGTTATCGTATTCGTCCATCGAGAATTGGTTAATCTCTCGTCCTTCAACTTTACCGTAGGCTTCTGCAGTCATGTTGCTGGCGTCTATATGCACGCGGTAGATTTTTGTCATGTCTCCGTGGAAGCCATGGAACGTTACGTACATGTTCTCGGTGGAAACGTACATGGTGCTTGACCCTCCGAGCATGAGAGTCATGTATGTGGGCGGTTCAATCGTGTTCTGCGTGTTGATAGCTATGAACGTCGTGTACTGGAAATAGTCGTCTGAACCGTTCGAGTAGCGGATTTCTGACGGCTGAATCTCCTTGATTAGATCGCCGTTGGAGTAGAATTTCGGAAGCACAACAGTATCAGACACGACATAAGCGGGTTGACTAATAACAAAATAGACGTATTCGCCGATCATTCTGGAGTTGAAGTAGCTACCCGTCATGGTTATTTCGCGTATGAGGCGCGGGTCAGATCGGATGGCGATGTCGTAGACGTTGAGGAAGGTCTTAGTGTTGACAATGTAGACTCCAGGTGAATAGTAAGTCTTAGACGCCGTGTCGTACTTGGCGCCAATCACTGTTAAGCGGTCACCGTACACGAAAATGCCCATGGGATAAGCGTCGCTGAACGTTATTTTCGAAACTATGCCCGCATCTTCCGGTGGGTAAGCCTTCAGAATCGACACTGTCGTGCCCGACAGAGCATAGATGTATTGTCCGTCGCTTTTCACCGTGTCTAACTCGTCCACACCCGCCACTTGGACGTTCGTCACAGAATACTCGTTTGGTGATTCCATTAAGCCTATGGCGCTTGGTGCAGCACTAGCACTAAAACCTGGAATCGCCATCTGTAATCTTGGCGCGTCTAGGGGGCCAAAGTATGGGAAGGGTGAGTAAGTTTGGGTGTTGGCGAGCAGGTAGGTTTTGAGGTCTTCAGCGTTCTTGAACGTGGTGAACAATGCGTTGCTTGAAACCGAAACTGGCATGACGAAAGGTGTTCTTGACATAAAAACGCTCAAGTTGAAAGCTAAGGCGGCGATGACGGCGGTCAATGCGATGGCTGTGAGTCCGTAGGCTATTGCTCGTTTTCTGATTGTTCTTTCCATTCTTTGCTACACCTTACTCTAATCTATGGTTTCCGTTTTATTTTATCCCAAGCACTAGTACGATTGAGACTAGACGTTAGAACGGTTTCATAAACCAAACACGAACCGCTTCATAACAGAAGATTATGGTAACTATGCCTCCGAAGAAAAGAATGAACAGGTTTTCAGGGGTGAATCCCTTCATAAAAAGCAGAACATAAACCAAATACGACGTAAGGCTGAACAGCGCATAGAAAAAGTACCGCGGGAAGATGAGTCTTCCGAGTTTTATGAAATGGCGGAGCACACCAATTTTGATTTGGCTTGTCAAAGAATAGTTGCCTCCCGCTTCTTCCTTCTGCACGAGTCCGAGTTCGCGTAGTTGTTCCAGATGATGCTGTGCCACGCTCGGGCTGCTAAAGCGTAATGCTCTCTGCACTTCGCGGGTGCTCATTGAACGCCCGTTCTTCAGGAGCAGCCAGTAAACATCCCAGTCTTTTCCGCGAAGAGCATACTCAAAATCCGCCTCTTTCTCCAAGCTCAGTACAGGACACTCTCCACGGATAATATCATACAGGCGCTTAATTTATAATTCCAATTCCTAGAACGATGCACGAAAGAACGAACAATTGAGGATAATGCTCCACTGATTAATCTTCCCTCATAATTTGTGACATGTTAGAATAGAGGTTCTTACGGCTTATGCGCAGTACCTCTTCGAAAAGGTTAATATTGCTTCTTGCCGCTACCGAAGCTATGTCGTTTCACATGCGACGTAAGGACAAAGAAATCACTGATTCTAGGCTTCTGAAGAATATTTTGAAATCGGTCAAGTATGTGACTATCTCGATGTCGATGAATAATCAGCCTTATCTGGTGTCGCTTAGCTGCGGTTACGATGAAAGCCACAACTGCATCTACTTCCACTGCGCCAAGGAAGGTAAGAAGCTTGACTTTTTAAAAGCAAACAGCATCGTCTGGGGACAAGCGGTGCTGGACTATGGCTATTTGCAGGGCGAATGTGACCACAACTTCGCTTCGGTACATTTCAAGGGCAAAGTCAGCTTCATAGCTGATCCAGACGAAAAACTTCACGCCGTAGAAATCATGATTCGCCAACTTGACAAAAACCCAGATGCGCTCATAGCTAGAATCAATCAAGAAAGACTGAAAAGCACCCTAATAGGCAGAATAGACATAGACCTTATAACGGGCAAAAAATCCAAAGAACTAACCATATAAGCAAATTATGCGCAATAGTATTCTTTACAAGGAGCCAAAGCAACTTGAAAGCCCTGAGAAAGAAGAACGTCAAGAAAAAGAAGAAACACGAAGAAAAAAAGGGTTACTGAACTCAGACTACTAAGCAAACTTTAATCTTTTCAGGCTAGTCGAATTGCTCGTTCTCATATCGCATCTGCGTTATATTTGATCCTAATAGAAGGGTCTAGGCACCGCTGTCACGCTCACACAGAAGGAAAAGATATCTTTAAAAGATGAACCTGCACACAATTACTACAGACCAATTATGTCCTCCGTCAAACGCTACCTAGAAAAGACCTACTGGAGAATAACCACTTACAAACCCAGCACGTTCACAGTAGCACTCGTAATCATCGTTGGAGCCATCTTCTTACTCGGAGGCGGCATTTACGATGTGCTAGAACAAAGCCGAATTCCAATCGCCATATTTACCCAATCAGGCGGGTACGGAGGATGGGTCTTCTTATACCCATACCGAAACCTAAGCGACCAATTCATCGCAGAATCCGTGTTTGTCATGATTCTCTACGCCTTAGGCTTTATGGGATTCTATATAACTTACCAGAGCACAAAATATGCCTACAATCCGCGCCAAGCTTACATTATGCTCATTGGGGGCTTAATGTTTACACTGCTGGCTTACGTACTCCTCGAATACATCTTTTACCTGCGCAGTGGACTTTTTTAACCCACCTTGTAGTTGGCATTTTATTACTTGGTGTTCAGAATTGTCTCCTAGCGAATGAACCAGCTAACCCAGTCTAAGCTTGCCTTTTTCCAGCAATAAGACACCATCAACTTTTACGGTGGGCTCCAACAAGATTCCATCCATGTGAATGTTGCTCTTACTATGCCCGCCTGGATAAGAACTGTTATCCCCCAATGCAACATGCACTGTGCCTAGCACTTTCTCGTCCTCCAAAACAGCACCTGTTAGACGTGCCTTTGCATTGGTTCCGACACCGAGTTCACCAACGTTAAACGCGTTGTCATCACCTCTACGCAGCAAACTCTCTAATCTAACAGCATCAGCACCTTCAAACTTCTTCGCCCAACCATCCTTAATAGTCACACGCACTGGCTGTGTCACAACATTGCCCATACTGTCGACGGCCAAAATGCCCTGTGTGGTGCCTTCAACCGGCGCCAAACAAGCCTCACCCGCGGGCAAATTCCCCCAAGTGTTAGGAGGCCCATGATACAAACCAGTATCCCGCAAACACGTGCGTCCCTCGATGCTCATGGTTAAATTGGTTCCCGAAGGCGTCGTGATCTCCACGATTTTTCCTTTATCCAAGATGTCCGAAACCAAGTTCGTCAATCGCTCCACTTCGTGGTAATCTGCTGTCAAACCGCCTACACTCATCATATCTTCCGTAATACCGGGCATGCTGGCGATTCTTGCGCCGCTCTTTGAAGCCTCTCTCCGCGCATCCGTGTGACTAAACGATGTGCTCGTAGGAATCAAAACCACGTTTGCCGCCTTCATTGCCTCGGCTACAGGTCGCGGCGGCTCCAGTCCACTGCGGGCAAGGGGTCTCATCACGGAAACCACCGTGGTAGCGCCTAATGCAGAAGAGGCATAAGCGAAAGCCTCTGCGAGTTTGACCTTTCCCGTGTCTGTCATGACTAAAACGGTTTCTTCAGGTTTAACATTCATACAAACCTCAACAGCCGTGCGCGCACCTTCCATCAGGGGAAGAATCTTAAACATGTCTTTTCACCAGGGCTCTTTTTTAATGCCTAAATGATATGCAACAAAGTTGGTTAAAAGGTGTATGGGCGGCGTGATGACCAGAACCACCACGGCAACCTGCCAAGAAGGCGGAGAAACAAACAAAGCGAACAAAAGCGCACCCAGAACAAAATCCAACTGATCCGCCACAGGAAGAGAAGCCCCAGGCGCATAGCCAAGTCGGCGTTTCACGAAAGCCCCAAAAAGATCACCGAGCAAAGCGCCCAAAGAAACTGCAAACCCAAGCAACACGCTGTAATCAGTGACTAAACTCAAACCATACCCTACCAAGGTTCCCACGATCAGACCTGAAACAAAGCCTCTGATAGTTTTGTGCGAGCCGAAAATAGGTCGACCGTCCGAAAAAACTTTGCCACCGTCAATTGGGCGTCCACCGCCAAGAAGCACGGGTACCGCGTTGGCACAATATGCAGGTAGAATAAACACCAAGGCGTCAATCAACAGATTGCCAGACATGCGCTTCAACTCAATTGTTCGTAGTCTTTAATGCCTTCTTCGACTATCCTTAAAAAGCAACTCGCTGGCTGCAGGCGCCTAGGATGCTTCTCCAAGACTGCTCGAACGACACCATTTTGCTGGGTCAGTTTCAAGCTTATGACAACGTTTGCCCAGAATTTCATCACCCTTCGCGCGACGGGTTCGAGGTTAACGTCGTGTGCTGTGAAAACATTCCTCACTTGGCTTGTGGCGAGCGCGGCTATTTTGCGGGTTTTCACTATCTGCGCTAAATAGGCCATTTGCTTGTTCAGTTCTCTGTTAAGCTTGAATGTACTCTTTGATTCTCCGCCCAGTTCGACGCTGTACAGGGAAGAAATCGTATCTACCACTATCAGCCCCACTTTTTTGGTTAAGTAAGAATCAAGATTGTCCAAAATTGCAGATTGCTCTTTGAACGTGGCTGGTCGCGCCAGAATGATGTTGGATGCGATTTCTTTTGCATCGCTTGCTGCAATCTGTGTTAGTCGCCTTGCTGAGAATGTACCTTCAGAATCTATATAGATGGTTTTGTAGCCCATTCTTGCGCAGTTTACGGCGCATTGGATTGCCACCGTGGTTTTGCCAGTTTCTGCTTCGCCATAGACTAGATGCATGAATTCGGCTGTGAGGCCTCCGTTGAGAAGCTCGTCGAGTCTGTTGGACCCCGTGGAAATCGTTGGGTTCAAAGCGTTCACATCAAAGCGATTATAAGCCTCAAACTAATAATTTTGTCTCCACAGCAATATCAAAAGGAACGAGAAAATGAGAGCAAAAATTGCCGTCGTCACGGTCTCTGGAAAGGCTTATTACTTTATCGTGAACGAACTGAAACGAAAGAAATTGTCCTTCCTAAGCCTGAAACCAACAGACACAGTTCCTGTGGACATAAAGGTTGTCATCACAACAGAAAAGGAACAGCAGCAAGTGATTCATCCCAACAAAGTCATCTATAAAGAAGACTCCGACCCCGCGCAAATAGTCGCAGAAGCAGAGCGAATAATGCGGGGAAAAACAAGCTACGAGAGAGTAGTCATCGGAATCGATCCGGGTAAAACCTTCGGGATAGCCGTGCTCGGCGACGGAAAAATAATTGAAACTGCCAACGGCTCCAGCGAGGAAGAGATCTTTAGAATCGTTAAAGAGGTCATTAGAAGAAACCCTGCTGACTCCTTAATAATCAGAGTCGGCGATTCTGCGCCAACGTACGCGGAGAATCTGCTGCATTTGCTTGAGCAGGAATTGCCCAAAAATGTTGGCATAGAGATTGTTAGTGAAGCAGGGACAACTCGTTTAAGTCAAGAATTGCCAAACAGACAAGGAGCAAAAGATGTCATTTCGGCGATAAAAATTGCAGGAAGGTTTGGTCGACCAGTCAAAAGGAGAGAAAACAGTGAACAAAGTAGTTGAACCAGGAAAAACTTTACTAATTGATGGTCCAGCATCGTTGAATTTTGTATCTGGGTATGCAGAGGTTCTGGGTGCCCCGCTTAAAACTGGCGAAAGAGTAGTGATACGAGACGCAAAGCGCATGCCCATTGAAGTTAAGAAAAAGGCCGAATTCAGCATAATGCTCGGTGGAGGTGCTACTGCTGAAGAGGTTGAAGGAAGCACGATTCCTGTTTCTTGGAAAAATGCCGCCGAAAAGATTCTAACCTCGGGTAAGAAACCATTAACTCTGATGGTTCTGGGTAAGGTGGATGTGGGCAAGTCCAGCTTCTGTACTTTTCTGGCGAATGCTGCGTTGAGGAACAAGAAGAAAATCGCAGTGGTCGATGGCGACTTGGGTCAGTCTGATGTTGGGCCGCCTGCTTCTATCGGTTATGGGCGTGTGAGGAGACCGATAAAAGACTTGTTTGAGGTGGGTGCTGATGATATTTTTTTCGTTGGGGTTACTACGCCGAGCGGTGTTATGGGAAAGGTTATAGCTGGTTTGGCTAAGATGAAAGATGAGGTTTTGGAGAGGTTTGGTCCTGAGTTTTTGATCGTGAACACTGATGGGTGGGTTGAGGGTGAGGATGCGGGTAAGTATAAGTTGTCTTTGGTTGAGAGTGTTAACCCCGATGTAGTTGTTGGGTTGCAGCAGCAGGATGAATTGGCGCACATTCTTAGTGCCTTGAAAACTGAGACGATTTCTGT
>DATKLC010000002.1:0-7736 GCA_035542635.1 Candidatus Krumholzibacteriaceae bacterium | reverse complement strand
CCAAACCACAAATTCTTTCCATATCACTATGGCGTTAACTTGGCGGGAAAAGTCTTCAAAAATGGAAAGTTAGTAGCAGAAAAAGGAAGAATAGTGAAGTAAAATTTCCGCATAAATAGTGTCTTAGGTAAATGCCAACTTTTATCTTCCACTTCAATAGATTCTTTCTCGAAAGGGAATCCTAATGACAAATGGGTCTATTCCAAAACCCAACAAACACATCGCTGGAAAGGAGTTGCACTGCAAGAACTGGCAAATCGAGGGCGCTCTCCGTATGCTCTACAACGTAGTAGATCCAGAAGTTGCCAAAGACCATGAACACTTAATAGTTTATGGAGGCACAGGAAAAGCCGCGCGAAACTGGGAATGCTTCAACAAAATCGCAGAAACCCTCACAAAACTTGAAGAAGACGAAACACTTATAGTTCAAAGTGGCAAGCCAGTGGCAGTTTTCAAAACCCACAGATTCGCCCCAAGAGTACTTATCGCAAACTCTCTGCTCGTGCCAAAATGGGCTACATGGGAACACTTTTACGAGTTGGAGCAGAAGGGCTTGATAATGTTTGGACAAATGACCGCGGGTTCATGGGCTTACATCGGCACACAAGGGATCCTGCAAGGCACGTATGAAACCTTAGCCGCAGTCGCCAAAGAGCACTTCAAGGGAAGCCTGAAAGGAAAACTTGTCCTTACCGCGGGCTTGGGCGAAATGGGAGGCGCACAACCCCTCGCAACGACTATGAATGACGGCGTAGCCCTGGTTATCGAAATCGACAAAAGAGCCATTGAGCGAAGGTTGAAACACAAATACCTAGAAACATGGGCAGATAATGTTGACGATGCAGTAGAGATGGCGAAGCAGGCGATCGCTGAAGGCAAATCGAAAAGCATAGGATTGCTCGGCAATGTGGCGGAGGTACACCCGCAACTTCTGGAAAAAGGCATAATTCCAGACGTTTTAACGGATCAAACCTCGGCGCACGACCCACTTAATGGCTATTATCCCGCGGGATTCACGAAAGAAGAAGCAGATACGCTGAGAAAAAGCGATCCTGCGACGTACATGGCTAAGGCTAAAGAGAGCATGAAGACCCAAGTGAAAGCCATGGTTAAGATGATGCAGAAAGGCGCAGTCACTTTTGAATACGGTAACAACCTGCGACAACAGGCATATGACGCGGGCTACAAAGACGCGTTTGCGTATCCAGGATTTGTGCAACGTTACATCAGGCCACTATTCTGCGAAGGCAGAGGACCGATGCGCTGGACAAGCCTAACAGGCGAAGAGCAAGACATTTACACGCTCGACGAAGTTATCTTGAAAGAATTCGCATACAACGAATCAATGTGCCGCTGGGTAAGAAAAGCCCAAGAAAAAGTCAAATTCCAAGGTTTGCCCGCAAGGGTAGGCTGGTTAGGGTTCGGAGAAAGAGCCAAATTCGGCAAAATAATGAACACCATGGTACAGAAAGGCGGGCTCAACGGTCCCATGTGGATTGGACGCGACCATCTAGACTGCGGAAGCGTGGCATCACCCAACCGTGAAACCGAGGGCATGAAAGACGGCAGCGACGCCATAGCCGACTGGCCCATACTAAACGCCTTGGTGAACGCTGTAGGCGGCGCCACATGGGTTTCAGTGCATCACGGGGGAGGCGTAGGCATGGGCTACAGCATTCACGCGGGCATGTGCCTAGTTGCAGACGGCACTAAGGAAGCGGAGAAACGCATAATCACTGTACTAACGACAGACCCCGGCATGGGAGTCGTAAGACACGCCGATGCGGGTTATAACAAAGCGAAGAAAATCGCCAAAGCGAAAGGAATCAAAATGCCCATGCTAGGCAAATAAAAATACGTTGTTTTTTGATGCATAAAAGATACTAAGAAGTTCGGCACAATTTAATGAGTAAAATTGCAGCTGGAATGATGGAATGCCAACGGTTAAAAGAGAAAAAATCGTCAAACACTTCGGCACATGGTACAGAAAAGTTCTGATAGACGCGGGCATCGCCGACTACCGTTACCCAATCAAAGGCTGCGGGGTCTGGATGCCTTACGGTTTTAAGATTAGGAAGCATGGTTTGCAGATTCTTCGGGATTTGTTGGATGCGACGGGTCATGAAGAGGCACTGTTTCCTCTTTTGATTCCAGAGACTTCGTTGAAGAAGGAAGCGGCACACGTTAAAAGCTTCGAGGAAGAGTGCTTCTGGATAACCCACGGTGGACTGAAGCCACTAGACGTAAAACTCGCATTACGACCGACCAGCGAAACCGTCATAACACCCATGCTGAAGCTCTGGATACGGTCGCATAAGGATTTGCCACTCAAGCTGTATCAAGTCGTGAACGTTTTCCGTTATGAAACCAAAACCACACGACCCTTAATTCGGGTGCGCGAAGTTTCTACGTTCAAAGAAGCCCACACTTCGCACGCGACTTTTGAAGAATCCGAAGCGCAGATTAAAGAAGCAACCGAAGTCTACAGGCGATTCTTTGACGCGCTCGGCGTGCCGTACATAATCTCTCGCAGACCAGAGTGGGATAAATTTGCAGGTGCGGTGTACAGCGACGGCTTCGACACAGTACTTCCAGACGGCAGAACACTACAAATCGGTACGGTGCATAATCTGGGGCAGAATTTCTCTAAAGCGTTCGATGTCACCTACGAAGCCGAAGGCGGAAAAAGAGAACACCTCTGGCAGACATGCTACGGCATCTCGGAACGCTGGCTCGCTGCGGTACTCGCCGTGCACGGAGATGACAACGGCGCTGTTCTGCCTCCAAAAATCGCGCCAATTCAAGCCGTAATAATTCCAATTCCTCACAATGAAAAAAGCGAAAAAATCACCGAAACCTGCATAAAAATCGCTAAAAAGCTCGAAGAAGCCTGCATCCGTGTAAAGACAGACTTTCGTGAAGAGCTCACACCGGGCAGCAAATTCTTCGACTGGGAATTGAAAGGCGTGCCCATAAGAATCGAAATCGGACCGAGAGACTTGGAACGAAACGAAGCCATAGTAGTCAGACGCGACACTTTCGAAAAGACATCGGTCAAACAAGACGAGTTAGTTGATTACCTCAAGACGACCATGGAAAAAATGTCAAAAGACCTGCATGAAAAAGCATGGAGATGGCTACACGAACATGTTCACAGTGCAAAGAGTTTGGACGAGGTCAAGACGCTTCTGAAAAAGCGTGCGGGCATAGTCGAAGTCTCATGGTGCGGTGAAACAGACTGCGGGCTCAAGATGGAACAAGAAATCAATGGAAAAGTGCTTGGCGTCCCACAGGACGTAAAAGAAAAGGTTTCTGGAACCTGTGTTGTCTGTGGAAAGAAGGCGCAAAACATCGTGAGAGTCGCGGTGGCTTATTAGACTAGAAGCTTCAACGCGTCTTCGCCCTTCATTCCTACGTTTATGCCTTTCATTCTCGCCTTTGAAGTAGCAGCTTTCACTTCTGCTTTTAAAACGTCTTCGAATGATTTCACGCCGCTCACCATGGCAGCGGCTACGTTTAGTTTTTCTGCAGTATCCATGTTAAGAAAGCCACACATTATAAACCCGGTTTTTCCGATTATCATAACAAGCGGTGGCGAATCAGGCAACTCTACTAACAAGCCAGTGGCGATTTTGTCAGCAATTTCCAGTTGTTCTTTCACGCAAATCAAGACAACCACACTCATGAGTACTTAATTCATTGTTTCGTTGTCACATGAATCTTTCTAGACGTGTCATTCCGATTATCTCCTCAAACTCCAACCCCAACGCATCCAACACTTGGTCAAACGTAGAGTGCAGATAGCCCACATACTTATCCACATCTATTTCATTGTTAGAGGCAAGTTCCACGGGCTTTACGTACGGCTCCTTAATGACCTTGACGAAACTAATGAGGTCACCCGCCTTTAACTCGATTTTTTTCTGCTTTTCCAGAATCACCGCGGCTTTCACGTGTTGCGGCGTTGTCTTAGTATAAGCTTTAGGTGCCTCCCCTAGTACGACGTGAAACGCTAAATCATTCAAGCTTTTCCACTCTCGCCTCTTTAAACGTTGATAACAGTCCAAGACTATTATCCGTATGTCTTTCTTCGCCTCTTCAAAATCTGCAGGGCTTTTCACTTTAGCGAGCCTTTGCTTCATCAAGTCAAAAGCGTCTTTGATGAATAATGGAATGTGCTTCTTTTTTCCAGTTAAGCCTTTAACGTCAACGCTGCCATCCTCGAGTACGCCTAGGTAATTCTTTTTGCGGTTGCTGAAAACGGCGTAACGGTACACTTTATCCACATCGAGGCTCATCTTCAGCTCGTGCTCTGACCATTTAGCTAACTCGTTAATCTGTTGTTCTGATGGGTTTTTCAAGAAGACGCTGTCGGTGTCACCATAAATCACTTCTATGCCTAATTCACGAGCTTTATTAATAATCAAAGTAATCGAATGCCTGCCAATCGCAGCAGTAGCCTCAGCAACAGGTGGACAATACAGGTCGAAGGTTTCAGCGCCGAACACTCCATAACTCGCGTTCAAAATTACTTTCAACGCCCTCTGAATTACGTCATACCAGCTCCGCTGCTCCCTGGGCAGTTGCTTGTCCTTTGACTTAGGTTTGTACCAGAAAACTCGCAGGTCACGCAACGAGCCGATAAGAAGGCTTTCTAAACCACGTTTCTTCGTACAGACCCAGTGCGGAGTATCAGGCACTTTGTTGGCGCGGCACTCTTGATGTAGACATAAAATAGAGGTGTACCCCAGATTCCAGACTTTGATGATAGACGGATACAAGCTCGGAAAGTCCATTACTGCCACGTTAAAGTGCACGCCTGGCACAGGCTCGACAACAATGGCGCCTTTGTACTTCTTGCCCTTGATGATAGCAGTTGTTGAGGTTTTTCCCTTAAGCGCAAGTATGTCTTCAGCGTTTGGGATTAGCCAACCGCGCCTGCGGTGTTCAGCATGCATGAAATTTCGTATCCAACGGGACACGCCTTGACGGCTCACATCTTCCATGGGCATACGGCTAATACGAACCAAGGCGAGAATGAGTTTCATGGTCAAATCGTCGTCAAAACTTGTTAGTTTATATGCTATTTCCGAGTCTCGAAGGCAGTAACTTGCCAGTTCTGTGTAGGCCAGCTCGCCTAGGTTTTTTTCAATCTCAATTTTTCTCAAGCCAATCAATGCTTTGCCGATATCGTTCAGTGTCACGTCACGGTAGCGGTTGCTGAAGGCGTAGATCTGAATTGAGCGGTTGTAGAAAAACTTGTACAAGTCGATGTGCACGCCATAGTGCAGTAAGCAATTTCTGTGTCCAACTTCGATTGGAATCTCACCTTTTCTGAAGTTCAGATTCAGAGCCCTATTAGCCAAGTAGCGAAGGTCAAAATCGTCACCGTTAAAAGTGACAATGAAGGGGTATGTCCACAAAACGTCGAATACCGCCTTTATCAGCTTCTCTTCAGTGTCGAAAAGCTCTACATGAACATCTGAAGGAAGCTTCTCTGCGCCTTCTCTTATGCCTTCGCGTTTTAGCAGCAGTACACGTTTTACGCCGTCAGAGTCGTACAAGGAAACACAGATAACAGGATGTGCAGCCTCACGCGGGTCAGGAACACGCGTAGCTATTGGCGTAATCACTTCGATATCCAAGGCTACACGGCGAAATTTCGGTGCGGGGTATTCAAGCAATCGCGCCCAACGTTCTGCGTTATTCAGCTCTTCTCCTGATTCTGCTTTGAAGAGTTGCAGAGTCTTTTTCACCATCTCCTCAGACGATTCCAAACTACTGGCGACGAGGTTGCCTTTTTCGACCCTGTAGAGCATGCCGGGTTCCAGTTGGCGATCATAAATGTATGATTGGTAATACTTGATGTGTGCTTCCCATACTTTCACTGATTGAGGCTCAACGTGGGCGATTTGAGACCATTCCTGCGGGATGATGTCGCGTATGCAACCGCTGGGGCGCCCTCCGACAGCTAAAGGGTCTTTTGCCACGACCTTGGTTACTGTGACATTTCTGTCCTGCAGGGGATCGAATGTTTCCATAAGTTCGAAGTGGTCGAATCCTGAGTGTTGGGTTAGTTGGTTTATTTTTTCTAGTTCTATTGGTGAAAGATTGGTGAGTAGGTATGGTTTGTGTCCAGTGTTGTCGTGCCAGAAGAAGATTCTTTGAGAAGTGGGTTCGTAGAGTTTTATGCAGACGGCGCTTCTGCGTCCATCATAAGTGGCGGACACGAAGTAGGAAGGCGGCAAATCCGAGGGCGCTTCGAATCGGGTTTTGATGCGTTCTTTTTCTTTTGCGATTATTTCCATGAATGTTTGCGGCATCGGCGCCTCTTTTGAGGCATTGGGTTTTGTTTCTTTTTTTTCTGTGGTTTCGGGTTTCGTCTGGGTTTTTGAGAAGTCTTCGAGTCGTCTTTGCGCCATTGGGCTTTCACTCTTTTCCAGTATTATGGCTTGTTAAGGGCTTAAAAATTCTCTGTGCGCTTGGCTGTTAAGGTTTATAATGTGTTCGGCAATCATTAACGCGTGTGAATAGGTTTGTTGCGGGACGCTTGGGCTTTAGCCATTGAAGCATTGAGTTGGATGGAATTAAGCGGTTTGAGTGAAAGTGCTGCTTTGAATAAAACGGCCAAGCAGTTGGGCATTGTTGACATGGGCGTTAAGGGTCTGGCGCAGAGGCTTGTGTTTGAAACGGTTAGGAGGAAGAATTATCTTGACAGCCTCGTTAACCTTGCCTTGAAGCCTCATTCGCTGAGCGATTTTGATCTGGGCGTTCAGGCTTTTCTTAGGCTTTATGCGTACAAGACAAGAATTGAACGCAAGGGAAACGCGTACAGGGAAGCTGTGGAAATTGCGCGTTTGGGACGTGCGGTTTTGGGTTGGAAGACGCTTGAGCCTGTGGAGAAGGCGTTTGGAAGGCTGTTGAACGTTGAGAGTGAGAGTGTTTTGGAGCATCTGGGTGATGTGGAAAGAGTGGCGCTTGTGACGTGGCATCCTGTGTTTTTTGTGGAGCATTGTTTTCGGCTTTTGGGGCGGCATGAGGCTTTGAAGTTTTTGGCGAGTTCTCAGCGTTCTTTGCCCGTATATGTTCGGTTAAACAAGTTGAAAGCTTCTGAGGAGGAGATTGTTGAAGCTCTGGAAAAGGATGGGATATGCGTTGAAAAAGTTCCAATTTTGCGTCATGTTTTCAGGTTGGTTGAAGCGAAGCAGCCTTTGATTAAAGCGCGGAGTTTTGGTGAGGGTTTGTTTGTTGTGCAGGACTTGGCGAGTTGTTTGGTTGTGGAGGCTTCGGCGCCGGAAGCGGGCGCTGTGGTGTTTGATGTTTGTGCTGCGCCGGGTTTTAAGACAAGTTATTTAGCCATGCAAATGCGAAACACTGGCGTGATTCATGCTGTGGATTATTCTAGGCGTGGGCTGCGGAGTTTAAAGGCTAATGCTGCGCGTTTGGGTGTGGAAAACGTGAATTTGGTTTTGGCGGATGCGCGTGCTTGCTTGCCGTTTAGCGGGGCTGCGGATGTGGTTGTTTTGGATCCGCCTTGCAGTGAGAGTGGTGTTTTGGCGCGTGTGCCCAGTTTGAAGTGGCGTTTGACGCCCGAATTAGTTGCAAACATGGCTGAAATCCAGTGGCGGATGCTGCGAAGTTGTGCGGATTTTGTGAAAGTGGGTGGAAGTTTGGTTTATTCTACGAACAGTGTTTTTGTTGAGGAGAATGAGATGCAGGTTGAGCGGTTTTTGAGG
>DATKLC010000001.1:0-19364 GCA_035542635.1 Candidatus Krumholzibacteriaceae bacterium | reverse complement strand
GAGGCGCCCAAGACGTTCTAGGAATCCCGAGAAAGCAACAGGGACTTGAGGGGTTGAAGGCGGGTTTAGAAAAGTTAGGAGTAAGCGGATTGAACAGTCGAATGAGCGACCACGAATTAGATGCGGTCACGTGTGCTCTGGTAGGAAGGCTCTTTTTGGAAGGAAAAGCCGTGATTTATGGGACTCCTGAGCAGGCGATAATAATGCCTAAAGAGCTAGCGCGCCAGAAGAATTAAGGTATGTTAAGTCTGAAACATTTAAATTTTGCCGAGTAGCACTGAGACTTTTTCTCTATCATTCAACGCTGGAAGTAGGGCTGATTTTTCGCAAGGTTCTCTGCAAGTTCCGAATAGGTGTCGATGATGGCTTCTCTCAAGTCCGTTCTTTGGCTTTTTTTCTCCACTCTCTCCCGCAGGATTTCAGAGAGGTTTCCACATTCTATCCTTCTCTGGATGATAGGGAGATATTTTTTTTCGTCTGCTGTGGTGTTCTCTAGAGCGAGGTTGTAATAATATTCGCAGACTCGGCGTGCAGTCTCTCCGTGTGGGTGATGAATGCTGGCGCTGAGTCCATTTTTAATGATTGCGTTGAGATCCTGTACTAGTACTGTGTGAGGGAGAAACTCTGGTTCCTGATTCAGGAGTCCCCTCAGCGCCGCTCTGATAAAACAGCTCAATGCGACGTCTGATTTGATGCATTCTTGTTCGTCCATTATTCGAATTTCTATGGCTCTTCTGTCGAACCTGAATATCACTCCTCGGCTGTTCACCCATTCCTTGTTCAGTATAAGCTTGTCTGCGCCTGCCTTGGATAGATCGTTTGAGTACTTACTTATGATGTCCGTTTTGTACTGGCTGAATGAGGATATGTATTCTGGAATCACGTCGCCGGTTACTGATGGGATTTCTTTTTGGTTTTGCTTGTAGAAGTATAGTCTGTTGTCGACTCTGTCTCCAAGCCTGCCTTCGTAGATTGGTGAAGAAGCACTGATTGCGGCCAAGTATGGGCACATGTTTGCGAGCGTGTTGCAAAGAAGGAGTGCACTTTCTTCGTTTGAGTATGGGAGGTTGAGGTGGAAGCTCTGAATATTGAGCCATCCGTGCCGTCTGAGGTTGAAGATATTGCTGTAGGCCCTGTAGATTTGTCTGTGGCGATGAGGCCAAATTCCCGTTTCACCGAGTTCCAACAGGGGATGCATACCTGTTCCAAGAAGATGCGCGTGAAATCTTCGTTGCAGGAAATCCTCAATGGCTAAGATGCCTCCCTGCATTGTTTCCTCAAACTCCACTGGCGTTTTGAAGGGAGCGTTGGGCTTGAATTCCATGACGTGTAGCTGAAGCTCTTTGCCAAAAGTGAAGCTTCGCTGTTCGACGAAGTTGACAACTCGGCCATGAAAATCCTTTATTATTTTGTCTACAATGGGCAATGCCTCGAGCTCGTCATTCACAACTGAAAACTCGTGCTCTGGGCCCAGAACTTCCAGCGTTTTGTACATAAGGCTTCACTCTTGATGAAGCAGTTCTACACGATTGAATATAAGCTACAATCAATACTCTATAAACTTTAATCCTAAAAAGAAAAGTGGCACCCGAAGAATTCAAAGCCCTTGCTTGAAGTAGACTTCGACTACGTCTGCCAAAAAGATAACCTAATATTCATGAGGAAACGAAAATGAGAGACACTGACCCAAAGAGTAGCCGAGGTCGACCAAAAAGCAGCCGAAACTACACAAAAAACGAGCGGGATCAGCAAAAAGTGGCCGGGGTGAGGTAGCCTGGTAGCCTATAGGCCTGTGGAGCCTAGCGCCCGGGTTCAAATCCCGGTCCCGGCCCTCATAATGATATAGCAATTTTTGTCAAGGCTTGATGGTTAGTAACCGCCGAGTGTTAGCGCGATTAGGGTTATTCCGAGCAGCGCTGTGTAGATTGCGAAGTAATGGAATTTTTTGCTCATCACTGTCTTGGAGACTAGTTTTATGGCAAGGTAACCGGCGATCATCGCCACGGCTACTCCAACGAGAAGTTCTGCAGGTCCTATGGCTTGGGCAGCCAGTTGGCCGCGTTGCTTATAGGCTTCGACTACGAGGTCTCCGATTACGGCTGGTATAGAGAGCAGGAACGAGAATTTGAATGCTTTTTCTCTTTTAAGCCCGATGAGCAGTGCGGTTGAGATCGTGATTCCGCTTCTTGACAGTCCTGGGAAGATTGCGAAGCCCTGTGCTGCGCCCATCAGGAGGGCTGTTTTGTAGGTTATGGTTTCAGTGTTTTCTTTTCCGATTCTTGACGTATACAGTATAGCCGCGCCTACTAGAAACGTTACTCCGATAATAAGGATCGTTTGCAGAGTGTCTTCGAGGAATATTACATAGAGCAGACCGATTATGCCTGTGGGGACAGTTGCGACAATTATAAGCGGTATAAGTCGGCCGTACTCTGACTTGAAATCCAGATGCACCAAGGCTGAGAGTATACTTTTGACTTCCATTCTGAAGTAGAAAATGACCACGACAAGCGTTCCTCCATGAAGAGTCACGTTGAAAAGAGGAGTGACAGTCAGGCTGGGAATGAAATGCTCAATGATAATCAGATGAGCCGTGCTTGAAATCGGCAGCCACTCTGCTAAACCTTGGATTAAGCCCAAAATAATCGTGATTAGCAATTGCTCAAGCAAGGGTTCCACAGCGTTTTTAGGTTTTTTTGGATTTGATGTGTTACTTAATTCGCCTAATTTATCCTTTATGCTAAAGAGTTGACTCCTCAGTTTGTTTTTATTCTTGAGCTAATGTCGTTTGGGAAATGGAAAATGTTTATCAAGTCAATTCTAACAGAATAAGCGAATGTTCAGTGCATAAGGGCGTGTTCAAAATGGACAATTATGACGTAATAGTAGTTGGTGCTGGAACGGGTGGCTGCTTAACCGCGAAGACGACAGCCAAAGCTGGACTCAACACTTTGTTGATAGACCTGAAAAAGAAGCAGGACATCGGCTTGAAGGTGTGCGGAGACGCGGTTGGCAAGCATCATTTTGACCATTTAGGCTTGAAGCCGCCTAGCGGAGCGGAATTAGAGCGCATTATGGAGGGAGTGAGAATTTTCTCTCCAGACAATCAGACGATTTTTGATGTCAGGGGTGAGGGTTTAAGCGGTTTCCTGCTCAATCGTCACGCCTTCGGTCAGAGACTGTTAAGAGACGCCGTTGACGCTGGCGCGGTGCTCTGGGATTCTACTCAAGTCCTGGAACCCATAGTGGAAAAAGGGTACGTTAAGGGTATAAAGGCAAAGAATGTGAAAATCGGAAACTCCGAACTCACTGCTAAGGTTGTTGTTGAAGCCAGCGGATTTCCAGCCATTCTCCGCAAGAAGCTTCCTGAAAATCTTGGAATTGACGCTGAAGTTGAAAGCAGAGACGTAGAAGCCTGTTACCGAGAAATCCGCGAGTTAAAGCAACCGCTTGAAGACCCTGAATTGTGCCAGATTTACCTCACACAAGAAATCACTCCAGGCGGCTATTACTGGATTTTCCCGAAGGCTGGAAACAGAGTAAACGTTGGCTTGGGTGTCGCCATGACTAAAGGTTTTCCGAACCCAAAAAACATTCTGTACAGGCACATATTGTCAAAGCCGATTTTTAAAGACTCCAAAATCGTCGAAGGCGGCGTGTGGTGTGTGCCCACCAGAAGACCACTGGATAACATGGTTGGAAACGGCATCGTGATCGTTGGAGACGCTGCGTGCCAAGTGAACCCTATTCATGGCGGAGGCATAGGACCATCTATGAAGGGTGGCACAATCGCTGGCAAAACAATAATCGACGCCATCGAGAAAGACGACGTCAGCCGTGAGGGACTGTGGGCGTATAACGTCAATTACATGGAAATCTACGGTCTCAAACAGGCTGGCTTGGATGTTTTCCGTAAGTTTTTGCAAGCATCGGACGATGATGAGTTGAATTATGGAATGGCAGAAAAGCTAATCACGGAAGAAGACCTTCTCCAAACCAGTCTCGGACAGGAAGTCAAGCTGAACATAAGCGAAAAAGCCATCAGAGTGTTTCGCGGCATGCGAAAGATTGGTTTTCTCCGAAAACTACGCTATACGGTCAAATCGATAAAAACAGTCAGAGAATGGTACCGAAACTATCCAACTTCGCTTGGTGGGTTTGATGAGTGGAAACGCAGAACTGATGCACTATTCGAATAAAAGCAGCGTTAGTCTTTTGCAAGCATAACTGCAGTTTCAACGGCACTGTCGATGTTTTTTATCAGTTCGGTCATTGGTGGTCCTGCGTTGCGGTAAAGCTCGAACGCGCCTCTATCGCGTGACCTTATGAGTATGAGGTTGGTGGGATAGAAATAATGATGAAACACGTCTTTAGCTCTTAGTGATTCTTCTTTAACTTCCGGCGTGTACATGATGTGTATTCGCGTGAAAACCACTTTATTGCCCTGCTTGCGTGCTATTTCTGTTGATAGTTTATCTAGTTTGGGTTTCTGTTCTTCACAGTTTGGGCATCCATCCCGTGTGATGGCGATTATGTACACTTTGCCAAGATCAGGTGCCAAAACGTCTAATGGCGTTTTCTTGGTTTTTTGCAGTTTCTGTTCAAACTCTGTAAACTCTATTGTGGCGGTTGTCATGGGTTTTTAGCGATGAAAATCGAGTATTTAAAACCTCTGCTGAATGGCTTGATAAAACTTTAAAGACTTGACGTTTACTTACTCCTATTCTCAACGGTGAAAAAACTTGGCAGGACGCAATCACCCGTACATTCCAAACTCAACGCCAGAAGTTAAAAAAGAGCTTATGCAAGAATTGGGAATCCAAACAATCGATGAACTCTACAAGGACATTCCCGAAAAGTTTCTGCTAAAACACGCGCTGAACCTGCCAAAAGGTTTGTCAGAGTTTGAAGTGAAACGGCACGTTGAAAGCCTTCTAGCCAAAAACAAGACTTTCCCAGAAATGCCCATTTTCCTCGGCGCTGGTTGCTGGCCGCATTATGTGCCTGCCGCTGTTTTGAATGTTATTTTGCGTAGCGAGTTTCTCACTTCCTACACGCCTTATCAGCCCGAGATTTCGCAGGGTATGCTTCAGGCGCTTTTCGAGTATCAGAGCATGATCTGCGAGTTAACGGGCATGGAGGCCGCGAATTCCTCCATGTACGACTGGGCTTCAGCCGTGGGCGAGGCGGCTCGGATGGCTGCTCGCGTGACCAAACGTTCAGAAATAATTGCGCCAAAGATTATTCATCCCGAACGCGACGCTACGCTTCAGACGTACACCGAACCTGCAGCCATAAAGATAAAACACGCAGGCTACGTTAAAAAAACTGGACAACTGGACATCGAGGAGCTGAAAACGATTGTTTCTGAAAAAACTGCTGCGGTGTACCTGGAAAATCCGTCCTATCTGGGTTTTGTGGAAACCGAAGCAAAAGTCGCGGCAGAAATTGCACATGATAAGAGTGCGCTTTTCATAGTTGGAGTAGACCCAGTTTCGCTGGGCGTTTTGAAGGCTCCTGCCGATTATGGCGCGGACATTGTCATCGGTGAGGGTCAACCGCTTGGAAACGCTATGAGTTTTGGTGGTCCGTTGCTCGGCATTTTAGCCTGTCGCGACAGTATGGACCTTATCCGTCAGATGCCTGGACGCACCATCGGCATAACCACGACGCTGGATGGGATCAGTAAGGGCTTTTGTATGGCGCTGCAAACGCGGGAACAGCACATCCGCAGAGAAAAAGCAACGTCAAACATTTGCACTAACGAAGCCTTGTGCGCTGTAGCGTCGGCTGTCTATTTGGCTTTATTAGGACCGCAGGGCTTGAAAGAGTTGGGCGAAGCGTGCATGACCAAGGCACATTATGCCATGCGCCAGTTGGCCAAAATCGAAGGAGTCAAGGCGCCGATTTTCGATGCACCTCATTTTAACGAATTTACTATCAATTTTGATGAGGCAAAACGGAGCGTTAAGGAGGTTCATGAGAGCATGCTGCTTTATGGGGTGCATGGCGGCAAGAACATAGCCAAAGAGTTTCCAGAGTTGGGCGAAACAGCATTGTACTGCGTTACGGAGATTCACTCCAAGCATGACATTGACCGATTAACGTGCGCATTAAGCGAGGTTTTGAAGAAAAGGTGAACTAACGATGCCAGAGTTCAAACAGGCAAAATGGAATGAACCCGTTATTTTCGAGATGGGTAGGCATAACTGCAGGGGTATGGTAATTCCCGAAGTGGAAGAAGAGGTCAAGCGTGCAGTTGGCGACGTACATTCTTTAATCCCTGGCAAAATGCGCCGCGAAAATTTGCCTGCGCTGCCCGAGCTTTCCGAGGTTGAGGTGGCACGGCATTACACGCGTTTGTCGCAGATGAATTACGGTGTAGACTTGGGCTTTTATCCGCTGGGCAGCTGCACGATGAAGTACAATCCAAAAATCAACGATGCTCTGGCGGTTTCGTCTGCGGTTTCTTCGCTTCATCCCTATCAAGACGAACAAACAGTTCAGGGTATCCTAGAAATCTTGTACACGCTCTCCAAATGGCTGTGCGAAATAACTGGCACGCACGAAGTTTGCTTGCAACCGTCTGCGGGCGCTCACGGCGAACTGCTCGGTATCCTGTTGATGCGGGCGTATCACAAGAAAAACGGAAAAAACGACAAGCGAAACGAGATTATCGTGCCCGACTCTGCACATGGGACTAATCCTGCGAGTGCGAATATGGGCGGGTTTAACGTTTTGGTTGTTCCTTCAGACAAGAGCGGATGCCTCGACATCGAAGCCCTAAAATCTGCCGTCTCTGAGCGCACGGCAGGCTTGATGCTCACCAACCCAAACACCTTGGGCATTTTTGAAAAGAACATCGAAGAAACTGCAAAAATAGTCCACGAAGCAGGCGGACTGCTTTACTATGACGGGGCTAACTTGAACGCCATCCTTGGCAAAACTCGACCTGGAGACATGGGCTTCGACATAGTGCACATAAATATCCACAAGACCTTCGGAACACCCCACGGCGGGGGAGGACCAGGCGCAGGACCTGTAGGCGTTTGTGAGGAATTGGAGAAATTCTTGCCCGTGCCACGCATCGGGTTTGACGGCAAAGCCTACTCCCTAGACTACAACAAGCCTGACAGCATCGGAAAGATTAGGAGTTTCTACGGAAACGTTGGCGTGCTGGTGCGAGCTTACGCATATATTCTGAACCTCGGTGCGGAAGGACTTGAGGAAGTGGCTGAAGTGTCTGTTTTGAACGCAAATTACCTCGCCAAAAAGCTCAGCCAGATTCGCGGGTTCGAGTTGCCCTTCGACAAGCAGACGCCGCGCAAGCATGAGTGCGTTTTGAGCGTGAAGACTCTGATGCGAGACACCGGCGTCAGGGCGTTGAACGTTTCCAAGAGACTGCTGGATTATGGTGTTCATGCGCCGACAACGTATTTTCCGTTGATAGTGGATGAGGCTTTGATGATTGAACCCACCGAATCGTTCGAAAAAGAAGAACTAGACAGATACGTCGAAATCATGAAGAAGATAAGTCAAGAAGCATACCTGAACCCCAACATTGTGTTGAACGCGCCGCAGAACACGGCTTCGGATAAGTTGGATGAAGTGAAGGCTTCGCATCCGAAGACTATGGCGCTGAGTTGGAAGACTTACCTCAAAAAACGACCGGCTAAGCCTTAGCCGTGTTTTTCACAATTCTTATTTGCTCCTCAGGTTTATACTGCTACAAAGCAGGTGAAGTTTATTGTCTGAAATGGAAAAACAGGTTCGCACCGCGGTGGAGCAAGTAGTCGACCCTGAAACTGGCATGACCTTTGGACAGATGCAAATGATAACCAACGTGAACCAAGTGGAGCCTGGCGTGTTCAAAATCGATTTTGTTCCGAGTAGCCCGTTCTGTCCTATCGCATTCAAATTGGCGGCAGATATAAAAGCCGCAGCCATGAGCGTGAAAGGAGTCAAGAAAGCGCTTGTTTACTGTCGCGGGCACACCATGGAAGAAGAAATCAACAAAACGGTCAATAAGTAAAACTAGAGAATTGCGATGCAGAGTTTACGCAACATGAAATTCTATCTGCGCCTTCTGTTAGCCATGCTGTTAGTCGTGAATCTGGCTTTTCTAAGCATTGCTTCTGCATTTGGGAGTCTGTCTTTCTCGATTGAAACTGAGAATTTCCGTTGGACTCGATTTCCTTTGAAAGTATTGATTGATATGAATCAATGGAGCCGGTTGGATTACGCAGGCGCCGTGCATGAGGCACTTAATAGTTGGGTACACAGCATTTGGAACTATACTAATGCTTACGGTGCAAGCCTGCCGAATATTGACTTTAGGTTTTATGTGAGCAACGTCAACGCCACGAGCAACTATGACGTGTTTATCACGTTCTCTTCAGACGAGATGGGTTCAGGCGTTGTCGGCTTGACTTCTACGCGATGGGATAATACCAGTCACACGCCGATAGCACCGATAACCATCAACGTAACCACGTACCATAATACCACTTACCCTTTATTCGTGAAGAATGTGGTGATGCACGAGTTCGGTCACGCCCTTGGACTAGGACACACAGATTCTCAGACCACATCTAATGGACCTGAACTTATGTATCCGAGGTCAACCCAAGACCAAGTAACCTATCCCTCCACGCTGGACATATACGCGCTGACAAGGCTGTATCAAGGGTATTATGGTCAACAGGTTCAATTACCACCGACAATTCCGTACGTGATGCTATCGGATGGTAGTGTTCGACCGCCCTCGTTTACAATCTGGGATACTCTCTTCCAAGACCTGATAATCATAGCCATCCTACTCCTAGCTCTTGTAATAGCCTTGGCAGTCTGGAGAACCCGTAAGAAACCAGAACAACCTGTTGAACCGACTCCTCCCGTCGAGGTTCCTCAGAATCCCAGTGCGTGGTGCAGACTTTAAGGATGCCTGTTGAGCACGAAGGCTAGTATTTTGTCTTTTTCTCTCAATGATTCTGCAACCAAGTCGGCGCCTTCGTTTCTGAGTTCTTGAGCAGAGTATGCGCCGCTGGCGATGGCGATGCAACTCATTCCCGCCGTTTTGGCTGCCTTCACGCCGAATACAGAGTCTTCAAGGACAACGCATTCATTTGGAGAGCACTTAAGAGCGTAGGCAGCTTTAAGAAAAATCTCTGGATCGGGTTTGGCGTGTGCAACATCCTCGGCTGTGAGAACGATGTCGAAGTATTGTTTTATTCTCATCTCGTCCAGCAGTTTGCACACCACCGCCTTGTTATTCATCGTTGCCAATGCTGTCTTGGCTTTTTGGCAAAAAGAATCCAAAATCTCCGAAGCTCCATCGAACAATTTCACGGTTGACGTCAATTCAACCTCCGCATTGATTTTCTCCCGGTTCAACGTGTCGATAAGGTTTTCGTCAAAAGCTCTTCCTGACGCTTTGAGAGCGTCGATGAGGAGGTTTCTCGATCCGATTCCAATGCGTTTTTCGATGAATTGACGGGAAACGGTGATGTGGTTTTGGCGGAAGACCTTTTGGAATGAGGCGACCACGGCGGCCTTGGTGTCGGCGAGGGTTCCGTCCCAATCATAGATTACAGCACAGAACATTGGATTCTACCCGTTTGACTATTGATGATAACAGTGCTTTAAGCTTTACAACCTCTATCGCTGTGCGTATACACAAAAAACCTATTTTCCTGTCTTCATTTTGAACTCTCGCACAAGCTTGGAAGCCTCACGCGCGGACCCGGCGCTGCGAACTTTCTTTGCCCTCCACAAATCGACAACTGCGCCGCAGTAGTTGCACTGTTTGCTTTTCTGTCCAGCCTTGGCGATTAAGTATCGTCCGCAGCCACTGCAGACAAACACCACATGGCTCATTTTCGTTTGTTATCCTCCGAAAACCTTTTCCACATCACGGTTTAAACATACAAGCAGTGAACACGCATAAATGACTACCGCACCCCCCAGCCTCAAAGAACTCGTCATGAACTACTTCAAACAAAAAGGCTACGCCATAACCGAAAACCCCAGTTTTGATGGTTTCAGCGGCGTAACTCACGCTTTTGACCTGCTCATACAGCAGAGCCAAGAAAAACGCCTAGTCTGGTTCAGAGACTGGAACCGCACCGTGGGCGTCAACATGATAATCAAAATGGACAACGCCTCAGAAGACGTAGCCATACCAAAGCCCATAATGATAAGCCACCAGTTCAGCGGGCATGCACGAGCCTACGCAAACCGTCGAGGCGTGATTCTGCTCACGAAAGGCGAAATCATAAAGAGAAGCCACTAAACTTTTTTTACCATTCTTTCAGGAACTCGTCCAGACGCCCCTGCATCTCCAAAAAAGTCAGCCAATCCACCACGCCTACAAAGCACTTTCGTTTATCCTTTAGTATCTGCAAAATTTCTGCAACAACATCTTCTGTGCTTCTTCCAGTTACATCGATTTCACAAACTTTCTCTTCTCCACAAGCGCTGATGGCGTCAGTCAGGCACACGTCTAAGACTTCGCACGCAAGGTTTTCCCACAGTTTTATACCGCTCCAGTCACGCGCTTCCATGATGGGTTTGAGCTCCTCAGGATTTCGACGAAGAACAAACACTCGCGTCACTCTTTGGGCAGGTGCAACGTATACGGCATAATGACCATCAAGAACGACATCTCCTTTCGCCTCTGCAATTATTTCCATCACATGCTTGGAAACCTTCTCCATGTCAGCAACCAGCGTCCCACGTGCTTCGTCTTTTCCCTTAACTAGGTTCTCCTTCACCGTGAGCTCTCCAATGTCGATGTGCACCGCACCGAGTTTAAGGGCTAAAAGTGCGCTGACAGCAGTCTTGCCCACACCAGGAGCGCCCGTGATTATGAATATCCGACGCGTGTTTTCTTTCATGAGGTTACCCTGTAAACCAGTGTCATGTCGGAAATTATTTAAGCATTCAGCGTAGAACCTATGTTGAGGCTAAGAGGTTCCTTGCGGTTCGACATAGTTTTCTTCGTGTTGGGAATTGTATCCTTTATTTTTGCAGCCTTAATGATACCCTTATTCGGAGTAACGCTGTTACCCGTCGCGTTTCTTATAGTGTTCCTCTTGTTCGGCTTGCTTTTCATGGCCTTCGGATACTCCACACGCCCCAGACATTACAGAATCACCACACCATCAAAGCCACCAGAAGCAAAAATCGAAGAAAAACCACCACAGCCGCCTGAAACAACCGAAACACCCACGACACCTCAACCGCTATCACCTAAACCGAGCAAGCCACTCATGGAGTTGACTAGAATTAAGGGAATAGGGCCAAAAAGGGTAACGGCGCTTAACGCCTTACAAATCATGTCGGTTGAAGACCTGGCAAAGTTTTCTGCAGAAGAATTGGCAGATAAGCTTAAGATTTCGAGCAAAATAACGGCAAAATGGGTTGAACAAGCTCAGAATTTGCTGAAAGAAGGGTCTTAGAAGCCTTCAATTTTGATGATGCGCCGTTTCTCCAATCTCTTGAGCGCGTCTAGAAATTCGTTTTTCTGTTTGCCGCTGAGCCCCAATTGTTGCAGCATGTCGTTTACGGGTGTTTGGGTACGACCACGTCTTTGGAGTTGCGTGCGCAGATAGTTTACTACGAGGCGCTCTACTCTTCCGCATTTCCATGTCGTGTTTCTCAACAAGACGGCTATGGCTTTGATGAGTCTCTGGGCTTCCTGTTTCGCTTGCTTAGTCACAACATGTCACCCTTAACTCGAGTGGCTATCTTGTTTAAGCGCATTGCTTTTTTACTTTTTCGCAAGCCTTGAATACAAAGCGTCAGAAAAGGAAGATGGAAGGTGACACTTGTTGAATATCTATAACGAAACCTTAACTCTCTCCACAAAAGGCGAAATCGAATTCATAGATTTAACAGACAAAGTTCAAAAGATTGTGTCCAAATACGGCGTAAAAAACGGTTTAGCCCACGTATTTGCACCCCATTCGACAGGAATCATCATTCTAACCGAACAAGAATCTGGATTATTCGAAGACATCAAAGCTTTTCTGGAAAAAATCGCACCCAAAAACGGTCACTATAGACATCCTTCAAACGCACATTCTCATCTGCGCTCGGTGTTGATGCCACCCGATAAAACCATACCCATAATCGACGGACACCTCGCCCTAGGAACGTGGCAATCACTGGTCTTCATAGAAACCGACGTCTACCCAAGACGCAGAACACTGATAATACAAATACTCGGAACCTAAACACGCTTCTGCACAGCCACAAAAACCCAAAAAGTGCCAAAGAAGCCTAAACATATTTGGATCATATATGGAACGGGGCCTAGAGACGCGCAGAGCAGATTCTCACACCGAAAAACTACCTATACTAGAGAAGCGCGTGCACACACACTCTTATCTGCCAAAAAACGCGGCTAACTCTTGTGCAATCAAGCCTTCCTTGTCTGGAAGCGTTTTCATACCTCGCCTAATCCAAAACGGCAAAAACCTTTGACAATACGCCGTAGCAAAACGATAATCCAAAAAAACAATGGCGCCCCGATCCTCAAGCGTGCGAATAGGCCTGCCAGCAGCCTGCGCAGCCTTCTTCAAAGCAGGCAAAACATAACCATACTCACGCCCCATTTTCGGGAAACGCCCCTCATAATAATCGATCTGCGCCTTCACCCGCGGCGTGGGCTCAGCATAAGGAACACCAACAACCACCACCGCGTTCATTTGGTCACCCGGATAATCCGCACCCTCAGAACTTCGCCCACCTTGCACCCCCAACAGCACAGCACCATCATCTTTTTTGGCATAGGATTTGAAACGCTTTATCAAAAATTCATTCTCCTTCGACTTCATACCGCGCCTCTCACGAAAAATAGGTTTCCCAACAGCATCCTCAAACCCTGCCTTCCACAAAGCCTCCAAAACCTCATACGACGCAGCAAAAACACCCACATTCAAAGGCGTATTTCTCACAACTTCAGTTACACGCTCAACAATCTTTCTATACATGCTTTCCGTTCTCTGCTCCATGGCAGTAGTAACACCCAAACAAGTCAAAGCCAAAACATGCTCCTCAGGAAAAGGCGAAGGAACAACCTTTTGCACAGCATCCTCAGGCATTCCGCAAATCTTCACAAAAGAATCCAAAGGCTCAAGCGTCCCAGACATAACAACATTCGAATGCACTCCTGAAAAAATTGGTTTAGTAATCCTCGAAGGATCCAACGCAACAACCTCCAACCTTGCAGAAACCGTCTCACGCCTAGTAACATACCTACTAACACTATGAACAAAACCATCATCCTTAACCGTTTCAAGCCAACTAGAAAGAAACTCACCCGTCCTATGAATATACGACACCGGAAACTTACCCTCAGAAAACAAACGCTGCCGAACACGACCACCAACCTCACGAAGATGCTCAAAAAAACCCTCCACATCGCTAATCTCGGCTTCACGCTGAAGCATCTCGATAAACAACGCTGGATTAACGAGCATTTCCTTTCCAGCCTTAGCCGCCATTTTCTCAAGAATCACATAAAGCATAGAAGAAAACTCAGCAACATCACCATGCTTATGCTGCTTAGCTTCCTGCTCCGCCTGACGAATCGAAAACAACGAAAGGCTATCACTCGCAATTTCAATGGCTGTATCAGGCAAATTATGCGCCTCATCAACCACCAAAACAAGCTTATCCAAAGGCCTCTCCAACTGCTTAAGAAAAACCGAACGCACACCAGGGTCAAAAACATACAAATAACTCAAAGCAACAACATTAACCTCACTCAGAATCAACTTCGCAATCTCATACGGACAAAACTTCTCCCTTCGGCACAACTCCTGAATTTCAGTCGCCGTGTACGCATTTTCCGCGATATGCAACTGCAAGTCGATGCTGCGTCCTGATTTTGTTTCTATATTGTCATGATAAGGACATTGATGCCTCTTCTTCAAGACCTCACAAATCTCCATCGCCGCCCGCGCATCCGTTGGACGACGCGTTATGAACGGATGAAAACACATCTCACTCCGCCCACGCAGCGAAACCCCAGAAACCTTCTGACGCTTCGCAATTGCCTTCAGTTCTTCCATAACCCTATCATGCTGCCTATGCGTTTTAGCCACATACAACAACTGCAAATCATTCTGCTTAACCAAGGGCAAACACGCAGAAAGCACAGAAACAGTCTTACCCAACCCATTACTCCCCTCAATAACAATCTGCCTGCGCTCCTCAATTGCCCCATAAACCGCATTAATAAAATCATCCTGATACAGCCTGACATTTCGGTAAGGAAAGAAAGCATCAACTTCAATCGGAAGTTTACCCACAAAAATCAATCCTCAACGCGTCTGGAAGGACACAACTCATTAACGGGGCACTCATTGCAAAGCGGCTTCAAAGCCTTACAATACTTACGCCCCAACGCGATAAGCAACAAGTGCACCGCCAAATAATCTTCAGGCGTAAAAAACGACTGCAACTCCGTTCGAACTTCATCATAACCTCCTTTTTCAGGCGCCAGCCCTAATCGATTCGAAACTCTATTCACATGCGTATCAACAGGAATTGTAGGCTTCTTGGCGCTAAAGAGCAACACGACATCCGCGGTTTTTGGTCCGACGCCGGGCAAAGACACAAGCGTCTTTCGCGCCTCTTCCAAGGGCAGAGAATAGACAAAATCCAAAGAAGCATTAAACTCGCGCAGAACAATTCTTGAGACCTTCCTGATTGTTTCAGCCTTGTTTCGGTACAAACCAGCGATTCTTAACGCCTCCTCAACCTCTTTTTTATCAGCGTTCGCCAACGCTTCGGGTGTTATTTGATATTTTGCTGAAAGCCTTTCGAATGCTTTTCCAGCGTTTTTGCTGGTAGTATTCTGTGAAATAATGGTAATTATCAACGTTTGGAATGGATTCCTTGCAGAGAATGACCATGTTGGCATAGAAAAGACGCTTTTCAAAATAGCTAAGATTTTAGCAGCTCTGGTTTTGGTCATTCAAACTTCGCCCTTGTTGAAAACAATAAATAGTTACTGAGTGTGCTATAAATAGCGTGGCTGATTATTGATGACACGCCCAGCAATGTTTAAGGACGAAATTCAAGAAGCAGGGCTTCATTTTCTCGGAATTTATCTAGAGACCAAAAACGCATGCGTCATACTCCTAAGCGAAGGCGAAGACCAATTCGGCACTTTAGCTGTCGCGATTCCGCCGTCCTCTGAAACGGCTATTCCTCCTTTGTCTTCAGTGCTTATGGGAGATAGAAATGTGACCACCGCAAGAGCTTTTGCTGAGCGACTTGCAGCTAAAACAAGTAAAATAGGCTTTGTTTCCATCTATCTCAAATCTGTAAGCGAAGCAGAGGCAGCGCCAATCTTGCTGAGACTCTTTGACAAAATCACACAAGCAAAACCAGTTCTCGGAGAAGAGAGTGTGCAAGTTTGAGCCTAAGAAGCTTTCTGGAAAAAATGGAAACCGAACATCAAATCCTCCACGTGAACAGAGAAGTTTCGCCACGTTTCGAGATGTCGTCAATAATAAAACATTTCGACCAAACTGGGCCTGTTATTTTTTTCGACAAAGTAAAAGGTTACCGCAACAAGGTTGTAGCCAATGTTTGCGCCACTAGAGAAAGATTATGCAACGCCTTATCAGTTGAGCCAGAACAACTATATGCCCAGTTGACAGAAGCATGGAAGAACCCATCTAAACCAAAGATTGCCAAAGAGGGTTCTGTTAAAGAGCATGTTGTTGAAAGACCTAAACTTTCTAAAATCCCCGTCTTGAAACATTTTGAAAATGACGCAGCACCATACATCACTTCTGCCATCGTTTCTGCCAGAAGTCAGGATAAAAAAGTAATGAATGTTTCTATTCATCGACTTCAAGTTTTGGATGAAACGCATGTCGCCATTCGGCTTGTTCCGCGTCATCTTTTCAAATTGTGGACCATGGCTAAAGAATCGGGTCAGGATTTGGATGTTGCAATCTCAATTGGCTTGCACCCTGCGGTTATGTTGGCAGCTACTTCGCCTGTTGCGTTTGGTGTCTGCGAGTTCGATGTTGCGAATACCTTATTGAAAAACAGGCTAAGCCTTGTCGAATGCGAACATGTGGATGCACTGGTGCCTGCAGAGGCGGAAATAGTGTTGGAAGCTCGTTTGTCTTCGAAGAAAGAAGTGGTGGAAGGTCCTCTTGTTGATGTAACTGGAACTTATGACGTTAAGCGGAGCCAGCCAATTATAGAAATCGTGGGCATGATGCACCGCGATGATTATGTTTACCAGGCTTTGTTGCCTTCTGGGAATGAGCATAAGCTGTTGATGGGATTGCCACACGAGGTTAAGATTTGGGAGGCAGTTGCTATAGTTGTGCCGAAAATAGGTGCTGTGAATCTAACTGCAGGCGGATGCGGATGGCTTCACGCAGTTGTTTCGATTGAGAAGCAGAAAGATGGAGACGCAAAAAACGCGTTGGCAGCCGTTTTCGGCGCTCACCCAAGCCTAAAACACGCGGTGGTCGTTGACACGGACATTGACGTTTACAACATGGAAGAAGTTGAATGGGCAATAGCCACACGTTTTCAAGCAAACGAAGACATGGTGTTGATACCAAACGCTCGAGGCTCAACACTTGATCCCTCTGCAGACCAAGAAACAGGATTAACCACAAAACTGGGCATCGATGCAACAAAACCTTTAAGCAAACCCAAAGAAAAATTCGAACACGCTAGAATTCCCACAAGCAAAAACGTTGAAAGAATCGTGAGGCAGTTAGAGAAGAAATAAAACGCGTATTCTGATGGTTATTTTATTCTTAATGTCAGCACAGCAGTTAGTAGGATGAGGAAAATACCCACATATTGAAGCAAACCTACCAGTTGCCCTAACAGCAAAAATGCCCAAAAAGTATGAAGCGTTGGATCCAGCAGCAAAATTGTGCCTTCGGTGCTGGGTGAAACTTTGTTGGGATTTACTTTGTTTAAGGAACCATATGGCAGTATGGTGCTGAAAAAGGCGAAGAGAAATAGGAGTAAAAACTGATACGAAGTGGGCATTGAAAAGCCGACGAATTCTGGTTTATTTATTAGGACAGTTAAAACCGCGCCTAGTCCTAGAATGCACGGAACAGAGAATAGAAGAGTGTTGAACAACAGTTGAAACGGCGCGTAGGGTTTTTCCGCTCTTTTAAGGAAAAGATACAACGCGTAAAGAAGGCCAGCGCTCAACGCGAAAATTGCGCCCAAAGTGATTTGCTGGAAAAAAATGTTTGTGACAAGAAAAACGCCCACAACTCCAATCAGTATCACAAGAACTTTAACAGGATGAAATCTCTCTCTACCTGCGAGATAGGCAATTATTGTTGTGAAAATTGGCTGCGTATAAACCAAAGCTGATGTTACTGGAACAGGGCTGTGAAAGGCTATCGCCGTGAGAGCGAAGAGCAGAAACAGTGATAAAACCAATCCCAAAGCGATGAAGTAAGGTAAATCCCTCTTTTGTGGAAGAACAACTTTACCTTTCAAAATGAGGAATAGGAAAAGCAGAGCAAGGGTAAGCCTGAAAATGACTTGTTCAAGACTTGAGATTCCGCCTTGATTAAGAACCGTGGAAAAGATGAAAATGAAACTGAAACCAAAACTCGCCAAGAAAATGTAAAAGTAATTTTTTTCCATGGTTTTTGCACCATTTAGGTATATTTGTCAGTAAACCTTGAGAACAGGAAGATTTTCTACTTAAAACGTGCGCTATTGTGTGGTTAGTTTTCTTAGTTCTTCGCAGCGGTTTTTCGTGGTTTCGTAGATTTTTTGTCGAAGTTCTTCACCCGAAATGCCTTGTTCTCGAATTATCGCTAGTTTTTTTGCCAATTCGTTGTCGCCTAGGTTGTGAATCCAGCTTTCAAAGTCTTTGCGAGGCATGTGAAACTCGATTGTTTGTATGCTGACTTTTTGAATCTTGTCGCAGAAGTCTTGAAGGCTGTTTGCAGAAATGCCCGAGTAATGGCCGATTCTTGTGTAGAAGTGGAAAGCCCGTTCGTGTGGTATTGGGTTCAAAATTTGTGAGGCTTGGTTTTTTGTGATCTTTGGTATTCCTAATGCTTCTTTTCCGAGTTCTGTGATTGTGTACTGATTTCTTTCTGGTGTTGATACGTAGCCCATGCTTTTTAAGTTAAGCAGGTGCATCATGGCTTGTTGATTTTTTATTCCAAGTGGTCGTGCAATTTCCATTGGTTTTAGTGGTTTTCCTTTTTCCCATAGTTCTTCAAGAATTCTTTTCTTGATTGGGTTTAACTGCATTATTACACTGCTCCCCGTATAGCTTGATATTATTAATAGAGTAGTATTAAAGATGTTTTTCAATTTTTGCATGAAACTTTAGGATTTATATGTCGGGTGTGAGAGAAAAATTAATAGAGTATGCCTTCATAGTGCTTTTATTCTCGTTTAGCCCTTAGTGGAGAAAGATTTCGGGAGATAGAATGAATGAAGATGGCGGTGTTGGTGTATGAGTATCCGCCCAAGATTGTGGGTGGTTTGGGTACTTATGCCGCGGAGATTACGAGAAAGTTTGTTTTGCTTGATCAGGAGGTTTCTGTGTTTACTATGAATGATGTTGAAGGAAGTTTGCCGACGCGGGAGCTTTGGCGGGGCGTGGAAATTCACCGTCCGTTGGATATTGATGTTTCTGATTCTCTTCCCGATGTGATCGCGGAGGATGTGAGGAAATGGGGTAGGGGCATTAATCTTTTTTCGAGGATTTTGGTTTATAATTATTTGAGTGCTTCGAAGATTATTAATGAGCTTGTGGCGAAGGAGGGATTTCAGTTTGACATCGTGATTGCGCATGATTGGCTTTCGGCAATGGCTGGTATTACGGTTAAGCGGGATTTGGATTTGCCGTTTGTGTTTCATGTGCATTCCACTGAGAAAGGGCGTACGTTGGGCAATGGCTCTGATGTGGTGAATAATATCGAGCATCGTGCTGGGCAGATGGCGGATATGATTGTGACGGTTTCTAACGCTATGAAGGATGAGCTTGTGGGTTTGGGTTTTCCTCAGGAGAAGATTAAGGTTTGTTATAATGGTGTTGATCCGCAGAAGTACAGCCCAGAAAAAGTGAGCGCGGCGCAAGTGAAAAAGGTTCGAGAGTTGTATGGGATTAAGGATAATGAGCAGATGATTTTGTTTGTTGGGCGTTTGGTGTGGATTAAGGGTGTGGATAAGTTGGTTATGGCTATGCCGTTGATTTTGAAGGAGATTCCGAACGCCAAGCTTGTGATTGTTGGGTTGGGTGAGATGAAGGAGCATGCGGAGCGGATTGTGCAGAGTCAGAAGCTTCAGGATTGTGTGAAGTTTCGTTCTGAGTTTGTTCCCGA